>CAZXOF010000012.1:8390-21751 GCA_964642255.1 uncultured Eggerthellaceae bacterium | reverse complement strand
CAGTAGCATACGTAGAATCGCTGACAGTCACTGACCTAGCTATATGTGCTTATTTTGTTGAAATATGTGAGCTAATTATCGGTAAGCGGCATTGTAAAGTCACCTAGGGATGTGAATTTTGAGAACTTACTCTGCGCATAATCAAGGCAGAAACGCACGATTTGTCTACATCTACCCATACGCCTAAAATGATTTTTCTCGCATGTTTACAACCGAGCACAAGCCTGTCAAAAGTGCTATTCAGATAATACGTATCAGTTACGCAAAACGTACCTTTAACAGATGCGAGGGAGCTGCTCGCCAACTAACATATCAAGAATGCGCATCTCGCCAAGAACAGTACGCAAAAAAGCCTTTGGTTCTCGCTCGGACTTTGTCTCACATACCGTACCAATACGTGCAGCATAACAACCATACGGGCTGCGTTTCATGGCTTCAAGTGCAGCATCCGCTTCAGCCTCAGCAACCACGCACACCATCTTGCCTTCATTAGCAACCTGAAGCACGTCATAGCCCAGCATGTCACAAGCACCGCGCACAACGTCTTTTACCGGCACGGCTATCTCATCGATAACAATGTCAACTTTTGCTTGCTGCGCGAACTCATTTACGGTCGACGCAAGACCACCACGCGTTGGATCACGAAAGCAGCGCGTATGGGGAGCAGCTGCCAATACATCAGCGATCAGGTGATTAAGTGGCGCTACATCGCTTTCAATATTAGCTGCAAATCCAAGATTCTCACGGCAGCTCATGATAGTAATACCATGATCACCCAGAGTACCACTTACGAGCACAGCATCACCTACTTCAATGTGTGCGCCACCTAAATTGATATTGGGTGCAAGCACACCAATGCCACTTGTCGTGATATAGACACCATCACCATGCCCACGATTAACTACCTTTGTATCACCTGTAACAATTTTTACCTTCGCTTCACGAGCCGCATCAGTCATCGACGCACAAATGCGACGCAGATCATCTAAGGGAAAGCCCTCTTCTAGAATAAAACTACAACTTAGACAAAGGGGCGTTGCGCCACTGGTGGCAACATCATTAACTGTGCCACACACCGCAAGCCGACCAATATCACCACCCGGAAAAAATTGCGGTGTCACTACAAAACTATCGGTGGAATATGCTAGCCGTCCTGCCGTCTGAGGCAGTGTTATCACCGCCGCATCGTCCCCACTTAACAACTCGTCACTTGCATATGCTGCAAAAAATATCTCGTCAATGATGCGCTTCATCATCATGCCGCCACTACCATGACCTAACATGACCGTGTCATCCATGTGCTCTTCCTCTCAAAACTGCTTGTGGCATAAAACGCAGCACTTCCAAACGCTCGGTTAATGTCACGTATATAATCAGCCTAAAAGCTCATAAAACCTAAAATACCTGATCGATTGCTGTTAGTACGAGCCGTCCATTTTTAACACCCTTTGTTCCTAAGATGAGATCAGCAATATGCTGCACAAGTGTTGTTTCATCACGCAAAATAATAACCTCAAGACAAAGATCGGCATCAATATGAATATGCATTGATGACACAATGCTTCTGTGGTAATCGTGTTGAATACAGTGCAACTTTTCCTGCAGATCACTTGCATGATGATCAAAGATGATCGTAAGCGTACCGAGCACCCCAGTTCCCGGTACGCTACTTGCATCAGTTACCAGCACATCACGCACAAGATCACGCACCACTTCGCTTCGATTCTTAGCAAGTCCTCGACGCGCAACAAGCTTGTCAAATTGAACAAGCAAATCCTCAGGCATTGCCACCGAAAATCGCACAAGATCATTTCCCATGACTGCGACCATGCTACACAAGTGTGACGGTTACACCGCTTGTGGTTTGTACCTCATCTTCAAGGGAATCTTTTGCCTCATCAAGCACAGCGCGCACATCATCGAGAAGCGCTTGTGCAGCATGCAGCTTCTCAGATACTGTAATAAACCCAGCATCTTGCGCCTGATGAGCTAGAGTATGAGCCCAACGGCGCTCAAGCTTGAGATGATCGTCAATTTGAGTAATCATCTGCTCAAACTGTTGAGTATTTACTCCGTTAGTACACATGGCACTGTCCCCTTTCTTTTGCAGATCTTTATGCGAGCAGAAAGATCTATCCCAAATTTACTTCCAGCTTTGGCTTAGTACCTGCTCTATCTTCAATGCTGCTAACCTGTCTTAATAGCATTGTCTCGATTCTGTTTTGATGTCATTGTGGTTCGTCTTAATGCCATCCTAGTGCCGTCATGGGTGAGCGCATAGAATAGCTGCTATTATCACGTTGATAGTCGCGCATCCACGATTGCTCCTGCAACAATGACACAAATGTTACGTTACGATGTATTAGTAGCACGAAAAATGTGGGGTCGCAAGCAAGCGGCAAGCAAAAGAGATACCTTTGCTTACATCAAGCCACTCAAATGTACCTATCATTTAGCATGTGTGAGCATGATTGGCGTTACTTGGCGATACAACAGCCAAAACCCTTCGCAAGGCCATAGAGCGGTTGCATGGATTATCTACAGAAAGGATACGCCATATACGAGTCAAACGCACAAAACACATGGGTACGCTTCTCAAGCCACCTTACGGGTTCTTCAAGTGGCCTGGTTGGTATTGTGAGCAACTATGCGCTTGGCATAGAAGCACGCACAGCACTTGAAAGTTCGGCATGCGCTCTTGGCTTTGGAGAAGCGTCATGTTGTTTCTGTACGCTACATCCTCATAACACTCAAGAGATGCACAGTAAAAGTACACCTCTTGAATCAAATGAGCTATTCATGCTCATTGAAGGTTGCGATCCTCTTGTATTAGTGGCAACGGATGCAACAGCCGCTCTCGCGTTAAGCAAAACATACAGTACAGATGTTGTACCCCTTACTCGCTCACGTATCTTTGGGCGCACTGCTGTAGCATTTCAATCTTTCGAAAGTATGCTCGCCACATCCAATGATAAGCAGCGCGCATGGGCTATTCTTAAACTGTTACGCGAAACCAGGTAGTACTTTACAACGCGTCTCGTAAACCCGATACCTATTTTCTACACGCGCTTGATGAAGCGTCCATCACGCGTATCAATCTGCAACACATCGCCAATCTCCACAAAGGTTGGCACCTGAATAGTGGTTCCTGTTTCCAATGTTGCCGGCTTTGTCGTATTCGTTGCCGTATTGCCCTTAAAGCCTGGCTCAGTTGCCGTTACTTCAAGTTCCACAAACATATTCGGCTCAATACTCACCAACTCATCATCTGCATACAACAGTGACGCCTCATCGTTTTCCTTAAGCCACTTTGCTGCATCGCCCACGACACTAGCAGGCACCGACGACTGCTCATAGCTTTCCATATCCATGAAATTAAAATCATCACCGTCTTTGTACAAGTATTGAAGCTTTCGCGTCTCAAGGCGAATAGATTCAAATTTTGCGCCTGCATTAAAGGTATACTCAACCACGCGTCCCGTACGAATATCTTTCAGTTTCGTACGAACAAAAGCGCCTCCCTTGCCAGGCTTCACATGCTGAAATTCAACAATCGTACACGCTTTACCATTGTGATCAATACACATGCCATTACGGAAATCGGCGGTAGAAATTGCTGCCATTGCCTAATCAAATCCTCCTTTTGAAGCTTACGAGCATAATACGCTCGTAAACATCGAATTCATTTCTACAACTCTATCAGTATAACGATCACACGTACTTATTCGAAGCACATAGGCCTTGTAAATACGCAAGTTGTAAAATGCCGAATAGCTATAAAATCACCATCTCATGGCTTGATTGTGTAAACACCTCAAAACCGTTTTCAGTAACAAGGCCAAAGTCTTCTAAACGCATGCCAAACTCGCCAGGAATATAGATACCTGGCTCAATCGTTACTACATTGCCGGCTTTCAGTGGCTGTGTATTACGCGGCGAAAGTAGTGGGGTCTCATGAACATCTATGCCCACAGCGTGTCCTAATCCGTGTCCCATAGCGCCTGCAAAGCCCTCCTCGGCTAATACACGTTCTGCACACTCGTGCGCCTGGGCTCCCGTAACACCAGGACGAAGCAGTGCGGCAACCTCTTCATTCGCACGTCGAATTGCTTGATAAGCAGCGTATATTTTTTCAGAGGGCTGTCCCAAAAAGATCGTTCGTGTCATATCCGCGCAATAACCTTGCACTCGCGCACCAAAGTCAAGCACAACACACTGGCCCGCCATCAAACAAGCTTCTCCTGGAATGGCATGCGGATTGGCGCCATGTGCACCCGTTGCAACAATTGATGGAAATGCCAAGCCTTCAGCACCGTGACGCAGCATGAATGACTCAAGTTCAAGCTGAATCTCACGCTCGGTCATACCCACCCGAATAAAATCAATAATGTGAGCAAAAGCGGCATCGGTGATAGCTTGAGCAGCTTTCATGCGTCGCACTTCTTCGGCATCTTTAATTTCACGCAACGAGAGTACCAGTCCTTGTGTCTCACGCAGTTCAGTTTGAGGAAACGCGGTCTCAAGTTTGCGAAATTCAGAAAGTGTAATACTTGACTCGATAGCTAAGACGCAATGATCATTCTTGTGAGCCTGATCACCCGTACTCTGTGTACTCGCATTGTTCTTATATATGCGAGCAAGCAGCTTCGCTGCACGCTCAGGATGACTTCCCTGCTCGGTATCAATGATGATTGATGTTCCTTCGGCTGCTAGCTTGCATGCTGTCTGGTAACGAGAATCGGTTTGTAGTACGGCACAATCAGGCGTTACCACAAGAGCATGTGCCGATTCAGAATCAAAGACACCATCAAAGGCTGTTGCCCAGCGAATAGTCGAAATGCCTCTCAGATACGCAGCGTCAAGACCCTCCTCGGTCAAAACCTGACGAATGCGACCAAGGCGCATCCCAGCAAGCTCGGCAGCAGACAGCTGCTGGTCACTTGTCTCTATCTGCGCATCAAACAATGCAGCATTATCTGTTGCAGCTTTAGGCGAACTTGTACTTTCGCTAGATATAGTAGACTGTTTTATCTCTGCATATCCAGAAGCCATACTGCCGTTTGCGGACAGAGCACCGTTTGCATCTTTAGTATCAGATACCCCAACAATGATATGAGCTTTGGGATAGCGCTTCTCATATCCTTCGCCTAGTGGCGTATGCGCTCCGCCAAGCAAGATGTCAATCGCATCACAGTAACCTGTCACCCCGCGCCCTTTTACCTGCGCAACGCATGCCGGTGCAATCACCGACACCTGTCGAAAAGGCTCGCGTGCATCAATATCGGAAAGATGCACTTCAACACAGGGAACTGTACTACCACTAATTGCATCGCGCAAAGCGTATGAATAATGCGTGTGCGCTCCGGGATTATACACAATACCGTCAGCATTTTTACTTGCCTCATGAATACATTTAATAAGTCCGCCTTCGCAGTTTGAGTGAAAAAACGAAATAATGAGACCCTTAGCACGCCCATAGTCTTCCACGTATTGCTGCAAATCGGCAAGCGTTTGAGTGCCGTAGATATCCGGCTCACGTGTGCCTAACATGTCAAGGTTGACTCCATTGATAACCAGTATGCGCTTTATATCCTTGTTGCTCATATGTCTGCCCTTTGCTTGGTTTATACGGAGTAAGTCTCCAACTGCGCCTTCAGCTCATGCAGTATGCATTGTGTTGCTGTGAAATTAGATGGCAAGTGTACATCAAGCAGTGTTGATACAACTTATCTACGCAGCCTCAGAGCTCACCGTAAACCAGTTAATAACACTTGTTGCATCAGAGCCACCATATACCGATGTCTTTTCATTCGTAAGCGTTGCCCATGCTGTTTCAAGGACACCTAAATCAAATGTAACAGAAGCACCTTGAATCATCCCGTTTGTTTCTATATATACCAGCTTGTAGCGAAGCGCATCTTGTTCAGAAAGTTCATAGACACCTACCGGAACATCTTCAAAAACTACACTTGTATATAAATACCCATCAGCAGCGGGTGCAGCATCTTCCGCAAACGTTACTAGACGATGATAGGTGTGTTGCACACCAGCTTCATCGGTGCCCGTCAGAATCATGATGAAGTCAGGATCGCCATGCTGGCGATACAGCTCATCAGCCGCTATGCGCTTTGTTACCGTGACTGTTTTTGTTGGGATTTCTTTGTCTATTATTTCAACGTATACCGTATTAGTTTCAAGCTCTTCTCCGTTAATAATCACTGAAGCTGTATTAACAATCACAGAACGATCACTTGCATCTGGTGCGGGACGCCCATGAGCGTACACGTCAAAACTTACAGTAAGTGTTTGGCCGTTAAGTTCCATATCTGATAAATAATCAGCATCAAAACGTATGTGCATCTCGCCTGACCCATCAAGGTAGGCAACATCAGCTGGAAGGTTTGCCTGCTCAACGCCATCAATAAAGAAGCGCTCCGATCCATCAATCAGACTCAGATGCTTGTTAAGCACATCAATAAATTCAAGGTTTTGATATCGATATCCAATACGACAGGTATACCCTTCAACCGGAACTGTGACTTCCAAAGAAAACGTGAAGATCTCTCCGACCTCGATCGAATCTTGAGCACTGGTTATTTTCGCAACGCTTCCGATATCAATAACGCTTGGATTTGCAATGTACTCAGGAGTAAGTGCAAAAAACGAGATTGCTGTCGTACTGGGATTCTGCCACCCATTATTTTCTCCCGTCCATGGACTATGAAAGCTCAGTGCATAGGGAGTGTTTATATCTGTAGTGAAATACATACCAACCAAGGCGCGATTGTAGTAGCCATCGTCATCGGTGGCGCTCACTGCATATGAACCTGCCGTAACAGTACCCAGTAATAGATTAGGCGCAAGAAAAGGAACACTATCTGGAGAAAGATCAAGCGACCGCTCGGCAATCTCAACACTGTCAATACCAGAGCCAAAAGACAGACCTTGTTCACAGTCAATATCAATAGCGGTGGCATGTCCCTGTACGCTAATAGGATTATTTGTACCTGCCTCAACAAATTCGATCTCAATACTTACGTCCGAAAGCCCAACAAGATACAGATTGATATTTGACAGTGACGGCTGCTCGCTTAGTCCACGATAGCGAGAATCATTGGTATAGCTTGTGTTGTAGAAAATGCCCGTGCGAAAGCTTTCAAAAAAATGGTCGGGGTCGTTAATCATCCAGTAGCTACTCCACCCACCACGCGCCTCAACATAGGTCCAATCAACAATAGAAAGGATCGCATCAATGGCTTGACCTTTATACGACCCTCCAGTGAAACGCAAAGCAAACTGAGGCGAGCCATAGCGAGTAGGAAGAGTGCTGCCATCGATAAAGGCAGCATACCCGGCATCACCTGCAGTAACGCAGTCGAAAAATCCTGAAGCGGGATCACTGTAGTTGATGTGCGAATAATATGGGGCAATATCGTCTATGTATTCAAAACCGCTTTCACTAACAACATCTTGAAATTCAAAGCGCCAACTATAGCCTTCGGGAGCAAATGAATCATCGCTTACCGTAATGATAGGAGTAAGCGCAAACGCACTACGAGCATAACTAATTGCGATAACATACCACGCGCTCAATACCATAATCAGAGCAAGAAAAGTTTTTATAACAAAGGATGCACCAAACCGCATGTAATCTTGCTGCACGTGCTGTACTTGCTTAAAAATGCTTGGCTGCATAGCGAATCTCCTTTCTTGTACTGCGCAAAACTTGGTTCTTCCTATGTGCAACAAGCGTAGTTGCTCCTGCTGCTGCGGCAACAGATGCAAATACGGTAAGAACAACTGCTGCCGTTTCATTACCGGTTTGTGCCAAAGTCGCACTTTTATAAGAACCTTGTTTTCCGCTCGAAGAACTTGTAGAAATAGCGATTTGCTGCGCAGCAAAAACCCACGGAACACAAATTGATGACAACACAAACTCATTTTCCATATCAGAAGGCGCTTCGATTACAAACGAAACTTCAACAGCCTCACCTGCGGCAGCCTGCCCAAGCATCGTCCCTTCTTTGAGAGTCATTCCCCGTAAATCACCTTCGTATACAGATTGTCCATCTGCTTGTATTGAAAGTTTCATGCGCATGGGTGCTTCAGCGGCATCAGATCGATTTGTTGTAGGTTCCTGAGCGACACGCAAATAAAAGATGCACGACTCAGTGCCGCCATTAAACAAAGTCACGGTACCTGTTCGGGTTTCACCAGGCAATATAGCTCCAAAACTGTCAAAGAGACCTTCGATGGACGCAGAAGCAGACAATGAGTTTCCATCAAAGGTAAGGTGTTGCACCTCATTGGCAAAGGCAAGATGCGGTGATAAAGAACAACAGAGAGGCGCAGCAAACGCAAAGATACAGATAGCAAAAATAGCCGATGTTTTCCAAAAAGGCAGCCGTATTGAAAAAGGTTTGAACACAAGACGCCTGCCAGAAACACCTTGCAACACATGATGAGTTGTACTCAAATAATGCGTCCATACACTCATGCTGCATACTACTGTGTTACGAGGTAACTTCATGTCAGACTCCTTCCTCGTAGGCATATGCACACGTAAGCGCTTCTATATCTCCCCAGGGAGATGTCACACTGAAATTTGGTGTGAAGGCACTTGCTTGAATTGCTTCAGCTACGATCAGGCTTTCAAAATCAAATGCCGACCCATCCCATGTTTGTCCATAAGGGTTGGTAACCATGTGGGAAAATTCGACAGATTCCCCCTCATCCAAAATGCGCTCAAGATAGTAGTAACCATCAGCTGCACGTTTCCATATAACAGATGGTTCATCCATATCGTTCGCTGTAATACCTTGTGTATCTTCAGTAATGAGTTCTCCATCTCTTGAAAACTGTACCTGAACACGCACCCAACATGCTGCCCCATAATTGGTAACAACCGCAGTATGAGCTGTTGGGGTGGTGCCAATTACACGATTTGACTCATCAGCATTGGTAGAAGCGATAACTATATCGACAACACCAAACTGAGCGGTTCCTTTTGTCTCTATCTCAGCAACACCGTTTGCCCCAGTAAAACCAACGCCAGCACCAACACATCCTGCAACAACAATGGCAAGTGCGGCCTTTACAGCAAGCTTACGCATCACTTCCTCCTTCCACATGCTCTAATGCGGCAAATGCACTTGGACCATCTAAATACTGTGTACCATCTATAGGATTGGTTACTTGAACGCTTTCAGCATGCACGATGAGCCCAAAATCGCAGTACCCCTGCTCAGGTGCTTCTCCAATTGTCACGCCATCAAGCAGAGGAAGTGAGGTTGTGTGAGACTCAAGCGGCTCGATACTGTAGTAGTAGCCATCCTCTTGGAGCTCACTCCATGCATTTGAATCGATATCAAGCTGGGCAAACGCAACCGCATCCTCATTGGTAAAAGCAATAGCTACACGCACAAAACATGCTGAGGTTCCGGTGTTGCGAATTTGTACAACCTTTTCGATCTCGCCTTCCGTGATAATGGCAGGTGATTCAGGGAAGCTCTCGATAATTTCGATACTATTACTGGCAATAGCAAGCTGATTGCGTGCACGGTCACTATCACTGAGATATGCAATAACTACGCCAACAACAACGAGAACAGCAATACCAGCAACGCTCCCAAAAGCCGCAAGAGTCTTTTTTGTAAGGCGCACACCGCGAAGTCGTGCATAGTGCATCGCTGCTTGTTCGTATACCGTTTCGATCATAATGATTACTCCTTGTGAATGCGTACTACCGTAAGAACACGACGGTGACAACCGCTATATCCTTCGCAGCAGTCACACTACGTAACACCGACCTGCACAATACAGATCACTGCTAATCAGAACATACGACCTAATAAACATCATGTTTCTTGTTCAGGATTACAGTAGGCAGCCCATGCATCTGCCCAACTGGCAAAGCCTTCGGTTTGAATCCCGATGCCATTGATATCAAGGGGAAAGGCAAGGGTGCTATCATCTATAAGGTCATCAAGTTGATTATCAGCAATGTTGGCAAGAGTCACAGAATCGAATAGCGTTTCTGTACTCGCTCCTGTATCGACAGGTATATGCCAGGCATAACGATGCACAGTAAATTGTCGTTCGGCATCGTAGGAAGCCTCTTCAATCTCAATCCATCCTTCATTAAGCTCATATACGAACAGTTCGCAAAGCACAGGTTCTAAAGACAAACTGTGATCATCCATTACTACAATGGCATTATGCGTGGGAACAGCAATCTCGGCGAAAATCCACGCCTGAGTACCCGCACAATTTTTGATAGCAGGATCTTTCACAACTGACTGAAGCGGCACTAATTCTTCAGCATGATCGGGTATACCATTGCCATTGCTGTCGGGATACTGACTCCATCGCTCTTCAACAACAGCAATGGCAAGAGCAGGTACAACGGTGAACCGATTAACAGTAGTATCAACATCGGTAAAATAGGCATGGGCTCCTCTAGCGCCTGCAGCAATGCTTACGCAAGCCAACGCAAGCGCCGCTTTTAGCGCTGGAGAAAGCATGCTTGTTCGTTTGCGTGAAGCACGCATGGACATCCATCTCCTTTCTGCCGATTCAAAAGCACTGATTCTCTAGGAAAAAGCAAGGCTGTTTTCAGGGAGAACGTCGGTATCGCGATCGTCTTGTCGTAATTTCATAGTGCGCAGCAATGATGAGCACACCATTAAAAACTCCAAGTGCTGCCACAATAAGCCAGCGATACTTCGACCACACCTGAACGGCATACCCAAGAGCTGGAACAACCACGACGCAATTCCCAAGAATGGCGTCATACGCAACAACTGCCGGATCAGGACTGGTATTGGCATCTCCTTGAGTAATAAAAGTGCGCGCTTCGGCATCGTGAGCAACAACACGATGCAACACCATTACGCTTTCTGTATCGTATGCAGATGTGACTTGCATGCGATACGCCACAACATCTCCCACAACAACCTGGGCTGGCTCGGTAACAGCGGCAACAACTGCAAGTGCATTAGCAGGAACGGCAGGCGCCATAGATGCTGATTGCACAACAAAAACTTCTAGCCCAAACAGAGCTTGAGCTCCTGCACATGCAATCACAATAACGACGCAAGCTACCTCGATATTTACAAGGCGACGCACACAATGCTCAACAGGACCGCAAAGCATACGAGATCGTTTGTATCTGCGTCTTTGAAAGGGCGTTTTTTGTCTTCTCACAACACCCTCCTTTTCGTTTGAGCGCCTATCTTGGTCTAGCAAGCAATGCATCTCGCATGCTATGCACTCGATATCGACAGTCATATGACACACGAATGTGCTGCCACACAACTAGGACACCCTTGAGCTTGTTGCGCAACAATAAGGAACCGTATGGATTGCGTATGTACTTTATTCAGACTGCATACGAACTTTGTTTAACCTGCGTACGCGCTTTGACCGAGATGCAGGTTGATTACATACGTACTATGCTCAGATTTGATGCGGATCACTTGCGCGCAGCATGCGTTTTTCCGCCGTAACACAAACGCACAAAACAATGCGCGAACATACCGACAATCACACAAGCTTGAAAACCTCGCACAACAACGCTCTGAGGCAAGGGAGTACCGTCTCTACACTTGAATGCACTATCGGAAGGAAGCAGAAGAGACATCAAGTACAAATTAACCACTAGGTCTGCCCCTACGCTTGAATATGCTAGACTTTGGGCTTGATTGAACTGTCAAACAACCTATCGAACTGATCATGGAGCAAACTGCGCAAGGCATCTGTAAGCTCTATGCTTCATCATGGTCGCTGCGCAACGTGCCTTACAGCCATGAAATACATACATGGCATGCACATATAATCCGAGATCCGCAACGAAAGAGGACAATCACTATGGATGCCCCCAACAATGCTCAACAGCGCCTCCAAGCGCTCCCGAAAGTCAGTTCCAGAACCATGTATGTGGTATTCTACATTGCAGTAAGTGTAGCGATCGTATGCTTATTTCTTGCTACACGAGCCTTTGACAATGATACGTGGTTTTTAATCTCAACCGGTCGCGAGATTGTTCAAAACGGCTTTCCCTATGAAAACGTATGGGCAATACATGACAACATGGGCATTATTGTTCAGCAATGGCTTACCTGTGTTGTGTACTATGCGGCATGGAGTGTAGGCGGTATCTTTGGTACCGGCGTAGTTGTAGCACTGTGTGCCCTCCTTGTTGCCGTACTTTTAGGACGTGTCACCCTTATGTATTGGACGGGCGACAATGACAAAGTACTTTATTTGACAGTGCTTTTTTGCTTCATAGTGATGTGTGGCGGTTGGCTGATGGCTCGTCCATCACTGTTTACCTTTGTAATCATTTTGCTGGTAGGTATGTGCTGTGAGTACTATGCACGGACAGATTCGATCCGCTACCTTGTGCCGCTACCATTTCTCGTTATTCTGCATGTCAATATACATGCCTCATTATGGCTGTTTGACCTTGCTCTTGTCCTTGTTTATGCACTCTGTACCCACGTTCGCAATCGGAGTACTGGTACCTATATTGATGAGTTTAAGCTTGGAGGAATTCGATTAGGACTGGTGCCCGCTCGCAGAATGCCGCTCATAATTGTCATGCTTATTATGCTAGCTGTCTCACTTATCAACCCCTACGGTTTACAAGGGTCAATGTATCTAGTGTTATCGTATAGCACAGCAGCGTCATACAACGTAATTACAGAGTTACAAAGTCCCTCCCTCACATCAGCATGGGGCGTGATTATTGTTGTTGATGCGATCATAACAATATACTTTATTGGCAGAAGAGCAGGCAGGAGACTACCCCTCCCCTTCTTGTGCTTTTTTGTGGTGAGTCTTGTATTAGGCGCTATGCATATGCGCGATGTATGGCTGTTGTTGTTATCATCGCTATTGATTATTGCATCTTTAAGCAGCGATGATGTAGCAAAGATCAGTATACATGAGGCACGTTCTCGTAAACCTGATTACTATGCATCTTCTCTTACTCTTGGCGCACTTGTGATTTTGTGTTGCGGCGGAGCAATAGTTGGCATTGTCAATTTGACTGTGGAAGCCTCCGAACCACAAGAAGATAATGCAAAAACCCCCGTTCAAGCAGTGGAATACATTAAAGAAAACTATTCTGGTGATTTAAGCGATGTCCTTATCTATGCCGAAATGGAAACAGGTGGATACCTTATGTGGGAGGGCTTCTCTATCTATATAGATGCTCGACCAGAATTATGGGGAACAGCAATCACCGGTCATACAGTAAATTACTGGACAGAGTATGTATTGGCATCCTTTGGATCCGATATAACGATAGCGCAAACCCTACTTGATACCTATGATTTTGACTACGCCATAGTGAAAGA
>CAZXOF010000012.1:0-8380 GCA_964642255.1 uncultured Eggerthellaceae bacterium | reverse complement strand
TGTTCTACGTTGAGGATACAAGCAGAACTGCTGACTACAGTTATACTCTATGGGAGCGCGTTCGCGACAATGATAACTAAACACCGAGTAACGCGTGCTGACCAGCGATTCATCAATACGTTATAGATAGTACAAAACCTAGCTTTGTGTAGTGCAGTTGTTACCTTGATGATATTCTTGATACACAACAAGCTCCCAGTTACGCCGATTGGTCTTTGCAAGACTATCAAGTATAAGCCCCGTTGCTTCTGAGAGTGAGGCTAAAAACGCAAAGGCTGCTGCAAGAATGGCAGTAGGAAAGCGTCGTACTAGACCTGTATCAAAGTATTCAATAATAACAGGGATCCCCAATATGAGACAAATAGCCAACAAGATAAAAGCAACAAGACTGAAAAATTTCAAGGGTCGGTATTCTTTAAACAAGGTACCAATCATCATAATGACGCGAATACCATCACTAACCGTATTGAGTTTAGATACCGATCCTTCTGGCCTGTCACGATATACGATAGGTACGTTATGGATGCGCCAACGACGATCAACCGCATGAATAGACAATTCAGTTTCTATTTGAAATCCCTCAGAAAGCACGGGGAAGGTTTTTACAAAAGCACGGGAGAACGCGTGATATCCCGTCATAACATCTTGAAAAGTGTACCCATATATCCAATGAATCATCTTACAAACAATATTATTCCCAAAACCGTGAAATGCCCGTTTGTTTTCCTCATTATAGGTGCCATTTGAAAGACGATCCCCCACGCACATGTCTGCGACACCCTGAACAATAGGGTCGCACAACCCATGTACTGCCTCTGCGGGGTAGGTATCGTCACCATCAACAAGCACGTAACAATCTGCTTCAATATCTCGAAACATCTGCCGCACTACATTACCTTTACCTTGACGTGATTCATAGCGCACAACAGCACCCTGAGCTTTTGCAAGAGCTGCAGAATTATCCGAGGAGTTGTTGTCGTATACATAGATAGTTGCATTGGGAAGCTCACGCTGAAAGTCGGCCACCACCGTAGCAATGGTTTGTGCTTCGTTGTAGCACGGGATAAGCACTGCAATAACGGGATGATTCGAGGTAGACATGAATATAAATCCTCTCGGTTATCTTATCTGATAATTGTATTGTACGCGAAAAATGAGAGCGTCGAAAACGAGATGCACTACAGCATGCAATTGAGAATGTAGCCTCCTGCTATAAGATAAATCGCTCCTATATAGCAGGTTATAACACAAAAGGGTGCACTATAATGGCACAGCTTCACATATCTTACCTATGATTGAAACCCACATAAGGGTTGAAGGATTATACTTTATAGCATTGTAATGCCAAAACATTACTGTACAACATGAAGTATTACAGGCGAAAGGATTGCTATGACACCATACGAGCAAAGGTCAGCAACCGAACTTACAGCCGAACGCGATGAGCTTGAACACAAGTATGTCGCATATCGAGCAATGAACCTGTCTCTCAATATGGCGCGAGGCAAACCTTCTGCCGCCCAGCTTGATTTAAGCATGCCTATGCTTGACATTTTGTCATCGCGATCAGAATGTCGTTCTGCAGATGGCACTGACTGCCGTACCTATGGCATGGTAGATGGGGTCTTTGAAGCAAAGCGTCTCATGGCAAACATGTTAGACGACAACGCTAAAAATGTTATTGTGTTTGGCAATTCTAGTCTTTCTATTATGTACGACACAGTAGCACGCTGCTTTGCCTTCGGCAGTCTTGGGTCGACTCCATGGTCTCACCTTGATCAGGTGAAATGGATTTGTCCTGTGCCAGGTTACGACCGTCATTTCACTATCACCGAGACCTTTGGCGCTGACATGATTTGTGTCCCCATGAAAAAAGATGGACCAGACATGGACGAAGTTGAGCATATTGCCGCATCAGATGAGCGCGTTAAAGGCATGTGGTGTGTACCAAAGTATTCCAACCCTAACGGCATTACCTATTCAGACGAAGTGGTACAACGCTTAGCATCCATGAAGTGCGCAGCAAACGATTTCCGTATTTTTTGGGATAACGCCTACAGCGTGCATCATCTGTTTGACGATCCAAACAAGCAAGATCACCTCCTTGACATTGGAGAAGCTTGCTGCGAAGCCGGTAATCCTCATCGCTATTTTAAGTTCGCTTCAACTTCAAAAGTAACCTTTCCAGGTGCTGGCATAGCAGCCTTTGCAGCAAGTCCTGAAATTATTGCTGAAACAAAGAAATACCTTGCCTGCCAAACCATCGGTTATGACAAGTTAAATGAACTGCGTCATGTACGCTTTTTGCGTGATGCCGCCGGTATTGAAACACATATGACCAAACACGCTGCCATTTTGCGTCCAAAGTTTACCCTTGTAACGCAAAAATTGACTGCAGGCCTATCAAACGAAGGTATAGGATCGTGGAGTTCACCACGCGGTGGCTACTTCGTATCCTTTGATGCACCAGAAGGTACTGCCAAACGTATTGTAGAGCTTGCGCGTCAAGCAGGAGTAACTCTCACCGAAGCAGGCGCAACCTACCCGTATAAAAATGATCCCCACGATTCTAATATTCGCCTTGCGCCAACCATGCCTACCCTTGAAGAACTTGCTGCCGCAATGGATATCTTTATCTGCTGCGTTAAGCTTGCCACTATCGAAAAACTTCTGGCAATACCAAGCTTTAAGGCAGACAAAAGCATCTAGACAGGTATAGATAAGGAGTCGCATAACGCATGAAGCCCACGCGTCTCCTTATACTTACATCACCCATACACACGCCCTGCACCACAGCCATGCACTTTACATGATTCAAGTGGTACAGGGCATCACGCTTCTTGCGTTAATAGCTGTGCACAAAATACTAAACGAATACCAAACATGCAGCTTTAGACTTCAGCATAGAGCTCTTTGAGTTTCACTAGATAATCGTAGCGCTCATACGCTGCCTGCTCGCTTTGTTCGAATAATTCCTCGGCACGATCCGGAAACTCGCGCGTTAAACGACTATAGCGTGCCTCATTCATTAAAAAGTCGCGATAGCTTGTTGAAGGTGCTTTCGAATCGATGATAAATTTCTTACCCGTTGGCGCTGCAGGGTTAAAGCGGAACATATTCCAATATCCGCACTCAACTGCAAGCTTCATCTCTTCCTGGCAGTTTATCATGCCACCTTTGATGGCATGCATTTCACATGGTGAGTAACCAATAATCAAAGATGGGCCAGGATACGCCTCGGCCTCAACAATAGCTTTCAGCGTTTGGGAAAGTTTTGCCCCCATGGCAACTTGTGCTACATATACATATCCGTAACTCAGGGCAACATCGGCAAGGTTTTTCTTCTTGATACTCTTACCAGCTGCTGCAAACTGCGCAACCTGACCAATGTTAGAAGCTTTCGAGGCCTGGCCACCGGTGTTTGAATACACCTCGGTATCAAATACAAAAACATTCACGTCATGCCCAGAAGCTAGCACATGATCAAGACCACCATAGCCAATATCATAGGCCCACCCATCGCCTCCAAAAATCCAAAAGGACTTCTTGGTAAGGTATTCACTATTTTCAAGTACTGCATCAATGGCCGCCATTCCGTGCGTACAGCTTGCATCGCGCACACGCTCAAGCTGTTCGATATAGGTTACAGCTGCATCCTTACTGGCAGCAGAGTCGTTTCGTGCATCAAGCCATACCTGTGCTGCCTCACGCAACGTGACAGGTGTGTGATCGGTCGCAACAAGAAGCTCGGTGTTTTTCACCACCATATCGCGGACCGCCTCGTAACCAAGTAGCATACCAAGACCGTATTCAGCATTATCTTCAAACAAGGAATTAGACCACGCCGGTCCTTTGCCTTGCGCGTCTAAGGTATAGGGAGAAGTTGCTGCCGGCCCGCCCCAAATGGATGAGCACCCTGTCGCGTTAGCAATAAACATACGATCACCAAAAAGCTGTGTTACCAAGCGCGCATACGAGGTCTCCGCACAACCCGCACATGCCCCCGAAAACTCAAGCAGTGGACGACAGAACTGACTCCCTTTGACGCTTGTGTCTTGCAACTGAGGCTTATCACTCACGTGCTCGACGCAGTAATCAAATACCTTCTGTTCAAAAAGACGTGTTTCAGTTGCAACCATTTCAAGCGAATTGGTTGGGCACTGCCCAATGCAAATACCGCAACCCATACAATCAAGCGGCGAAACAACCAGCGTGTATTTCAAACCCGCTGCAGCTTTGCCCTTCGCATCTAACAACACTGTTGCAGCAGGAGCAGCACTAGCCTCTTCTTCGGTAAGCGCAAAGGGGCGGATAGTGGCATGCGGACATACAAAAGCACAGTTGTTGCACTGAATGCAGGTCTCTGAAGTCCACTCGGGCACAAGTGTCGCAATGCCACGCTTTTGATATGCAGCTGCACCATGTTCAAATTGGCCATCAACATGTGGCATAAAAGCTGACACCGGCAGACGGTCGCCATTCATCAGCTCGATAGGATTCATGACCTCATATACCTGCTTTACCAACTCGGCTCTGCCTGTTGGTGCTTCATCAGCAAGAGTATCTTGTGCATTCTTCCAACTTTGTGGCACTTCAACCTGTATGAATGCTGTTGCTCCTGCATCAATCGCGCGATGGTTGTTATCCACCACATCTTGCCCCTTTTTCAGATACGACTTTGTTGCCGCATCTTTCATATAGCGCACCGCATCTTCTTGCGGAAGCACCTGGGCAAGTGCAAAGAAGGCTGACTGCAAAATTGTATTAGTACGCTTACCCATACCAACTTCGCGCGCCAAATCAATAGCATTAATGGTGTAAAGGCGAATGTTGTTTTCAGCAATATAGCGCTTTGCCTCACCACTTAGATGATGCTCAAGTTCCTCAAAGCTCCACTGACAGTTAACTAAAAACACGCCACCAGGCTTTACATCATGCACCATACGGAAGTTTTGCGTCACGTAGCTTGGGTTATGACAGGCCACAAAATCTGCCTTGTTCACGTAGTAGGGGCTGCGAATCGGCTTATCTCCAAAACGCAGATGACTGATGGTCACGCCACCTGTTTTTTTCGAATCATATTGGAAATAAGCTTGAACATATTTATCAGTATGATCACCAATAATCTTGATGGAGTTCTTGTTTGCCCCGACCGTTCCATCACCGCCCAAACCCCAGAACTTACACTCGATTGTTCCCTCATGAGCCGTATTGGGACAGTTTGGATCTTCAGGCAGAGACAGATAAGTTACATCGTCAACAATACCAACAGTAAATTCGCGACGAGGTTTATCTTGAGCAAGCTCGGCAAACACCGCAAAAGCTGACGCCGGAGGTGTATCCTTTGAGGAAAGGCCATAGCGCCCTCCTGATACCACAAGATCAGTGCGACCTTCCTGGACAAGAGCATTGACTACATCAGTATACAGTGGCTCACCAAGCGCTCCTGGTTCTTTCGTGCGATCCATAACAGCAATCTTGCGTACTGTTGAAGGCAAAGCCTCAACGAACTTGCACGAAACAAAGGGGCGATACAGACGTACTTTCACCAAGCCAACCTTTTCACCATGAGTATTAAGGTAGTCAACCACCTCTTCAATCACGTCACAAAAAGAGCCCATAGCTACAATAACTCGATCAGCATCCGAAGCTCCGTAGTAGTTGAACAGTCCATAGTTCGTACCAAGTTTTTCGTTTACCTGGTGCATATAGTCTTCAACAATAGCTGGAAGTTGTGCGTAGTGGGTGTTGCAAGCCTCGCGATGCTGGAAGAATATATCCCCATTTTCATGGCTACCACGCATTGCCGGATGATCTGGGTTCAGCGAATGATCGCGGAATGCACTCACAGCATCCCAATCACACATCTCAGCAAGATCAGCATAGTCCCACACCGCAATTTTTTGCACTTCATGTGAGGTGCGAAATCCGTCAAAGAAGTTAATAAAAGGCATGCGTCCCTTGATAGCAGACAGATGAGCAACCGCCGAGAGATCCATGACCTCTTGCACGTTTGTCGAAGCAAGCATCGCAAACCCCGTTTGGCGACACGCCATCACGTCGGAGTGATCGCCAAAAATTGATAACGCATGAGTTGCAACCGTGCGTGCGCTTACATGAAACACTGCAGGTAGTTGTTCAGCAGCAATCTTATACATATTAGGGATCATGAGCAGTAAGCCCTGAGAGGCAGTGTAGGTGGTGGTTAAGGCACCGGCAGTAAGAGAACCATGCACGGTACCAGCTGCTCCACCCTCTGACTGCATCTCGCACACCTTCACCGTGGTGCCAAAAATGTTTTTCTTTCCTTCGGCTGCCCACTGATCAACGTAGTCTGCCATCGGACTTGACGGCGTAATAGGATAGATACCCGCTACTTCTGTAAACGCATAGGATACGTATGCCGCAGCATTGTTTCCGTCCATTGATTTGAATTCTCGTGCCACAGATCCTCCCTTAGAACAGCTGCAGAATACAGTCACAAATCACAGCATTCATGACAAGAGTGCCAAGAAAACACTTAGTCAGTAATATGATGACGCATTTCTCATCTTGCGATCAAAATCATCATATTCATCTAGCAACGACTAAGGACATCCCCTCATGATAAATGTCTGCTTAGGTACTCACTATACCGGATAAGGAACACAACAAAAACTCGTCGACACAGAGAATTATGTAAAATTTACCTGCTGCTAACCGAGCAGACCCGCATCCACGGCTCGCTTAGCAATCAGTATAAGCAAGATAATAACTAGCACTATAATAACAATTTTAAAAGGTGCGCCTACCTGTCGTACTTCCTGAGTATAGCGCTGTGGCATGTTTCCTAGCGACGAGGGGTCTAGAGACATGTCATCTTCGTAAATCTCTCCTTCTACAGAAACCTCGCTCTCAGCGAAGCCCATTTCACCTAACGCTTCTCCTTCTACAAATGTGCCACAATTATTGCAGAATACTTCTCCGGGACTTACTTCCTTATTACAGCCAGGACATTTCACTGCAGACTCCTTGCATTCTCTTCGACATAATTAGATGACTATCTTTGCACCATGCCGTTCTCGCTCATTATAAATGCAACGCTTTATTCCATACACCCTATAAAACAGCGCATCATGTTCTCTTGCAACCTTAATGCAATGATACAGAGCTTACTTTTATAGCTGTTGTCTTCTGCATAACTACTATTCCTGCTGCCACTAAGCAGGCTGACACTCCTAAAAATACCCACTGATTTATTCCTAACAAGTCCCCCACTGAATCCAGTATATACGACGAAACATTTACTGCCACATGTAAGAGAACTGCCCAACGGATCTGCCCGGTGCGCCAAACAAGCCAACCCAACAACAAACCCAACAAGAAAGCATAACTTCCCTGAACTATATTGAAATGCATAATAGCAAACAATAGAGCTTGGATCGCGTTTGCTGCCCAAAACTGCTGCGGCAAAATAGCTCGGGGAGATGTTCGGGACACTATAGTCGGTGAAGAATTTATACATACCGTCTCAGCTTCCCGAGTCACCCTAGAAGCCCTATTGTCATGCGTATTGCTACAAGGTTGAACCCATGCCTGCAATGCGAAATCAAGTATGAGGCCCCGGCATAAGACTTCCTCTACAATCGGCGCTAATAGCGCAACATAAATCACCATGAAGACATGAGTCTGATCAACAAAACCTACAAGCTCCATAAGCTCTTGGTAGTCTTGTGCTACTTCCGGAAAAAACGATAGCACCTCATTTAAAACAATGGAGAGCAGTATTTGCATGGCAAAACCCATTATGAGTAGCGTAACTATACGAATAGCAAGGATAGCCGGCGACACCTTGCTTGATTTTGCCTTAGAGCAAAGCAAAGATCTTGATCGCTTGCGCGAACGCCACCACAAACCAAAGATCACTAAACACACCATCGAAACTATACACATGACAGGCGGCAACACATGCTCCATGGTGTTTTGCACGCTATTAAATGACACTGACGGCTCCTCTGCGCTCACAACAAAGGATGCTACAAGCATTACAATAAGAGCTATGAGTGTCGCAATAACCTGTACGACAAGATACAGCACGGCCAACAAAGCAGCGCCTATAAGCCACCGGAATCGAGGGCGCAGCATAGAGCGCATAACTTCAGGTTGGATGTCACGCTGGGTATTCAACTGAAAATCTAAATGAGAGAGATTCACCTACACCGGTTCTTTTCTTATCACATTATGTATATATGTATCAAGCACGTACGCATTGGCACCGTTCATTCCACTCACGCTCCTGTAGGTAGACTGTCTCTCACCAAGCTCGCTTCTGAATCTAGTACGGCTTCTGCGCCCTGAGCTGCTAACAAAATATAACTATACGGCTGATTAAAGTGCGGCA
>CAZXOF010000011.1:0-22315 GCA_964642255.1 uncultured Eggerthellaceae bacterium | reverse complement strand
TAATTGCTATGAAACCTCCTACGAGCTTGTTTCGAAGATGCGGGCCAGTATTTCAGTACTGGGGGCATTACTGGGACGTTTTGGACGAGCACGTGTTGCAATGCCAGGGGGTTGTCAGATTGGTGCTCGCAAGATAGATATACATCTTGTGAGTTTAGAGAAGCTAGGCGCTCATTTTGTGGTTGATCATGGCTTTCTTGATGCAATGGCGCCACAGGGTTTGCATGGTGCCCATGTTGTTCTTGATTTTCCCAGTGTAGGGGCAACGGAAAATCTTGTTATGGCTGCTGTAGTTGCACCGGGCCATACGACAATTGACAATGCGGCGTGTGAGCCAGAGATTGTTGATTTATGCACTATGCTATGCAAAATGGGGGCGTGCATTGAGGGGGCGGGTTCATCAACTATTGAGATTGAAGGTGTTGCGCTCGGTGATATGCATTCGTGCGAACATACGACAGTAGGTGATCGTATTGAGGCGGGAACTTTTCTGGCAGGTGGAGCGCTTACGCAAGGGCCACTCACGGTTCGTGGCATTGATCCAGCATTTTTGCGCGTTGCCGTCATGAAGCTTGATGCAATGGGTTGTACGGTACGTACCGACGGTGATGCTCTTACGGTGTCGCGCTCGGATGCATTGCAGGCCACTGATATCCAAACCTTACCTCATCCTGGGTTTCCAACCGATCTTCAAGCACAGTTCATGCTATTGGTTGCGCTAGCAGAAGGCGTCTCAGTTATTACTGAGAATGTGTTTGAGAACCGTTTTATGTTTGCCGCAGAGTTGCGTCGCATGGGGGCGGATATTGTAATTGATGGTCATCGTGCGCTTGTGCGTGGAGTAAGCTCGCTGCAAGGAGCACCTGTATCGGCTACTGATTTGCGTGCGGGGGCGGCTCTTGTATTGGCAGGTATTGCAGCTGAAGGTGTAACCGAAGTGCACGGAGTTAAGCATATTGATCGAGGGTATGAAGACTATGTTGGTAAATTGGTTTCCCTTGGTGCCGATGTAGCGCGAGTGACGCTTTAAATACAATATGAGTATTACAGATGACACATCGCGCAGTAGTTCAAGAAGGCGACTCGACCAAGCCCGCACGTCCGATGCGGCACATCATGATACTGCCGATACACGTGTTCAAAGAAGTTTTCGCAGCATTGATATAGAACAATATCGAGTTAATACTAGCTCGCATAAACACTTTCAAGGGCGTTCGGGTCATGTAGCTCGCAAAGCTCAGCGCACCTCATATCAAGTTAAGAACGCTCAACTTGGCCCACAGCATATACACAGACCGTCAAAGAGGCGTGTACATTCAGGTCATGAACGCGCTACCCATAGCGCTCAGCGCCTCTCGCTTGTGGGTAAGCGTATTGTGATGCTTGTAGCACTTGTGGTAATGGTTGTGGTAGTGGCAGTACTGGCGGCCGGAATTGCCTTTGTAGCATCAGTGTCGGGAAAATTATCGGTTGATGACGCTTCAGTATCGAGTGTGCTTGTATCATCAACAACAGGGGAGGCTTACTACAGCTTGCTTGTTGCTGATTTCGATGAGGACTCGACATCGTTTTCCCCTGATGCACTCATACTTGCGCGTGTAGACGAAGAGTCGAGATTAGTGACGCTTATTTCTATTCCGGTGAACTTACGTGTTGAGCTTTCCGATGGTAATACTCACCAGCTTAGCGATGCTATTGCTCTTGGAGGCGCCGCTGAACTTATTGAAACGGTGGCGTCTTTTGCGGGGGTGAGCATTTCTCACTATGTTCGTATTGATGCGGAAGGCATTATGTCTTTGGTTGAATTTTTGGGCGGTGTGACCGTTGAGCTTGTCGAGGAGGTTGATGACCCGGCGGCAGGTACAATTTATTTGCATGCAGGGGAACAAACGGTTTCAGGTGATGGAGCCTTGGTCTTGTTGCGAGCAACAAACTATACCGAAGGTATTGAGACCCAAGCTGCTCACCACCTTGCTTTTACTTCTGCTGTAATAGAGCAGTTGCTTTCCGGAGATGGGCTGCGTAAGCTTTTGCAACTTGACAGTATTTCTGATTTCATTTCAACTGATCTCAGTGTGGTTGGAGTCTTTGAGATTGCACAAGCGCTGAGCGGATTGTTGGCATCATCAATTCTTGTAGGTAGCGTGCCAGGGTACGAAACAACTTTAGATGGGGTTGATTACTTCGTTTCGTATTCATCGTCATGGTCATCAATGATGACGATAGTGGAGGCAGGTGAGGATCCTTCTGCTGATGAAGAGGCTGCTGCAATTGCAGCCGTTGATCTCACAAGTTTTGATATTACTGTTCGTAACGGCTATGGCACGGTAGGAGCTGCCTCAGAGATAGCCGAGGCGCTTAGCGCCGCAGGCTTTCAGGTAACCGGAACAGGTAATATGGATAGCTTCATCTACGAAGAAACACTGGTGGTTTATCAAGACGATACGTACGAAACTGCGGCAGCAGCTGTTGTTTCAGCCTTGGGTGTGGGTCGCAGCATTGCATCAAACTCTTTCTATACTTTCGATACCGACATACTTGTCATAGTCGGAAACGATTGGTTGCCCCTGTCATAGGTGAAGACTGTGTTTGCATAGGTACTTTCTAACTGTATGAGTTTTGTATGCTATTATCAGCTCGTTTTGACAAGAGAACAAACGATGACATAAAGGAGAATCATAGTGGTAGATCGCGAAACTGTTGTCTCGGTGCTTGACTTGCTACGGCCATCGCTTCAAGCCGATGGAGGCGATGTTGAGCTGGTTGATATTGATGAAGATGGCGTGGTGACTGTTGAGCTGCAGGGTGCCTGTAAGGGTTGTCCTATGTCGCAGATGACACTTGCCAATGGGGTTGAGCGTATCTTGAAAGAACGTGTGCCAGGCGTAACGCGCGTAATTCCGGCGGCGGAGTATTAAACCAGACACGAACTGGCTATTCAGGCAAACCGAAGGTGCTATGTTATTAGTACTTCTTCGGTTTGCGTATTGTTACAAGCAGTATTACTGGTACTAGGAGAGCGCACAGCGTGTATAGTACAGCGCGGCTTAGGCGTTAAGGAGATGCATTATGGCGGCATGTTGGGAGATGCGGGGATGTGACAAAGAGATGCAAGGTCGTTGTCCTCATAATACTCCGGGTGAGCCGTGCCCAGCGGAGTGTCATTATGCTGCCTGTCATCGATCAACGCATAAAGTTGCCATCGATTTTGCCGTCATGCTTAACCCAGAGCTCAACTACGACGCTTCAGTAAAGCAAGTCTGTCGGGTGTGCGAATTCTTTCTTGAAAATGGCCCTGCACTTACAACGTCACGAGCGACTTCCAAGTGTCAAGGTGAGCCAACTCGGTTTCTGCTCTAGCGCTTAATGAGAAAGAGGAGATGCTACAATAAGGTCAGATATGTAAAGTGTATAACACGAACGGAGGATGATAACCACTATGGCGCGAATGATAACGTGTCCGACGTGCGGAAATCCTGCTGTTGATGTGTACTCGTACGTATCGATCATGGTTGTTCGTCGCGATCTGGCACTCTTCAAAGTCGAATGTTCTGCGTGTCACACTGTGACTTCTTCGCTTCAAACAATTCCTGTGCAGTTGCGCGAATTTGTACAGTCTGCTGCACTTGAAGTGGGTGCAGGCATGGGCATGGGGAGCTAACATCTTCATGCTTGATGCACTCTACCAAGCGATTGATCCAATCGCGTTTTCTTTAGGACCTATCACCGTTCGTTGGTATGGCATTGCTTATCTTTTAGGTTTTGTATGCGCTGCACTTTTAATTGCTTCAATAACAAAACGTTGGCATCTTCGATTCGATGTTGATGCCTTGCTTGTCATTGTCTTGTGTGGCTTGATTGGTGTTATTGCTGGAGGGCGGCTCGGTTATGTGCTTTTTTATGGCAATGGAAGTTATTTTGAACAGCCACTTGAGATTTTCATGCTGTCCGAAGGTGGGATGAGCTTTCATGGGGGTTTGATTGGCTGTTTGATAGCTGGCGTTGTTGCAGCACGACTGACTGGTATTTCTTATCTGACACTTGCTGATCTCGGTGCGATTGCAGCGCCTATCGGTTTGTTTTTTGGTCGCTGTGCAAATTTCATCAACGGGGAATTGTGGGGTGCGACAACGGATTTACCATGGGGTGTAGTATTTGGTGGCTTGGCGGGTGATATAGCGCGACATCCAAGTCAGCTCTATGAGGCTGTGCTTGAGGGCTTGCTGCTTTTTATTATACTTTTTGTTTTGTCTCGCAAAGTTCCCCCACGCCCGCGCGGCACTTTTTTCGGTGTATTTATGATCTGCTATGGCATATGTCGCTTTCTTATTGAGTTCATACGAGAACCCGATGCGCAGCTTGGATACCTGTGGGGTGAGTGGCTTACCATGGGCCAAGTGCTTTCTGTGCCACTTATTGTGGTGGGTAGTATTACTCTTGTGTATGCCTATAAACGCAAACTACCTCAGCTTGGTCTGCCTGAATCTGCAGATGTGGCACATTCGTGAGAATAGATCGATCATTTGTGTAAAGCGTAATCAATGCTACTTCATTTCTGCACCATAATAGAGGACAGAAAGAACACTTGATATGATGCAGAAATGAAGCAATCATCGTTTCCTGCTCTCGCGATGAATGCTGATACTGTTTCTCCTGTTACAATTTCGTTTCAAGCGAATACAGCGTGCATGTTATAGCAAGGGTGGTTTTATATAAAGGTGTACATTTTGTGAAAAAGCAGAAACTCAAGCATATTAAGTGGGAAGAGACGGAAACGCGCGCTCATGAAACGCACTACAAACGATAGCGCATCTAAAAAAAAGTTGCGATCAAACGGATCTGCGGCGTATGGGTGCTCTCAGAGCGGCGTAAAGCTTGCAGGCAGTTCACCAGGGTATTCTCGCAGCTCTTCCAAAACAAAAGGATCAAGGCCCGTTAACTCTACCGTAAAGCCGGTGACGGTTGGTGGTGCGCATATGCAAGACAAACTGCATCAACGGCGAAACATCATTTTGGTTGTTATTGGCTTTCTGCTCATTCTTTTAGGCATGGCGTATACGGCAGGTGTGGTGTATTTTTCGGGACATTTTTATCCGAATACAACGCTTGGGAGTAGAGATATTTCGTTCGCTTCAGCTGAAGAAGTGGCTCTGGCGCTTAATCGCGATGCCGGTAATTACGAACTTGCAGTATCGGGCTTTGAGTTTTCTCTTACCGTATGGGCAGGAGATATTGATTTTGAAGTGGATAGCACCAGCATAGCGCTTGAAATGTTGGAAGAATCTAATCCGTGGGCGTGGCCGATTGAGATCTTTTTATCTCATGATATAGGAGAAGCACTTGTTGGCACCTTTAACGAGACCTTAGTGACGGAACTGGTGACCGAAGCAGTGCAAAGTTATAACGAAGCAACAACAGCTTCTGTTGACGCCACCATTGCTTATAGTGAGAATGAAGGAGCCTTCGTTATAGTTGAGGAATCACTGGGAAGACAGTTTAATGTTGATGAGGTTGTGTCTCTTGTCATAGCGGCAATAACTCATTTTGAAGATGAACTGGAGCTCACTGAAGATCAGCTTATCCATCCAAGCGTTACCTCTGATGATGAGCGCCTGCAAACGGCAGTTGTTGCTGCATCAACAATGCTAACAACAAATATGGTGCTTACCATCAACGAAGTTGAGGTGGCTACCTTAAACGGAAGTGATATTGTTTCGTGGATCTCATTGGATGAAAGTTACAGTGTCGTTGTTAGTGTCGAGCAGTTAAGTGCTTGGGTGCAGGCCTTCGCTTCACAGGTCAATACGGTAGGAACTACACGTACCTATACGCGTCCTGATGGTAAAACAGTTACTGTATCCGGTGGTGTGTATGGTTGGAGCGTTGATGAGGAGTCACTCCTACAAACAATGAGTGACGGCATTCTTGCTGGCAGTCAGGAAATTATAGAGACCCCTTTTTCGCAAACAGCAGAGGTCTATAACGGCATTGGTGAGGCCGATTGGGGAGATCGCTATCTTGACATTGATCTTACTGAGCAGTACGTGCGTCTCTATGAGAATGGAGAGGTCATTTGGGAGTCTGATTGTATCTCTGGTGTCCCTAATGGTACATATGATACATCTGTGGGCGTCTTTATCCTCAACAATAAAGAAAGCCCCTCAACGCTTAAAGGCTATGAAGATGGTGAGCTTATCTATGAGACAGATGTAAGCTTTTGGATGGCTTTTGATCGCAACGTAATCGGTCTTCATGATGCTACGTGGCAATCAAGCTTTGGGGGCACTCTATATCAGGATGGCTATGGAAGCCATGGTTGTGTTAATTTACCCTATGATGCAGCAGCACAGCTGTACGAGCTTATTCAAATAGGTGATGTGGTCATTTCACACTATTAAGCGCAGCGTAGCATTGTTTGTGTGTTTGAAATGCTGCTTGCAATATAAAACTTCACAGCCCTATCGCGATTGTAAAGGTAGTAGTGCAGAAGCGATACGGAGTCTACTCGTAAAATCTCACAGGAAATTTTCTCCGAAGAATGTGATCCATCGTTTGTAGATTTCGCGATGGTTGAATAGGAAGAATTTTTCGACAGTGTGCAGTTATGCACGCCATGTCTTGTTGTATTGTCAATGTTGTGGCGACGGTAGACGAATCAGGATATAGCTTTCGCGTAAAGGATATACTTGAGAGCATGGATGAATCCGCATACCGTAACGCCGCTACTGGCTCCGTCAAACTTTCTGAGAGTATGACCTTTGTATCATCACAAGTACCTCATAAGGGGAATACCGCACCGATTGGTGTGTTCGATTCAGGCTTTGGAGGCCTTACTGTGGCGCGTGAGATTGCAGAAGCGCTGCCACAAGAAAGCTTGATTTATGTGGGTGATTCTGCTCGTTGTCCTTATGGCCAGCGTGAATTATGCGAAGTTGACGACTTTGTTCAACAAATTTGTGCATGGCTTGTGTCTCGTGGTGTGAAACTTATTGTTATTGCTTGTAATACTGCAACTGCAGCCGGACTTATTCGTGCACAACAGACTTTCAAAGTGCCCATTCTTGGTGTTGTTGAGCCGGGCGCACGTGCAGCTGTAGCTGCAACGAAGAATCGCCGTATTGGTGTTATTGCAACAAAGGCAACAGTTGATTCAGGGATTTACTCTACAGCTATTCGTGCTCTCAATGCAGATATTACTGTTTTTTCGACTGCAACTCCTCGTTTTGTTGAACTTGCCGAACAGGGTATTCGCATGGCGGAAGGGCCTCTTGAAAATTACACCTCACTTGCTTCGCAGGTCTATATCAGACCAGCTTTCCAAGAAATAGCTCGGGAATATCTTGAGCCACTGCGTCGTTGTGAGATTGACACGCTTGTGCTTGGCTGTACGCATTTTCCACTTATTGAAACACTTATCGAAGGAGTAATCGGACGTAGTGTTAGTTTGATCTCATCAGCCTATGAAGTCGTACGCGACGTAGGCGACATTTTGGATCATTATGCGCTGCGAGCACATGCAACAGCGCAGCCCCACCGTGAATTTTTTACTACAGGTTATAGTGTTAAAGAGTTTAAAAGTTTTGGCGAGCGGGTTTTTCGTTCGCCGCTTGAACATATAACACATCTTGATTTGCCCTAGGAAGCAAAAAGGAAGGCAAAGGTATGACACATAAAACTGTAGTGGTTGCCTCAAATAATGAACATAAGGTACGTGAGATAGAGGCGGCGCTGTCGCTAGAAGGATGGGAATTCAAGACCCTAGCTGAGCTACACCTTCAATCTGACCCTGAAGAAAGTGCAGAAAGCTTTGTGGAAAATGCACGCATCAAGGCACTTGCTGCGCAAAAAGCTTCGGGTGGCATGGCGGTTCTCGCAGATGATTCGGGTCTTGAGGTTGATGCACTTGAAGGTAGGCCAGGTGTGCGATCGGCGCGTTATGCGGGCGAGAATGCCGATGACGCTACAAACAATGCAAAATTGCTTGCAGAATTAGCTAACATACCCGATGACCGTCGTACCGCTCGCTTCGTATCAACACTTGTGTTTATCGATGAGGACGGCTCGGAACTTGTTGTGCGCGGTGAAGTTACAGGAGTTATTGGGCATGCTGCGCGTGGAAATGCGGGCTTTGGGTATGACCCGTTGTTTTATCCCGATGATTTCAATCGGTTACGCACCTTTGCAGAGGTTACTCAAGCAGAAAAAACTAGGGTGTCACATCGCGGGCGTGCTTTGCGTCACCTAGCTGAACAACTTGCTACACGAAACATCCCTGTCCACAGTGATATGTAAGATATAGTGAACTGGTGCGTTTTTGTTGCTCTTGAAAAATCTTCTTGTGCAATAAATTGTGCATTTGGTATCATTTCCTATTGCTGCCTAAAGGAATACAGCTTGAAGGAGCGCTTTTGAGCAAAGAAGACGTGATCGAGCTTGGAGGAACGGTGCTCGAGGCGTTGCCAAACGCAATGTTTAGAGTCGAACTCGAAAACGGACACAAGATATTGGCACATATATCCGGCAAGATGAGGATGCACTACATCAAAATTTTGCCAGGAGATCGTGTAACGGTGGAGTTATCTGTCTATGATCTTGATCGTGGGCGGATTACGTATCGCTTCAAATAAGGGCTTTAGTTCTGTACGGAATGTGAGCAAGCCGTGCAGATTTTGTGTTCTCTGATATGCTGACAAATAGGCATAGACTCAAATAAAGCGACACAAGCACAACCCAATTTGCTTTGTTTGCGTCTTTGTGTAGCGTTCGTAAACACTATCGGTGTGTTGTTTATATGAAAAGGCTGCATAACAAATAATCACCAGCGGCTGGGTGTGATTGATAGTAGGAATGGCGTTACCGAAAGGAAATAAAAATGAAGGTACGTCCTTCGGTTAAAAAAATGTGCGATAAGTGCAAGATAATTAGACGTCATGGCAAGGTGCTCGTCATCTGCGAGAATCCGCGCCATAAGCAGCGTCAAGGCTAAAAAGAAAAGAGGAGTGTAACGAATGGCACGTCTCGTTGGCGTCGACCTCCCGCGCGATAAGCGTGTAGAGATCGGTTTGACCTACATTTATGGTATCGGCCTTACTACCTCGAAAAAGATTCTCGCTGACACCGGTGTTGATCCAGACGTTCGCGTTAAGGATCTTACCGAGGATGATCTCACAAAGCTGCGTGACTATATCCAAGCAAACCTCACAGTTGAGGGTGATCTTCATCGCAGGGTTTCCCAAAACGTAAAACGTCTTATGGAAATTGGCTGCTACCGAGGCCTGCGCCATCGTCGCGGTCTTCCCGTTCGCGGCCAGCGCACGCATACAAACGCGCGCACGCGCAAAGGTCCTCGTAAGCAAATCGGCGGGAAGAAAAAGTAAGGGAGCGACTAAGTGGCAGCTAAGAAAAACGTTCGCAACACCCGCGTTAAGCGCTCTGAGCGCAAAAATATTGCCGTGGGAGCTGCGCATATCAAGTCCACATTCAATAACACTATTGTGAGTATCACTGACCCACAGGGTAATGTGATTTCGTGGCAGTCCGCTGGTACGGTTGGCTTTAAGGGTTCTCGAAAGTCAACACCTTTCGCGGCACAGATGGCTGCGGAAGCTGCGGCTAAAACAGCAATGGAGCACGGGCTGCGCAAAGTGTCTGTATACGTGAAAGGCCCCGGCTCTGGGCGTGAAACAGCAATTCGCTCGTTGCAAGCCGCTGGCCTTGAGGTTTCCAGCATTCAAGACTGCACGCCTGTTCCACACAACGGCTGTCGTCCAAGTAAGCGTCGTCGTGTGTAACTGAAAGGATCGATATCATATGGCAATCAATAGAACTCCGGTTCTCAAGCGCTGCCGTCAGCTCGGCCTTGACCCGGTTGCGCTAGGCTACAGCAGCTCGAAAACCTCTACGCGTCAGCCGAAACGCCGCCGCAAGGAGAGCGAATATGGCATGCAGCTGCGCGAAAAACAAAAGGTTAAGTTTATCTATGGCGTTTTGGAAAAGCAGTTTCGCAGCTACTACCAAAAGGCAAAATCTATGCCCGGCATTACCGGCGAGAATCTAATGCGCATTTTGGAATCACGCTTGGATAACGTTGTATTCCGTCTGGGTTTTGCGCGTACACGCAAAGAGGCTCGTCAGATCGTTACACACGGTCACATTACCGTAAACGGGCGCCGTGTAGATGTTCCGTCGTTTCGTGTAAAAGCCGGTGATCTGGTGGCTGTTGCTCCAAAGTCAAAGGATCTGTTAGTTATCAAAAGTGCTCTGGTTAGCAATGAGCGCTTTCAGGTACCTGCATGGCTTGAGGTCGATATTGAGAAACTGCAGGGAAGCGTTTTAGCCCTCCCGCAACGCGATCAGATCGATTTGGACATTAGCGAACAGCTTATTGTCGAGCTTTATTCGAAGTAATCGCAGCAGAGGTAAGGAGGGCTTTTACACATGACGGAGTTCATGAGGCCTGCAGTCACCACAGAAGAGGTTAACGACCGTGTTGCTCGCTATATCGTCGAGCCGCTTGAGCGGGGTTTCGGCAATACACTTGGCAACAGTCTACGTCGTGTTCTGCTGAATTCGCTCGACGGTGCTAAGGCAACCGCCATTCAAATAGAGGGAGTGCAGCACGAGTTCACCACCGCCGAAGGCGTGATTGAGGATATTACCGATATCGTGCTTAATGTTAAGGGATTGGTTTTTGCCGCTCTTAATGACGATATTGAAGAGGCAACGGCACATGTCTCAGCTGAAGGACCGTGTACCGTTACCGGAGCTGATATCAAGGTGCCCACAGAGTTTACGCTTATCAACCCTGAGCACGTTATTGCCACCGTTGCTGACGGCGGACAGTTTGACATGACTATTCGTATTGGCGTTGGACGTGGGTATGTCGCAGCTGAGCGGAACAAGCGCACCGAGGATCCTCTTGGCATTATTCATGCTGTCTCACTGTTTTCTCCCGTGCGTCGCTGTGCGCTTAACGTTTCCGGTACGCGTGTTGGGCAACATACCGACTACGATAGGTTGGTGCTTGAGGTCGAAACGGATGGCAGTATTTCACCAGCTGATGCTATCTGCCGCGCTGCCAATATTATTAGCCAGTACATGGGTGCATTTTTGGGTCTCGCCACGAGTGATGAGGAAATCGAGAGCGAAGCACCTTCAATTTTTGCACCGGAAGGTCAAGAGAGCAATGCTGAACTTGACAAGCAGATCGAGGATCTTGATCTGTCAGTTCGCTCATATAACTGCCTCAAACGTGCTGGTATTCACTCCGTGCGCCAGTTGGTCGAATTCTCCGAGAACGACCTTTTGAACATCAGAAACTTTGGAGCGAAGTCCATTGAGGAAGTGAAAGACAAGCTCATTTCCATGGATCTCAATCTGAAGCAATAGCCAGAGGAGTTTTGGGATCATGAGACACTATAAAAGAGGTCGGAAGCTTGGCACCGACTGGAGTCATACCAAGGCAATGAAACGCAGCTTGGTTACGTCGTTGTTAGAGAACGATCGTATTAAAACTGTTGAGGCACGCGCCAAAGAAATTCGTCCAGATGTGGACAAAATTATTACCTGGGCTAAGCGAGGTGATTTGCATTCGCGTCGTCTTGCTATTGCGGCTCTTGGTGGCAATAAGGAGCTTGTGCGCGAGGTCTTTGAGAAGGTCAAGCAGGGCATGTTTAAGGATCGCCCAGGCGGATACACGCGTATTATGAAGCTGGGGTACCGCAAAGGTGATGGCGCATCAATGGTGATTATTGAGCTGGTGACTGAGCCGGTTCGGAAGAAGGTCACTGAAAAGAAAGCAACGCCAAAAAAGACTGAGCCAAAAAAGGTTGAAGCCGCTTCTGCCGAGATTTTGGATGTAACTGCTGAGACGACTGAAGAAGTCGCTGCTGATACGGAAGAAGCCGACACAACTGCTGACGAATCTGAAGAGTCGGCTGATAAGAATGATGCTGCTAAATCTGTGGAGGCTAAAGCTTCTGATGAGGTCGAGGAATCTACCAAGGATGAGGCTGAAGCGGTTGAGGCAGTAGCTGAAGGCACAAAGACTGAGTAGAGACTGCGCACTAGCTTCATATAGTACATGTAGTCGTGCCCTGATCGCGTAAGGTGATCGGGGCACCTTCGTGTATATGTATAAAAGGCCCTATAAGGTTACATAAACTACATAAGCTATGCTTTCTGTTGTGCGTGTGCATGGAGGCAACAAAACAGCGTGCTATCATGCCTCTTAAATATAGCGTGTTTATACAACGTTAATTCGTTGTGTTCTTCATAATCTGTATATCGATATAAGAATGGTGGTAGGCAATGTCACATGAGCAGCATGAAGCACGTAATCAAAAAGCTCATCAGCAAAGACATAATCGTGAACCTGTTGGTAGCGTGTCCGAAGTCATAATAAAAGAGAGTGACCTCGCTTTCTTAAAAAGCCTTGCAGAAACACCTTCTCCAACCGGTTCAGAGGTTTTGGTTGCCGAGCTGGTACGTAAGCGTCTTGCACATACTGCTGATGAAATAAGCACTGATGTTATGGGATCAGTCCATGCTGTACTGCGCGGTACCGGCAAAGCACCTTCTGTCATGCTTGCGGGACATATGGACGAAATTGGCCTTATGGTCACCTATATCAGCGATGATGGTTTTTTGTCAGTTGCTGCTGTTGGTGGAGTCGACCCGGCCATTCTGCCAGGTTTGCGTGTTGATGTGCATGCGCGAGACATTTCGCTGCGCGGTGTGGTGGGGCGCAAGCCTATTCATCTCATTAAGTCTGACGAACGCAAGACAGTAACTCCACTTGATCAGCTTGTCATTGATCTCGGTATGCCAGGCGAACAGGTGCGTGAGCTTGTGCGCGTTGGTGACGTAATTACCTTTGGTGTGGGATTTGAACGCTTTGGTGCCGATATGGCAATCTCGCGTGCCTTTGATGACACCTGTGGCGTGTGGGTTGCAGTGCGCGTACTTGAGGAGTTGGCACGTTTAGGGCGTGGCAGTGGAGATTTCATTGCGGCGGCAACCGTACAGGAAGAAATAGGTACGCGTGGTGCTATGACCTCGGCTTACGGTGTGTATCCAGATGTGGGACTAGTCTTTGATGTTACGCATGCAACAGATTATCCGGGTATTGAGCAGACCAAATATGGCAAGCTTGTGTGCGGGGCTGGGCCTGTCATTGCGCGTGGCCCCAACATTAATCCTTGTGTTTTTGAGCGCTTAGTTGCCGCAGCGAAAGCGGAAGGCATATCGTATCAGCTTGAGGCTGAGCCGAGCGTTACTGGCACCGATGCTCGCGCAATTCAAGTTGCTCGCGACGGTATTCCCACTGGCTTAATATCTATACCACTTCGCTATATGCACACTCCTACCGAAACCATTGCGCTGAGTGATCTTGAGGCGGCAGTACGTCTGATCGTGCGCTTTGTGCTTGACCTTGATGAAAAGACATCATTTACGCCTAGGGTGAAAGGTTAGTCGGTGGCACAGCGCAAACAAAACATCATTGCGAAGAATCGGCGAGCTTTTCACGACTATGAGATTCTTGAAACCTACGAAGCAGGTATTGTATTGACTGGTACTGAAGTGCGCTCGTTGCGTGAGCATAACTGCCAGATGACAGACTGCTTCGCCTTGGTGCGCGAAGGGGAAGTCTGGCTCAATAACATGCATATTTCCCCTTTTTCACATGGCAATATTGCAAACCCTGACCCTGATCGTCGTCGAAAATTGCTTTTACATCGGCGTCAGATTCGTGAGATAGAGCGACAGACACGTGAAAAGGGCATGGCGCTTGTACCGTTGTCATTGTATTTTAACGAGCAATCCCTTGTGAAAGTGGAACTTGCCATAGCACGCGGCAAGAAGCTCTATGACAAGCGAGCGAGTGCAGCGGCACGCGATGCAAAACGTGAGATAGAACGTGCCTTAAAAGCACGCAATCGCTAGGATGGTGCGCGTGCCATAGTTGCAAGTACTATAGTATCAAGCACATCTCGTGAGATTTAATAGGGTTCGCACACCTGCGAGGTGTACGCTACAGTAGCAACAAGCTTGCAAGTGGCACACAAGAGGCTGTGATATGGGTACGGATTGGTGCTATACAAACAAAGGAGAAGGCAGATGACTGACAAGGATAAAGACATCGAGTATTTTGAGGATGCTGCCACTGATGCCACAATATCTGCGGAGCCCAATCCTAAAACAGAGAGCACGAAACACCACAACGATTCTTATATTGCATGCGATATTACTGCTGATGAGATGCATGCTGAAGCTTCTGCTGCCAAGGTAGATGTGTGTGCAGAAGGGATGCATGAGAGTACAATTGAAGGTGAAGAGTTCTACGATATTGAATTTAATGAAGATGCCATTGTGGCTTATCTCGAAGACGATGATGGTAACGAGATTGGATTTGTGCTTCTTGAGAATGGCGAAGAAGTTGAGTACTACTATGCAGAAGAGAGTGTTTCTGATTATGCTTCAGGGCATGAATCGGTAGCGAGCGATGAAGAGGAACTTTACGAGCTAGAATTTTCTGAAGACAGTGTTGTTGCCTATCTTGAGGATGAGGACGGCATTGAAATTGGTGTGGTTGTACTCGAAGATGATAGAGAAGTTGAGTACTACTATGCAGAAGAGGATATTGAATACGGTTCGTCGGGTACGCACACATCACGTGCTGAGGATGTGGCTCCTGGAATGTCGTACCAAGATATAGCTGATACCACTGCTAATCTCAATGCTGTGTTTAAGGAAGGAGTTTTGGTCAAGAATGAACTTAAAGAGGCCTTCTCTGATATAACCAGCAGTTTTATGTCTAATACTCAGCGCAGGAAATAGTAGCGCGACTTGAGGCGGCATAATAGTTGAACGTGTTGCGTAGTGTGAAGGGGTAGCGAAGGGAGGCGTGTAAAGAGGTGGGGTAAGCTTATGAATGACCAACGGGCATTTTTCTCTCTTCACCCACTTACAACGCTTGTAATAATAGTGGTAGCGATGGTGCTTGGCATGTTAGTGCGACAGCCGTCCTATCTCGCCTGTGGTCTTATATGTTCTACTGTCTCGCTTGTAGCATTGTGTGGGCGTGCATGTTCAAAGCTTCTTGTAGCTATAGCACTGCTCTGTGTGTTGGTAGTATTACTCAATCCTCTCTTTACCACTTATGGTGACACCGTACTCTTTACGATTTTTGGTGGGCGTCCCTATACCTTTGAAGCTCTGTGTTTTGGGATAACAACAGCAAGTTCACTTGCGATGATTGTGTTGTGGTGTTCGATATGGAATACAGTTATAAGTTCAGACAAGCTTGTGTATATGCTTACCCCTTTTGCGCCTGTGTTTGCCTTGGTGCTATCGATGACGCTTCGTTTGGTGCCTATCTATGAGCGCCGTATATATATTTTATGCACAGCATGGGCAGGTCTAGGACGCTCGTTTACTAAGGGGCATCTTGTGCAACGCATACGTTATGCAAGTCTTATTGTGTCTCAGTTGGTAACGTGGGCATTTGAGTCTGGTCTCACTACGGCAGATACTATGCGTTCGCGTGGCTTCGCAACAACAGCGCGAACACGCTATGCAACATATCGTGTTCGTAGGCGCGATGTAGTACTGTTGCTCAGTGTTACAGTTTGCATTGTTCTTATTGCTGCTGGTTTTGTGGTAGGTATCCATAGCGTATCGTATTATCCACAGCTTATGGTGCCTTCTAATGGTGTTTTTGGTTTTGCAGGTTTAGCCGCGTATGCCTTGCTGTTACTGATGCCAGCGCTTGTTATGGCAAAGGAGGCGTGCGTATGGTGCATTTCTCTATCGAAAATCTAAGCTTTTCGTATCCGGGTGCAACACAAGTTACTCTCAGGTCTTTGAACTTAGATATTGAATATGGAGAGTATCTTGTAGTTTGCGGAAGAAGCGGCTGTGGAAAAACAACGCTACTTCGTCACTTGAAACCCGATTTGGTTTTACATGGTCAACGTCAGGGTTCGGTATATATTGAGGGACGTTTACCTGAACATATTGAGCCGCGTGACTTAGCGGCGCACATTGGTTTTGTGATGCAAGACCCCGAAGCCCAAATCGTAACCGAGAAGGTATGGCACGAGCTTGCCTTTGGACTAGAGAGTTTAGGGATGCCGCAGGAGAAGATGCGCGTACGTGTTGCCGAGGTGGCAAGCTTTTTTGGCATAGAACACTGGTTTCACCAAGACTTACACACTCTATCAGGAGGACAAAAGCAGCTTGTGAATCTGGCATCTGTCATGGCGTGTCAGCCGCGGGCATTGGTGCTTGATGAACCCACCAGTCAACTTGATCCTGTTGAGGCCACCGAGTTTCTTTCTATGCTTTATAAGATTAATCGCGATCTTGGTATAACTGTTATTGTGAGCGAACATCGCCTTGAAGAAGTATTTCCTGTAGCTGATCGCGTGGTAGTTATGGAGACAGGTTCGTTTGTGGCGCTCGGTAGCCCACGTGAAGTGGCACGTTCTTTGTATGACATGTCACATGATATGGCAGCTGTTCTGCCGACGGCATCACGTGTGTTTTATGGTCTTTGCAGAAAGGATATGCAGACTTCTCACAATGGTGGCTCATGCGCCGATAGTGCTTGTCCCCTCAGCGTTCGCGAGGGGCGCTTATGGCTTTCACGCCGCGTTTCAAAACAGGTAAGTATACGTACGCTATCTCAACTTTGTTCTGATGATGTAGCTGAGCGTGCTAAGAAGTGCATCGGTAAGACAAAGGTATCCCACCCTGTGCTCTCGGCGCATGATGTGTGGTTTCGCTATGAGAAAACTGCACCCGATGTGCTGCAAGGTCTTGATCTTGCAATTGCACCAGGAGAAATCCATGTGATTCTTGGAGGCAATGGTAGCGGCAAGTCAACGCTGCTAAGAGCATGGTGCGGCATTGTAGCACCCTATCGGGGAAAGCTGTGTGTATGTGAACGCTCTCTGAAGGCATGGAAGTTCGACGAGCTTTTTCGAGAAAACCTTGCATTACTTCCCCAGGATCCCAAAGCGCTTTTTGTAGGAAAGACAGTGCGTGAAGACTTAGAAGAAATGCTTTTTGACTCACAAGACAATGCTACTAATCGCCGCAGCCTTATTGAGTATGTTGCCCATCAGGTTAATCTGAGTGGTGAGGTCTTTGATAGGCACCCGTATGATTTATCGGGTGGACAACAGCAGCGCCTTGCTCTTGCGAAGGTATTGCTGTGCAAACCATCAATTCTGCTTTTAGATGAGCCAAGCAAAGGGCTTGATGTTTGCGCAAAAACAGATTTGATATATCTCTTCACACAGTTGCAAAGCGAAGGCAAAACCATCGTGGTAGTTTCTCACGATATTGAGTGGTGTGCGCGTTATGCCGATCGCGTATCGCTTCTTTTTGATGGACAGATCACGGTTACGGATACATGTCGGCGTTTTTTCTCAAGCAATAGTTTTTACACAACGGCAGCACATCGCATAAGTCATGTAATATTTGAAGATGCAATACTTGATGAGGATGTAATTAATCTATGCAAAGCGAATTAAACAAGTGTACATATATTGCGCAAGATTGCAGCCATGCAATCCGAAGTATGCGCAAGTGGCAGTTTGTACTAGCGCTTATGTGCTCTTTTGGTATAGCTCCGTTACTTGTCATTGTTGGCTCACTTTTTGATTCGAGTTCTGCCTATCTTTCCAGTACGGCGTTTGTAGTAGTAGCGCTCATCCCTTTTGTGAGCTCCTTTGAACGACGACGTCCCTATGTACGCGAACTCGTTGTGATTGCAATTCTATGTGCTATTGCTGTTACCTCACGAATTGCGTTATCTTGGTTGCCCTCTTTCAAACCAACCGTTGGCATAATCATGATTTCCGGTATTGCACTTGGTGCTCCAACTGGCTTTCTGGTGGGAGCACTTTCAGCATTGGTAAGCAATATGTTTTTGGGGCAAGGGCTATGGACCTTATGGCAGATGTTAAGTTTTGGTATTGCGGGTATGATCTTTGGGCTTTTGGCCGATGGAGGTTTTATCTCGCGTGAGGGTTTTCATGGTGTACAGCGCATTGTGTTTTCGTTTGTAGCAGCGGCTTTTGTTATCGTGGTTGTTGGACCAATTCTTGATACAAGTACGCTGTTTTTCCTGTCATCAGAAGTGACATTTGAACAGGTGCTGCTGATATACACTGCCGGATTGTCGAGCAACGCAATTCAGGCTGTATGTGTGTTTTTAACCATGCTTTTCTTTGCGAATCCAATACTCGAGTGCCTTGCCCGCGTCAAGATGAAATACGGTGTAATGGAATAGCTTGTGTTGCGTTTGATTATTCTGGTATAAGCCTTCTGTACTGATCATATGCAAGCATAGTCTCAAACGATACCTAAGCTCTTATAAGTCATCGACAAGAGCTGTTGATTTAGCATACGCTGTTGAGCGTGCTTCAAAAAAGTCGGTTTTGACCATATTGGCATTACTGTATTGTGACACCCACGCCATATCGGCAGGCTCCCCGGTGATATTAGGGTAGAGTACGTCATATCCCAGCGAACTCCATCGCAGGTTTCCAAGATATTTGATGTAGTCGCTTACCATCTGACGATTAAGGCCTTCAATCTGGTCTCCAATGACATAATGTCCCCAAGCAATTTCTTGTCGTATTCCTTCTTCAAGCATTGCGCGAAGCTCGGCAAGCATCATCTTGTCGAATAATTGAGGTTCTTCTTTTTGTAACTCACGAATAATATTGCGAAACAGCCACAGATGCGTGTTTTCATCGCGATTAATGTAGCGGATTTCTTGCGCTGATCCAGGCATCTTACCCATGCGCGCCAAGTTATAGAAGAACATAAAACCCGAATAGAAATAAATACCTTCAAGAATGAAATTAGCCATGAGCACTTTAATGAGTCCGCGGACGTCTTGGTGTTGCTGAAACTCGTTGTAGCGCTCGCCAATAAAAGTATTCCGTGCAAGTAAGCGCCCGTCCGTTTTCCATTGATAGAGAATGTCATCGCGTTCTGTTGGATTGCAGATCGAGTCAAGCATGTAGGAATAGCTTTGGCTGTGCACGCATTCTTGGAAGGTTTGAATATGTAAGCAAAGGTTAACTTCATTTGCGGTGATGAAGTCGCTTATGTTAGGCAGGTTAGCTGTTTGAATGGAGTCAAGAAAAACAAGGAATGACAGTATTTTGTCGTAGGCAACTCGTTCGGCGGGAAGCAAGTTGGGGTAATCTTTAACGTCTTGTGAGAGGTTAATCTCTTCAGGAATCCAAAAGTTGTTCATGGCTTGGCGATACCACGAAGTGACCCATGGATAGCGCAGGTTATTAAAGTCGTTTAAGTTGGTGGTGTTGCCGCCAATCATGCGGCGGTCGTTTACACTCATATCACCATCGGGGTTGAAAAGCGCTTTGTGCACTAGCTTATCATCAGTCTTGATCACCATGGTATATCCTTTCTTTGCTATGGTGCTTTTTGATTATAGGTACAGTTCGAAAATGTAAGAGTTGTCTTTCAGTATGCGCCTGCTTCAATAGTCAAGCTTGCTTGCAAATTCTTTCGTACTCCATATCGCTAACTTTGTCCTTATGGATATGGATTAGCACAGCTGTATTTGGCGTTCGAGGAATCGTGTTGTATGACACGCGGGTATCAGGTAAACTAAATGCAGCTTGTGCTTAACTGTTAGCTTGAGCAACTTTCACATTCTTCAACTTCGAGTGACTTGCTGCGTACATAGTAGATCGTTTTAACGCCGCTCTTCCATGCCTCAAGATATAGTTCAAGCACTTGGCGCATGGTGTAGTCATTAGTGATATAGAGATTCATGGATTGAGCTTGGTCAATGTGGCGCTGACGTATGCCGGCGGCACGCACACTCCACACTTGATTGATTGTGTGTGCCGATTTGTAATACCAAAAAGTCTCGGGCGAAAGCATAGGGGCAACACGCGGCAGCATGGAGTCTTTTTTCTCTTCAAGAAAGAATTTACGCATGAGTGGGTCAACGCCAGCTGTAGTACCTGCAATAATTGAGGTTGAGCTGGTGGGTGCAATAGCTAAAAGGTAGGCGTTACGCATTCCGTGCTTGGATACGCGCTCTGCTAGTTCGCGCCATGCTTGTGAGGTATAGCCGCGTTTTTCGAAATAGGCACCTGTGTGCCAGTCAGAACCTTCAAATAAGTCATAGCTGCCACGTTCGATCGCTAGATCACAGGAGGCTTCAATAGCCAGGTGATTGATATGTTCAAATACCTCATCAACAAACTGTAAATGCTCTTCGCTTTCCCATGCGATGTTGTAGGTAGCAAGCATGTGATGATATCCAGAAACACCCAAGCCAATCGCGCGGTATCGTTTGGTAGTAAGCTCGGCGTAGGGCAGAGCGTAGTAGTTAAGATCGATCACGTTATCAAGGGCGCGCACAACAGTACGCACTACCTCGCGCATTCTCTCTTTGTCTTTAATCGGTAGATGTCCAAGCGAAAGACTTGCGAGGTTGCAAACAACAAAATCACCGGGACGTGTTGTGGTGACTACTACGGTTTGTCCATCGTGGATGACAACTTCACGGGAAACTTCTTCGATCTCACTCGTATTCTGGGCAATTTCAGTACAGAGGTTAGAGCAGTAAATAATACCGGTATGTGGATTAGGATTTGCGCGATTCACGGTATCGCGCATAAAGGCGAATGGTGTGCCGGTTTCTACAGCACTTTTGAGTATAAGGCGCACAACATCTTTTAGCGTAATAACGCGTTTTTCGATGCGTGGGTCAGCGACACAGTCCACATAGCGTCGTTCCCATTCCTCGCCAAAATAGTCTTCGAGCGCATACCCTTTGACCGTAAGAATGTCATGGGGGCACATGAGATACCAATCTTGATCGAGGTTTTCTTCGGCCATGCGCCAAAACAAATCGGGATAACATACCGCCGGAAATACATCGTGAGCCTTCATGCGATCGTCGCCGTTATTGGTACGCAGCTGCAAAAATTCAGGTAGATCGCGGTGCCACACATCAAGATAGACCGAGACAGCTCCCTGGCGCATACCAAGCTGATCAACAGCTACGGCAGTGTCGTTGATCACGCGAATCCAACGTATAACACCGCCGGATACTCCGGTAAAGCCTCGGATTGATCCACCAGTAGCACGAACCTTGCCAAGGTACATACCCATGCCGCCTCCATGTTTAGAAACTTGTGCAAAATTATCGACGCTACGATAAATACCAACAAGTGAATCGGGTACGGTGTCGATAAAGCAGCTTGAAAGCTGATGATGGGGCTTGCGTGCGTTAGAGAGTGTTGGAGTTGCCATGGTGACTTCAAGGTGTGAGAGCATGTCGTAAAAACGTCTTACCCACCCCATGCGATCAGAGGTCTCGCGCATGGCAAGATGTAGGGCAATACCCAAAAACATTTCCTGCGGACTTTCAAGCAGTAGATGTGTATGACTTTGAATAACATAGCGCTTAAGCAGCAGATCAAGGCCGGCATAGGTAAATAGATCATCTCGGGTATTATCAATAAAGGATGCCGCCTCATCTATTTCTCTTTGGGTATAGGACTCAAGGATAAAAGTTCCGTAGAGCCCTTGATCGGTAAGGTAGCACAGTTTGTCATAGAAGCTTGAAAGTCCCAGTGTGTGTTCAGTGCGCGCAAGATTTCGATGGAAGGAAAACGCAAGGAGACGTCCGGCGATAAGTTCCCATCGTGGTGCTTCAGCACTGGTTAGCTCAACAGCGGCCTTGATTAGCAGATCAAGTTTTTCATCGGTGTTTGCATCCTCTTTAAGAAAGGAACGATAGCGGGCACGCAAGTGCTCAAGAGCATAGGTTGGATCAGGAAAATCATCTTCGATACGCACAAGACAGGTCTCAAGGTCACTGATGCCTACGCCATCGGTAATAGAAAAGCGAATAGAGCGCAGTTCGGAGCGACGGTGACGATAGAGAATATAAGCTTTGGCTACTTCGAAATAGCCGCCCTCCATAAGGGAGCGCTCAACAAGATCTTGAATGGCCTCAACACTCATAATGCCGCGCTTAGCCATAATTTCTTCAATATGGGCAAGAAGTCTATTGAGTGTAGCAGCATCAATCTCGTGATCTACTTCTTTGAATGCAGAGTGCATAGCGGCAACAATTTTGGTGGCGTCATAGGTTTCGGTACGACCGTCACGTTTGGTGATAGTAGTAGGCATATTCATATAAATCCTCTTGTGGTCGAAGTGAGATAAAGAATAACAAGAATACTATATCTTGTGTTTAGTACAATATAATACCATATATATGGCACGCTCGAAAGAACAAGCT
>CAZXOF010000010.1:0-23520 GCA_964642255.1 uncultured Eggerthellaceae bacterium | reverse complement strand
AAAACACCTTCTTGTCTCCAGGTGCTTCGGATGACTTTGAAATTCAACCTGTCTTTTGCGGGTAGCAAGAGTTGTTGTAGACAGCGTTAGCGAAGATTCGCAAATAATTCTATAAAAATCAGCTGTATAGGCTTCGTTTGTGGCAATATGGAAGCTTAAGTTTGCAGGATTGTGTGATATTACCCTTACATCGTTGTAGAGCAAGGGGGTGTGATGGGCTTCCTGTCAAAATTCGAAGGTAAAATGGAAGACGCGTTTGAAGGTGCGGCAGAAAAGATTATCAAAATACCCTTGTCGCCTGTTCAGATTGCAAAAAAGGCAGAGCGAGAGATGCGCCGCGAAAAGCTTCTCGGTGCGGGCAGGCAATATGCACCAACCTTGTATACGGTGTTAGTAAATGCAGAAGATGATGCAAGGTTGTTTGGTTATTACCCCACGCTTGCAGGTGAAACGGAAACCTACTTAAGTGCTAAGGCAGCCGATGACGGTCTTGTTCTTGACGGAAAGCCATTGGTGCGCTTTGTTGTGGATGATGACCTAAAGCGCGGCAAGTTTGACATTATTGCCGAGTTAGTTGCATCCCCGGTTGTTGAACAACTACGTGCCGAGGAGTTTGAGCGTTATGGAATTGGGTCTGCCTCGTCTGATCGCAAGCATGTGGCACCTAGTCAAAGCCCCATGGTGCGTGCGCAGCGCTATCAAGACGCTGTTGTAGAGAGTATAGGTGCGGCATCTGGTGGGCAAGGCACTATGATTGATGAAGTCTACCGTGGCTTTGACACATATAGTAATGGTAATGATTACGATAAAGAAGAGATGCCTGAGTCACAAACTACTGCAAGTGTCGAAAATACTATTGTATTCGCAAATCCTTCTATTGTTAAAACGTCAAATCCGAATATACCGCATGCCCAACTCATTGATACAAAGACCCGTCAAATTTGTGAGCTATCCTCAATGCGCATGCTTATTGGGCGTGAATCAACTAATGATATTGTAGTGCGCGATGCTAACGTTAGTCGCACGCACGCTGAGTTGCGGCTTGAACGAGGAAGTGCGTGGGTGCTGACCGACCTCGGGTCAACAAACGGCACCTTTGTGAATGATCATGAAATTTCGACTCATACGCTCAGTAACGGCGATCGTATTACCTTGGGTACCACGTCGTTTGTATTCTCTCTTCCGTAAGCGCTGGTGAGATCTCGTGATTGACGTCATTTTATTGATCGGGCGGCTGCTTCTCATTGCACTTCTGTATTTGTTTTTGTTTGCCATTATGAAAACAGGCATCGGTTTAGTGAAAGGGCAACATCGCAAGGAAAAATACTGGACGGTATCGGTTGAACGAGGGCCTAAGGAGCTGCGTGGTGTATCTATTGCTGTTTACGGGCCGGTTATTGTCGGTCGAAATCCTGGAGCTGATATCGTAATTGGTGCCAGCTATGTGTCGGGCAGGCATGCACGCTTTACTCTCATGGGGCAAAATCTTTTTATCGAAGACCTTGGTTCAACGAACGGAACCTTTGTAAATCGTCGTGCTATCAAAGAGCCGGTAGCACTGAAAAACAACGACACGGTCACAATTGGTGATGTGGTCATTAAAGTAAGGTTTGCATGATGGCCACTGCATCAGAACGTTTAGCATCACTGCGTGCATCGCGCTCACCCTTTGGGAGTCGTACTGATATCGGCTGCGTGCGCGATCACAACGAGGATAGCCTGGTTGTTAAGCCGCCACTCTATGTTGTTGCTGACGGTATGGGTGGACATGCAGCGGGCGAGATTGCTTCTGAAATAGCTGTGCAAGTTATTGCCGATAGGGCACCTAATACCACTGATGGTCAGGCCCTTTCTGAAGCTGTTGAAGCTGCTAATGAAGAAATTCTTGCAGCTGTGCGTGATGGGCATGGCCGTCAAGGCATGGGTACCACAGTAACTGCTGCCATATTAGAAAAGGAACGGTTAATCATTGCACAGGTAGGCGATTCGCGTGCCTATCTTTTGCATCAAGGGACGCTACAGCAACTCACGCGTGATCATAGTTTGGTTGCTGATATGGTGGAGGCAGGACGTCTTACCGCCGAAGAAGCACGCGTTCACCCTAGCCGATCAGTTATCACGCGTGCACTTGGATCGGTTTCGGGCACAAAGCCCGATATTTACGAATTAAACGTTGAAGCTGGAGATAGATTACTCATCTGTTCTGATGGGCTTACCAGTATGTTGCTTGATGCGCAGATTGAAGAGATTCTTGCGCGTGTAAATGATCCACAGCGTTGTGCTGCTCAGTTAGTGAACGAGGCTATTACTGCAGGCGGATTCGACAATGTGACTGTTGTAGTTGTTGATGTTGTGGGTCTTGCTGAAGTTCGTCGCAAGAAAATGGCGCGTAAAACTAAACGGGCGGTTGCATTTGTGTTATTGCTCTTTGTAGCCCTGTTTGCAGCAGCGGCCTATGGCTTACATTACTGGGTGAATACAGCGGCCTACCTTACAGAAAATGATGGCAAGGTTGCTGTGTATCAAGGTGTGTTTGGGAGCTTTCTTGGTGTGTCGTTTTCAAACTTGGTTGAGATCACCGATATAAATGTGGACGATCTAACTCCTGGAGTTGCCTCGCGTCTCACTGAGTATTGCATAGCTGTTGACACTTTGGATGCAGCTTATGCATTAATAGATCAGTATCGCGAAGACCTTGAGCGTAGTTCGTTGTCAACAACCGATACGGACACTACAACTGACACAGATATCGATTCAGACGTGGACACAACTACAAGCAGTACTCTCACAACTGATCTAACAACTACTACCACCACAGATGAGGCGGTTATGTCCTAATGTCGCGTCGATCTATCGAACTGATACTTCTCTTTGTGGCAGCACCTATCATCGTGCTGCTCTTTGCGATGCTAGCTATTAATGATGGCGAGTCGCTTAATATGACCACGCTGGGTGTTCCCATCGGGTTATTCGCTGTGTTTATGGTTGCTCACATTGCTATTCGCGGACTTGCGCCGGGCGGTGATCCGGCATTGCTTCCGATTTCATTTTTGCTTTCGGGTATAGGTATTGCCTTTATTACACGTATTGCGCCCTATGCCGACAATACTAATATGGCAGTTAATCAGGTGATGTGGCTTTTTGTCGCCGTCATCTGCATGATTATTGTGTTGGTGGCGGGTCGCAACATCGATCGTTTTGCGAAGTATAAATACACCTTAATGATACTTGGCTTCGCGCTGCTGCTTTCTCCCCTCATTCCTGGTATTGGAGAAGAAATCTATGGTAGTCGCATTTGGCTTTCAATTGCTGGGTATTCGTTTCAACCAGGAGAAATTGCAAAGATTGCCATCGTATTTTTTCTAGCTGCCTATTTTGCCGAAAATCGTGAGCTGCTTTCTGTATTCACCTGGCGTATTGGGCCGCTGCGTCTACCAGATATTCGCACATTGTTACCTATGCTGCTTATGTGGGGCGTGGCACTGCTCATTGTTGTGTTTGAGCGTGATCTTGGCAGCGCCATCGTGTTTTTCTTTGTGTTTTTAGCAATGATATATGTGGCTACTGGGCGCAAGTTGTACTTGGTGGGAGGCCTTTTACTGATTGCCGCAGGCTTTGTTGCAGTGTATTCGATGTTTAGCCATGTGCAGTCGCGTGTTGAAGCATGGCTTGATCCTTTTGCCGATGCTCAAGGATCGGGTTATCAGTTGGTGCAAGCTATTTATTCGCTTGCCGACGGAGGCTTGTTTGGTCTTGGTATTGGCAACGGTCTTGCAGGTGGCGGTAATGGTATTTCTGCTATTCCCGTTGTTGAAAGCGACTTTATTTTTGCTTGCATTGCCGAAGAGATTGGTTTGCTTGGCGGAGCTGGTGTATTGCTGCTGTTCTTAAGTTTCGCAATTCGTGGTTTTACCACTGCTGCTCGGGCAAAAAGTGATTTTAGTTCGTTTATTGCAGCAGGTCTTACTACTATTATCACCTTGCAGGCTTTTATTATTGTTGGTGGTGTAACCGGGCTTATTCCGCTTACAGGCCTCACCCTTCCTTTTGTCAGCCAAGGTGGATCATCGCTGGTATCAAGCTTCATTATTTTGGGCGTTTTGCTACGCTGCGGCGATGAGGCAACGGGCCACGAGGCAGAGATGACAAACGTGACGCGGGCTATTCATGGTGCAAGTATGTTGGGGCGTGTATCGCTGGGTAAGCGTCTAACGCATGCCATGACCATTTTTGCGCTCATGTTTGTAGCACTTATTGCGAATTTGACGCTTATCATGGTTATTCAGGCTGACTACTACCAAAGCCTTGATGGCAACAATCACACTATTGCTCGGGAATCAACGGTTAAGCGCGGCACTATATCCACCTATGATGGCGTCGTGCTTGCTGAAAGTGTCTTATCTGACGATGGAACATATGAGCGGGTATATCCTGCGGGCGATCTTGCTAGTCATATTGTGGGGTATGATTCCGATCAATACGGCTCAAGTGGTCTTGAGGCGGCTTATGATGACGTATTGCAAGGCACCAGAAGCTTTGCTACTTGGTCAGACGCTATAGCAGCTATTGCTGGTTCGGGCAATCCCGGTAATGACGTGCGGCTTACCATAGATTCAACTATTCAGCAGGCAGCCCAAGATGTACTTGCAGGTGAATCGGGCGCTGTGGTAGTCATAGACCCAACCACCGGTGCTGTATTAGCAATGGCATCATCACCTACCTATGATGCGGCTGATTTCGAATCGGTAATTCAGACAGCAGCCGAGGATTCTTCTGATAGCACCTTGTTTAATCGGGCAACACAGGCGTTGTATTCGCCGGGTTCAACTTTTAAGATTGTCACGCTTGCTACGGCGTTTGAATACGATATAGCAGATGAGAGCACCATATTTTCAGCACCAAGTTCAATGACCATTGGCAATGCTACCGTCTCAAACTTCAATAATAATAATTATGGCTACATCACACTTGCTCGTGCTACTGAACTATCAGCCAACACGGCCTTCGGTCAGCTAGGTGTATTAATGGGTGCCGATATTTTAGTAGCCGGAGCAGAAAGCTTTCTATTTAATCAGGCGATAGAGTTTGACTTACCTGTTACAACCTCACTCATGCCTGATCCTGACGAAATGACTGAGTGGGAAACAGCATGGGCAGCTGCTGGCGAGCCGGTAGGTGAGCATGACAGCCCCGCTGGTCCTCAAGTAACTCCACTTGAAATGGCGCTTGTGGGTTGTGCAATTGCCAACAGTGGCGAGATCTTGACACCATATCTTGTTGACAGTATTTACAATGCTGATGGTGAGCGCAGCTATACGGCAACATCCTCGGTGCTTACTCAGGCCGTTTCGGAGGAAACAGCAGATCGTGTTCTGGAAGTACTCAAAGGCGTGGTAAGTAGCGGTACGGGTACGGCTGCTGCTATAGACGGCGTTACGGTTGCAGGTAAAACAGGTACAGCCGAGCGCAGTTATGGTATTGATAGTTGGTTTGTTGGTATTGCCGATGCAGATGCGGACAGTCCATCACTTGTTATTGCTATCATCATTGAGGATGCTGAAGAAGGCGAGGCTGCCGAGAAAGCGCAGAATGTGTTAAAAGTTGCTTTGGCAAGTCAAGGGCTTTTGTAATGAGGTATTCTAAAAACATTGCGCATTTGCCCGTGTGCAGATGTGCAATGTGAGCAAAAGGAGCTAAAACGTGGCATGCAACATGATAGGAAAGGTCTTTAGTAACCGTTATCAGGTAACGGAGCGCATCGGTATTGGTGGTATGGCCGAGGTTTATCGCGCTCAGGATACTGTGCTTGGGCGCACTGTTGCCCTCAAGATCATGTTGCCCCAGTATGCCGCTGACTCTAATTTCACTGATCGTTTTCGGCAGGAAGCTGCTTCGGCAGCAAATTTGCAAAGCCCTTATATTGTCAATATCTATGACTGGGGTCACGACGATGATACCTACTACATTGTTATGGAGTACGTGCGCGGTAGTGACTTAAAAACAGGCATCCAAGAGCGTGGAGCTCTTAATCAGCGCAAAGTAGCAGAAATTGGCTCGCAGGTCTGCCGCGCTTTATCGGTTGCGCACAAGCAAGATATTATTCATCGCGATATTAAGCCGCAAAACATCATGATTCAGCCTGATGGTAACGTGAAGGTGATGGATTTCGGCATTGCGCGTGCTAAAAACTCTGTGCGTTCGAAGACATCATCGGTTTTAGGTACAGCTCACTATATTTCACCCGAACAGGCTCAGGGCAAAGAATTAACTGCTGCAAGTGATATCTATTCATTAGGCGTAGTACTCTATGAGGCCGCTACTGGCAAACTGCCCTTTGATGGTGCCGATGCAGTGAGCGTGGCAATGAAACAGGTGAATGAACACCCTGTACCCCCACGTAAGATTCAAGCAGATATTGACCCCGATCTTGAGGCCATTATTCTCAAGGCACTTGAGAAAGATCCGCGCAATCGTTTTGCAACGGCAAACGATATGCGCACTGCGTTTAACAATTTTCTTGCTGGTCGCCCTGTAGGTTTGGGTAGCGCAGATTTCACCTCTGCTGCCACAACGGTTATGGCATCGGCTTCGCCTGATGCCACTTCGGTTATGCCTGTAACAGCAGCGCGCGCCACGACAACAAGTGCCAAGGCGGGGCAAGGCACATCGTCTTCAGGTGGCTCGAACAAGAAGCTCATTGGCGCTGCTGTGGCCATAATAGCCATCGTGGCAATTGCAGTTGCTGTTGCATTTGCCACAGGTATGTTTAGTGATAGTGAAGACACTGAAACAGCCGAAGTGCCTTCTGTTACTGGTATGGCGGAAGAAGAAGCGCAGCAAGAGATTGAAGATGCCGGCTTTGAGCTTGGCGCAATCACCTATGAATACAGCAGCACGGTTGCCGAAGGGCTTGTTATTAGCCAAGATCCCGAGGGTGATACAGAACAGAAAATAGGAACTGAGATCAACTTAGTAGTTTCGCTTGGGTCAGAGTTGGTTGAGGTGCCTGATCTTACGAATCTCACAGCTGATCAAGCACGCAGCTTGCTTGAAAGTTATGGGCTCGCTTGGCGTGCGGGCACTGCTGAATACAGCAGTAGTATTTCAGAAGGATTGATAGCTAGACAAAATCCTGATGCGGGCGAAACTGTTGAGGTTGGCACCGAGGTCACCTATTATCTATCGCTTGGTGTAGAAGATTTGTCTATTCCTAATGTGATAGGGTATTCAGAATCGGCGGCGCGACAGGCAATCGAAAATGCTGGTTTCATTGTTAATGTGCAGTACTCTTCAAGCAACACGGTGTCAGAAGGTAATGTTATTAGTCAAACACCAAGCTCGGGTACAGCAGAACGCAATACCGTTGTTACCATTGTAGTGAGTACGGGACCTGATGCTACAACCACACAAACTGTAAGTGTTCCTAATGTGGTAGGTTCCTTGCAATCCGCCGCAGAAGAAGAGCTTGAAGATGCTGGCTTTGAAGTTGTTGTTGAGTATCAAACTAGCTCATCAGTGGCCGAAGGTTATGTGATTAGTCAGACTCCATCGTCTGGCGCGTATGAAACAGGCACAACGGTTACCATTGTAGTGAGTACAGGTTCGTCAAGCAGTAGCGGGAATACAAGCAGTAATAGTAGCAGCTCTGATTCCACAACGTCCGGTTCTACCGACGGCTCAAGTTCTGCTAATAGCACAACAGGAACAAGCAGTCGTTAAAGCAGCTTTGTGCATAAGGTAAACAATGTGGCGCCCCCGAGTGGACTCGAACCACCGACGCACGGTTTAGGAAACCGACGCTCTATCCGCTGAGCTACGGGGGCGTATGGTAAACAGAAGTAATGATTGTATCACGTTGTCTTTTCTTACCATATAAACGAACGTTTCTGTCTGTGTAACGCACTACGCATGCGGGTTTATAAGATTTTCCCATACACGCAATGTGCACTGTTACAAGATAGGTACTGCAAAATAGCGCTCTTTTTAGGTGGGTTACGTTTTTTCTTCGCGGTATTATCCCCGGTGTTTTTGTCCTCGCCTATAATGACTGATGTCAATTCATCCCGTTAAAGGAGGCGGCTATGGGAAAGGGAAAACTAGGAGCGTTTTTACTAGGGGGAGCTATTGGTGCTGTTGTTGCACTACTTGTTGCTCCTCGTACCGGCGTTGAGACTCGTGCCATTGTGGGCGAGCGTGTCAATTCGGCATGGACTGGTGCTCGGGACTTTGGAACCCATACAGGTGCTCAAGCTCAGCAGGTATACCAGAATGTGGCTGCTCGTGGTCAGGAGTTCGCCCAGGTTGCAGCATCACGTGGTCAAGAGTTTGCCCAGGCGGCGGCTTCCCGAGGTCAAGATTTCGTGCACAATGCTGCAGCTGGTGTGCAGAAGGCGGTACACAATGTGCGGACAGCAGCGCAACCGATAAATAACGATGAGCTCCGTGACAAGATTGAAGCAGCACGTCAGCGTATTGCGTCGCAGGTGATGCGCAATGCCGCCGAATCAAACGCTGTTGTTGATTCCGTGATTAATGTGGCTGCAGAACCTGTTCCTGTTAGCAACACGCCTCAGTCTACCGTAACGACTGGCGGCATACAAACACCAGGTGTCAACCCAGCGCCTTCAACAGATGTGGCAAATGCAACAAGTACACCAAATCCGGCGCAGCCGACTAATGCAACTGGCACACCAAATGTAGCAAGCACGCCACAGCAAGTGAGTCCTGCGCAAGAGGGTTCTTTGCTTTAGGTGTATGTGTATTGATTGCCAGCTATGACGCATAAGGTTTAACGGTATCTATGGCCTATAATCTTATATCAACGCGCGAGTTAACAGGTGTTCGTGTGATTGCACAAAACGGAACGCGCAAAGTTGGCAAGATTCGTTCTTTTGTGTTTCATCCGCAGGCGAAGCGCTGTGTTGGCTACTTGGTGCAACGGCCTGATCTGTTGCTGATGTTTCGCCGTAAAGACTTGTTTGTTGCCATTGACGGATGCAATATTGTCGATGGGCGTATGGTGATCAACAACGACGGTGTAGCAATTGGCAAAGCAGCATGTAGACGTTTGGGCGTGTCGTGGGATGAGTGTGTGTTATGGCTTGGTTTGCCAGTTATGTGTCAAGATGGTACGGCATTTGGGCAGGTAGGGTCAGTTACCTTCGATAGTAAAACGGGTGATGTGCGCGAACTTGAAATCGATGCCGGACTAACCGAAAACGCCTTATTGGGTAAGCGCGTGGTGCCTACAAACGACATTTTGGGTTTTCGTCGTGGATTAGGCACCCGGCTTGCTTCTTCATCTAGTGAGCGCTTTGTACTTGAGCACATCAATCAGGAAGAAAATGTCGACCTGTCTCAGTTTGGCGCAATTGTTGTTTCAGACGATGTAAAGTATGTAGAAGCCGAAGGTGGTCTTGTCATTAAAGCAGAGCAAGCTGGGGAAATGATACGTGTCAAAACACAAAACGTTATCACAAAGGTACAACCAGCCGTTGATGAAGCAACACGCGTAGCAGGTGAAGTGGTGAACAAAGGAGCCTTTGCATTAGGAAGGCAACTTGGACACTCGAAAGGTATGTTTGCGGCATTCAAGGCCGAATACACCAAGGCGCGTCGCGGAGATGCGCCATCAGATTCCTCAAAACATTGCAACTAACGTGAAGGGAGACACAGTTGGTTGTCGATGATATAAATATGGCGAACAGCAAAAAAGGCAGCACAGCACAATCGGTTGATGCTGCCGATGATACTTATGTCACTGATACCGATACCAACGAGAAGATGGTGAGCGTATTCGGTAGGTGTATGCCACAAAGTGACCTTATAAAATTCGGTGGACTTATTGCCTTCTTCGTCGTGCTTGTTGTTATTTGCTGTGTCATGTGGTCTACCATTAAGGATCTGTTTGCACAGGATAGCTTCAATGCGGTTCTCGACGAAGTACAGAGTACAGGTGTGCGCGGGATACTATTTTTGCTTGCAATTGAGTTTTTGCAAGTTGTTGTGGCGTTTATCCCGGGCGAGGTTGTTCAAATTGCAGCCGGTCTTGTGTATGGACCATGGCTTGGTTCTCTTATTGTTTTGCTTGGTTGTGTTATTTCAAGTGCATTTGTATTCGTGCTGGTACACAAGTTGGGTGCGCCGTTTGTGCAGGCCATGGTATCGACTAGGCATCTCGAACAATTCCGTGCATTTGAAAAGACTGGCAAACTCAACATCATTGTGTTTATGTTGTTTTTTATTCCAGGTCTTCCTAAAGATGTGTTCACTTATTTAGTACCACTTACCGATATGCCCATGAAAACCTTTGTGCTGATCTCAAATACTGCGCGTATTCCAGGCATCTTTGTATCAACCTATGCGGCAAACAGTATTGCTGAGGGTGACTATGTAGAAAGCATCATTATTTTTGCAATTGCGGCGGTTATCGCGCTCATTGGCGCTCTGTGCAAAGACAAGCTTTTAAATCTGCTTGCAAAGGTGTCGAAGCGGTAATAGGAACTTTTTGTATGATAGTACAATATGTGGCGTCTTAGCAGGCGCAACGTTTCCTTTAAAGGAGGAAAGTATGCCGAGCATTACCCCTGATCAGGTTCGTGTTCCGATTGATGTTATGCCAGAGTTTCGTGAAATATATATCGAAAACTATCTGAAGGCAACGCGAAATACAGGCCGCCTTATGTTGTTCGCGTGCGATCAAAAAATAGAACATCTGAATAAAGATTTTTATGGCGAGGGTATTGATAGCGCCGATGCCGAGCCCGAGCACTTGTTCAAAATTGGTAGCCTTGGTGTGTGTGGTGTGCTTGCTGGGCAACGCGGGTTAATTGCTCAGTATGCGGCAGATTACTCGAATATAAACTATCTGGTGAAAATGAATTCCAAGACCAACTTGGTTAAGGTTTCTCAAGACGATCCGTATTCTCCTCAATTGCATGATCTTGACTCTGTGTTGGCGATGCGTGAGGTGGGCATAAACATCGTTGGGCTTGGCTACACCATTTATTTGGGAAGTGAATACGAGTCAACTATGATGGCTGAAGCAGGCGAACTGATTGCGCAGGCGCATGCTAACGGGTTTATTGTTGTGTTGTGGATATACCCGCGTGGCAAGGCGGTTATTGCCGAGAAAGACCCTGATTTAATTGCAGGTGCGGCAGGTGTTGCCTTGTGTTTGGGTGCAGACTTCGTGAAGGTAAATCCACCAAAGCCCGAGGGTAGTGATACACGAACCTCAGCAGAAGCGCTTAAGGTTGCCTCAATGGCAGCTGGTCGTACGGGGCTGGTATGTGCGGGTGGGTCAACCGTTGATGCACCAACCTTCCTTGCACAGCTTTATGATCAGATTCACATTGGTGGAGCCTGTGGTAATGCAACCGGTCGCAATATTCATCAGCGCTCATTGGATGAGGCCGTGCGGCTTACCAAGGCAATCTCGGCTATCACGCTTGCTGACTATACGGTTGAAGACGCGCTTGCGGTTTTTGAAGGTAAGCAAGATTTTTCGCTGTAGCCTCAGCTCTTGAGTTTGATACGCGTGTGCATCAATAGGCAGTGGCTACACAGTAAGCTGTATGTGTTGCAAGGCGGCTCCGATACGAAAGCTTCGGGGTCGCTTTTGGTTTTGTAGCGCGGGCGAAGAGTAGGAAACAATGGCAGATTATATTGAAGGCAAGCGCCCTGTTATTGAAGTGCTGCGTGTTGGTATGCCGCTTAAATGTATATATATGGCAGACAATCTGCGGCGTGACAGCATGGTGGCCGATATCGAGCGCAAGGCTCGCAAATTTAATGTGCCCGTTGTGCGCATTGCTCGCAGACGACTTGATGAAATATCTCATCTTGAAGAAGAAGGCCGTGCAAGCCATCAGGGTGTTATCGCCGAAACTCTTCCCTTTTCCTACGTGGGAACGCGCGACATAACGAGTGTTGCCAATAGCTATGCAACAAAACATGACGGACGGGCGTTGGTGATTCTGATCGATCATATTACCGATGCGGGCAATTTAGGCGCCATCATTCGTAGCGCTGATGCTTTCGGTGCTAGTGGTGTGATTATTCCTAACAAACGATCTGCTCACGTAACCGCTGCAACATACAAAAGTTCTGCGGGTGCAGTTGTGCATATGCCTGTTGCTCAGGTTGCCAATCTGGTGCGCTCCATTGAACGCTTGAAAAAAGAAGGTTTTTGGGTTGCGGGGGCTAGCGAAAAGGCCGATGGTGTCGTATGGGACGCTAATTTGAAGGGTAAGATAGCTCTCGTAGTAGGGAACGAAGGCGAAGGTATTTCTCGTTTGGTGCAGGAAAACTGCGATTTTTTTGTACGATTGCCGCAATTTGGTTGCGTGGGGTCACTCAACGTAGCCCAAGCCGCCACAGCCTGCATGTATGAGTGGTTGCGCCAAAATCAAGCATCTGTGTTGCGCTCACAACAGGGTGGCGCATAAAGCATGAAAAGTAGAAAAAAGTTGCTCATTGTCGATGGCTATAACGTATTGCGCTCGGGCAGTCGGTATCGCACTATTACTGATCCTGACTATACCGACGACACTTTCAATCGCGCTCGCGACGCACTCATCAATGATGTGATTAATTATGCGGGGCATACATGGCAGGCGATTATCGTATTCGATGGAGGACAAAACGAGTTTTCAACGGGTGAGATGCAAACAATAGGAGGGGTTCGCATTATCTTTTCACCAGCAGGATCCTCAGCCGATAGAGTGATTGAAAAACTTGCTCGTGACGCACGCGATCGTAGGGTGGAAACTTTGGTCGTATCAAGTGATGCGCACATTCAAGATACCGTGTTTGGCGGTGGAGTTGATCGCATGAGTGCGAACGGTTTTGCTCGCGAGATGGGTGCTTATGATGAAGATGCTCGACGTGATGCTTCGCCAAAGGTGGCAGAGAAGCGCACGATTGCCGGGCGCATCAGCACGGAGACGCTTACAAAGCTGTATGCCTTACGTGATCAGCTACAGTAAACGTGATTGAAGATACGAGGCGTGCTTTTACGATGTCGTGCCAGCTGCAATGAGTGTGACTCGTTGTAGTACGGAGAAGCAGTTGAGATGAGCCTGCATCTCTTACACGGCTTTGGTACTGTAGCGTGGGTATAATAATGAGCAGATGCTTTTCAGGAGATTTAGTTGTTCCAGCACAAGTGATAACAAGCGGCGCTGGTACAACGATGTTGTAAACAGGTGTCGCTAACAACAGAGTAGGTTTTGCATTATGTGATATCTGCTCGGCACATGAGAAGTTTATTGATAACGAACAACACAAGGAATTGCGCATGAAAGATTACAATCCGTGTGAGCAAGAACCTCGCTGGCAAAAGGCGTGGGCAGAATGTGGAGTTGACCGTGTACCTGATCGCTCTACGCGACCTAAGCGCTATGTGCTTGAAATGTTTCCGTATCCATCGGGCAATATTCATATGGGTCATGTGCGCAACTATACAATAGGCGACGTAATGGCTCGTTATGCTCGGATGAATGGCTTTGATGTGTTGCATCCCATGGGTTGGGATGCCTTTGGTTTGCCGGCAGAAAACGCCGCGATTAAGCATAAGAGTCATCCTGCAACGTGGACCTATACCAATATTGCTACACAGCGCGAAAGTCTCAAACGTATGGGCTTTTCCTATGACTGGGATCGCAGTGTTGTTGCTTGTGATTCAGAATACTATCGCTGGGGTCAGTGGATATTCCTTAAATTCTGGGAGCGCGGTTTAGTCGAGCGTCGTGAAAGCCCGGTCAACTGGTGTCCGGGATGTACCACGGTCCTTGCCAATGAACAAGTTATTGAAGGATGTTGTTGGCGCTGTGATAGCGCAGTAGAAAAGCGCGATCTTACGCAGTGGTACTTCAAGATCACTGATTATGCCCAAGAGTTGCTTGATGACCTTGACAAGCTTCAAGGGTGGCCCGAGCGCGTTAAACAGCAGCAGGCAAACTGGATTGGTCGCTCTGAGGGTGCCGAAGTCGATTTTGTACTGTGCGATCGCGAGGGCAATGCACCTGATAATCCAACGGATGATGACATTATTACTGTGTTTACCACGCGTGCTGACACGCTGTTTGGCTGTAGCTTTTTTGTACTTGCACCTGAGTATAGACGTGTGTGTGAGCTTGTTGCGGGTACGGAATATGAAGCTGAGGTAAAAGCACTTATTGAGGCAGCGTCAAAGGTAACCGCAGTCGAGCGTGCTCAAGGGGATCGCGAAAAACATGGAGCCTTTACGGGTCGGTATGTGGTGAATCCTATCAATGGTGAAAAGGTGCCTGTGTGGGTAGCTGACTATGTAGTTGCCGACTATGGTACCGGTGCTGTTATGGCGGTACCATGTGGCGATCAGCGCGACTTTGAGTTCGCCCAAAAATATAAGCTTCCTATTGTTCCTATTATTCTTGCTGACGATGATCCGCTTTTTGCTCAGCTCAAAGATGAACAGGATCGCGTTGTTACTGAGGTCGATTGGGAACAAGCCTATGCAGCCGAAGGTACGCTTGTGCAATCGGGGCGCTATACCGGTATGACAGGTGGCAAACACTCGCCCGGTGAGGCGGCTATTGTTGCCAACCTTGAGGCTGTTGGGCGCGGTCGTCGTGCAGTGGAGTTTCGTTTACGTGATTGGCTTATTAGTCGCCAGCGTTACTGGGGTAACCCTATCCCAGCAATTCATTGCGAACAATGTGGTGTAGTACCTGTTCCTGAAACTGATCTGCCCGTGCTCTTGCCTCAAGACATTGATCTTGCTGCAGGAGATACGCTTGCTGGTCACGATGAGTTTATAAAAACGGTATGTCCAAGCTGCGGTCAGCCTGCTCGTCGTGAGACCGACACCATGGATACTTTTACCTGTTCAAGTTGGTATTACCTGCGCTATACCGATGCGCATAACGATACTGCACCCTTTGATTCTGCAAAAGCGAATGCGTGGATGCCTGTTGATCAGTATATTGGAGGTATTGAGCATGCTATTTTGCATTTGCTCTACAGCCGTTTTTTTACGAAGGTCTTGCGTGATGCAGGGATGCTTGATTTTGATGAACCATTTGCAAACCTGCTGTGTCAAGGTATGGTGCTTGATGAGCATGGCGACGTTATGAGTAAATCAAAGGGTAATGTTGTTGCTCCTGAAGAGATGATTGAGGTTTATGGGGCTGATGCAGTTCGAGCGTGCATTCTGTTCATGGCGCCTCCTGATAAGGACTTGCTATGGAATGAGGATGGCCTTGCTGGTTTGCGCAAGTTTCTCAATCGTGCGTGGCGACAGGTGTGTGATCTGTTAGGTCTTGCTGGTAGTGAAACACTGTTTCAGCCGGATGCGCATGAGTCAGAAGCAGGAGCGGCACGCAAGGCGCTTGAGCGTGAACGCCATCGCGTTGTGGAAAAAGTAACGGACGATTTCGCGCGCAATGCCTTTAATACAGCGATAGCTGCGATTATGGAGTTATCAAACGCAGTAGGGGATTATGTGCGTGTCTGTTCGCCTGAACTACGTGCGGCCAATGATGCAACACATGCCTTTGACCGTGAGATCGCTGAGACTATGGTTAAACTACTTGCGCCGATTGCGCCGCACTGGGCTGAAGAGTTGTGGCATGTGATGTGTGGACATGACGACTCGGTGCACACGCAGTCGTGGCCAAGTTTTGACCCTGAAAAAACAAAGGCTGCCGAAGTTGAGCTTGCTGTACAGGTGAACGGTAAGGTACGGGGCAAGATCATGGTTGCTACTGATGTTTCTGAAGATGCAGCGCGTTCTGTTGCACTTGCTGCTGTGGAAAGTTTCATTGTTGGCAAAGAAGTTAAGAAGGCTATTGTTGTACCTGGTCGTTTGGTAAATATCGTCGCACAGTAGCGCGTTAATACCTGTGGTATGCGCGATCTACATAAATACTGTGTGATGTTGTACATGGTGTACTGCTTGCTAGGTATTTGCGATGCGATGGTGGTGTTTGTTTGTGTGTAACGTAGGCGTATAGCAGAAAGTGGCGCACGTAGTTAGGCAAGCATACTCAATAAAGCGAAGGGATGAAATATGGGGCTGCGATTCGGGGTGGCGCAAGCGGTTGGAGCGCTTGCCACGTTGGGATTGAAGCACGTGTTTCATCGTCCGGCAGCAAACTTTCCCGGAAAAATTGGATTATATATCGATCCACGCCTTATTGCTCATTGCGCACAGAAGCTACGTACAGGCTCACTTGTTGTGGTGGGCACTAACGGCAAAACCACTACAACAAACTTACTAGCCGATGCACTTGAGCGTGCTGGTATTACAGTGGCGTGTAATAGAACGGGCGCAAATCTTGATTCTGGAGTTGCAACAACACTGTTGCATACACCCTCAGTTTCATGGGGTGTATTTGAAAGCGATGAACTGTGGCTTGTGCGCATACTTCCGCAGCTACAAGCCAATTACGTATTGTTGCTTAATTTGTTTCGCGATCAGCTTGATCGCTGTGGTGAAATTGATCACATTCAAGATAGCATTGTTGCGGCACTCGCAGCATCGCCGCGTACCGCTTTGATTTATAACGGGGACGATCCTTTATGTACGGCAATTGCCCTGCGTGCTGCACAAATGCCCGAACGTGCGGATTGTGTATCTCTTGCATTTGGAATTGATGAGGATTTGGGGTTGTCGCCGAATACCGTGGCAGATGCAACAATGTGTCAGCAGTGCTCATCCATGCTTGACTATTCATATCGTCAGTATGGACAACTCGGAGTATATATGTGTCCAAACTGCGGTTTTAGGCGCCCGCAGCTTGATTATGTAGTTAAGTCAGTGCGTTGCAAGACGCAAGAAGTAATGTTTTCACTATATGAGCGTACAACAGGGGATAAGTTTCACATAACCGCTCCGCTTGAGGGTGCATATATGGTGTATAACTTAGCGGCAGTTATTGCGGCGGCACGCTTGTTGGGCTGTCCCATAGAGGCAGTGCAAAAAGCGTTTACATCATTTGATCCAAAAAATGGAAGACTAGAACGTTTTGTGGTGAATGGCAGACCTGTGTTGCTTAATCTTGCCAAAAATCCAACGGGCTTCAACCAAAACCTCAAGATTGTGACGCAGGGGATAGGTAGTCGCTCAATTGCGTTTTTTATCAATGACAAAGAAGCCGATGGTCATGATGTTTCGTGGTTATGGGACATTGATTTTGAAGAGCTTGCTTGCTGCAAGGGTTTAACAGCTTTTGCGGGGGGCATTCGAGCTTATGATATGCAGGTGCGCCTCAAATACGCTGGTATTACAACATATGTCGTTAAAGATATAAGCGATATGATGGCACGCATTGCAATGCACGCTTCTAATGAACCAGCTTATGTAATTGCAAACTATACGGCACTTCCTGGCGTTAAGGCCGATCTAGAACGCCTGGCTGCACATGGTACAAGTACTTGCGTTGTTGCTTCTGCGCATAGGGATGCTATAAATGAGCATTCTCAAGGTGACACTGCCGTAGAAGATACTCACTTTAGTGCTGTACATCTAGCAACAAATGTAATATCACGCAATAAGAGTACGCACGAAGATGCGTCAGGTGGCCTTGTTCCTAATGGCGCTCTGTGTGAGGAGTCTGTACAGAGTGATTCTATGCACAATGTGCACCAACGCAATACGAACCAATATGGTTTGCTCTCGCGCGATAATTGCCAGCCGCTTGTGATTGCGCACCTATTTCCTGATTTGCTAAATCTATACGGAGATGGTGGTAATGTTCGCGTGTTGTTCGAGCGTGCACGCCGGAGAGGTATTCCCTGTGCAGTGCTGTGTGTTTATCAGGGATCCAGTTTCGATGTATCTCAGGTTGATCTGGTGTTTCTTGGTGGTGGGCCCGACAAAGAGCAGCGTTGTGCCTCGCAAGAGCTATTTTCCATGCGTGGTGATCTACGTAATTTTGTTGAGGATGACGGAGTGCTTTTGGCGATATGCGGTGGATACCAGATTCTTGGATCAACGTGGCTTTTGGGAGATGAAGTTATCGAAGGTTTGGGGATTTTGGACATTGAAACCAAGCGTCCAGGTTCATCTGCAAACCGATTAATTGACAACATTGTGTTGCAATCAAACTTGGCTACGCACTATGTTGTTGGTTATGAAAATCATGCGGGTCGTACCTTCTTAGGAAAAGAACTCATGCCGTTTGGACGGGTGATTTCAACAACGGGGCAGGGCAATAACGATGCAGACAAGGCTGATGGTGTGCTGTATCGCAATGTGATTGGTACCTATCTGCACGGGCCGTTGCTTGCAAAAAATCCCGAGATTGCCGATTGGTTGCTTGCGCGTGCCCTTGAACATCGGGCGCGCCGAATTGGTCAAGTAGATAGTTTATCCGTAATTCTAGCTCCCCTTGATGATAGTGCAGAATATGCTGCAAATGCGGCTGTGTGTGCACGCTTTGTGCGCTAAGAGTAGGTGATGGAGTGAATATTACCATCGTTGCTGTTGGCAAACTAAAAGAGTATTTTTGGAAGGATGCGTGCAAAGAATATATAAAGCGCCTCGGTGCCTATGCACGCGTGAAAGTATGTGAGCTTGCCGATGTTGACCCACAGCGTGCAGGTGGTGTTTCTGTAGCACTTGATCGGGAAGGTGATGCCGTGTGCGCAACACTTCCAAAGCGTGCCCATGTTGTGTTACTAGCACTTGAGGGAAACGAGCGAACAAGTCTTGGTATTTCGCAGCGTATTGATAAGCTTGCGCTTGCAGGTATAAACGATCTTGTGTTTGTGATTGGTGGTTCATATGGAGTAAGTGAGGCGGTGCAACACCGTGCGGACGAGTTATTGTCATTCGGACGTATTACTTTGCCTCATAATCTGGCGCGTGTTGTGCTTCTTGAGCAATTGTATCGGGCGTTTAAGATTTTACACGGAGAACCCTATCACAAATGAAGCACATCCATTCAAACAAACAGGTCAGATGGCTTTTGTAATCTGACCTACTAGGTTTTATGGAGCGGGCGACGGGAATCGAACCCGCGTTGTAAGCTTGGGAAGCTCAAGTTCTACCATTGAACTACGCCCGCGTCACATTGATAAGTATAGCGCATTGCTCGTAAGCTTAGCTGTCAAGACTTTATATGGAGTTGCGCAGTTAGGTAAAGCGACTACAAACACGCTGATTTTATTTCCTCTGTATGCGAATTTTTCGGCTACAACAAAATTAATCTTGCGCACCTGCAAGCACGCGCGTACTATATATACGATGTATAAAATTTATCAACCACAAGATATTGTGAATAATGGACTGAAAAGCGTGGGAAATTCAGTGGAAACCTGTGCAGACTTGTGGATGCACGTATCGTGTAAGAAGAGTAAGTGCAAGTTCTAGTTTTTGATTGGTGCATAACGCGAAAGGGTGTAGTTCATGGTTACTGCCATTATTAAGCGCGACGGACGTACAGCTGAATTTCATCAGGAAAAAATTGCCGATGCGGTAGAAAAGGCATTTCAGGCTTGTGCGGCCATGCAAGATCGCAGCGCAGCTGACGACATAGCCGAAAAAGTTGTCGCCAAGCTCCAAGCTGGTGCTATCGAAGGCACACCCACAGTCGAAGGTGTACAAGATCTTGTAGAGGAAACGCTTATTGAATCTGGTTTCGCTCAAACCGCAAAGGCCTACATCCTTTATCGCGCAGAGCGCAGTCGTGTGCGTAACGTGAATAGCCGCCTCATTAAAACCTTAAATGATATTACCTTTTCTAAGGCATCTGATTCTGATCTCAAACGTGAAAATGCCAATATTGATGCTGATACCGCTATGGGCACAATGCTGAAGTATGGCTCGGAATCCGCCAAGCAGTTCTACGAAATGTGCGTAATCGACCCCAAGTTTTCCCGCGCGCATCGTGAAGGTGACATCCATATTCATGATATGGATTTCTATACACTTACAACTACCTGTTGCCAAATTGAACTGAGCAAACTATTCAAGGCAGGCTTTTCGACCGGTCATGGTGTTCTGCGTGAGCCCAATGATATTGCCAGTTATACAGCTCTTGCCTGCATTGCTATTCAATCCAACCAAAATGACCAACACGGTGGTCAGGCGGTGTGTGATTTTGATTATGGCTTAGCTGAAGGTGTGAGGAAAACATATCGCCGTCTGTACAAAAAACATCTTGCCGAAGGGCTTGAACTACTTGGCGATGTTGAGGATGCGCGCAGCCTTATAGTTATGACAACTAAATATGCTGAGGTAACAACAGGTGAATGGGCATGTCTTGAATCTTCGCAAGCCTATCTTGATGCAGTTCGCACTAAGCTGCTTGATGTTGTACCCGAAACAACAGTGGATAAGATTATGACCTACGCAGCAAAACATGCCGCTGCTGACACTGATCGTGCTACGTTTCAGGCAATGGAGGCGTTGGTGCACAATCTCAACACCATGCACTCTCGAGCTGGAGCACAAACGCCGTTTAGCTCGGTGAACTACGGTATGGATACCTCGCCAGAAGGTCGTATGGTTATTAAAAACATGTTGCTTGCAACCGAAGAGGGCTTAGGTTTTGGTGAAACACCTATCTTTCCGGTGCAAATCTTCCGTGTAAAAGAAGGTGTGAACTACAACCCAGATGATCCCAACTATGATTTATTCAAGCTTGCTATGCGTTGTTCGGCGAAGCGACTGTTTCCTAACTTTAGCTTTTTGGATGCGCCCTTCAATGCACAGTATTACAAGGGTACGCCGGAAACAGAGATTGCTTATATGGGCTGCCGCACGCGCGTTATAGGCAATCGTTTCGATCCTGAGCGAGAAATCACGCCGGGTCGCGGGAACTTAAGTTTCACCTCAATCAACCTGCCGCGTCTTGCTATTCGTGCTAAGGGGGATCTGGACTTATTCTTCGATTTATTGGACGCGAAACTTGCCCTTGTTATTGGCCAGCTTGACGAGCGTTTTGAAATTCAGGCGCGCAAAAAGGTGTACAACATGCCCTTTCTTATGGGGCAGGGTGTGTGGATTGACTCTGAAAAACTTGCACCCAATGATGAGGTGCGCGAGGTCTTAAAGCATGGCACGCTAACACTTGGTTTTATAGGACTTGCGGAAACACTAGTAGCTCTTATAGGTAAGCATCACGGAGAAAGTGCCGAGGCACAGCGGCTTGGCCTTGAAATTGTTGGTCATATGCGCACTTACGTTGATGGTATTGCTGCGCAACGCGGTATGAACTACACACTTATCGCCACGCCTGCCGAAGGGCTTTCGGGTCGGTTTGTGCGTATGGATCGTGAGCGATATGGCGTGATTCCGGGTATTACCGATCGTGACTATTACACCAATGGATTCCATGTGCCGGTGTATTACAACATTAAAGCTTTTGACAAAATTACTATTGAAGCGCCCTATCATGCGCTGACCAACGGCGGGCATATCAGCTATGTGGAACTTGATGGTGATCCAACGAAAAATCTCGAGGCATTTGAAGCCGTCATCCGTCGCATGAAGGAAAGCGGCATGGGCTATGGCTCCATCAATCATCCTATAGATCGCGACCCAGTATGTGGCTATAACGGTATTATCGATGATGTGTGCCCAAAATGCGGGCGCACTGAGGATGAGCACAACTTGGATTTCGAGCGTATTCGTCGTATTACGGGCTATTTGGTGGGTACGCTTGGGCGTTTTAACGATGCCAAGCGTGCCGAAGAGCGTGATCGTGTGAAACACTCTGTTGTTGGTCTTTCATATGGTGCAAAGCAGTAAAACTGAGGCAGTATGAAAGCATGACGCGCACCCCGACTACCATCCGCATTTTCGGAATTGAGCCTTGTTCTATTGTTGATGGGCCGGGGCTGCGCTATGCCGTTTTCGTGCAGGGTTGCCCACATGCTTGTTCGGGTTGTCATAATCCTGAAAGCCACGATATGCACGGGGGTAGTGTGTCGCGTATCGATGATATTGTTTCTGATATAGCAGCAAGTAGGCATCTTGATGGTGTGACCCTTTCGGGTGGTGATCCCTTTGCGCAACCCGAAGCTTGTGCAGAACTCGCACGGTGCGTCCATGAGTTAGGCTACAACGTATGGACGTATACGGGGTATATATACGAGAATCTTATGGCTATGAATAAGTATGCGGTACATACCTTACTTAATGAAACCGATGTACTTGTTGATGGCCCTTTTGTTCAGAAAAAGAAATCGCATAAGCTTCTGTGGAGAGGTTCAGCGAACCAGCGAGTTATTGATCTTGCTGCCATGCGCGCAGCCGACACAAATAAGATTATTGTGTGGGAATCACAGTGGAAGTCACACGATGTGTTTCCTACTAAGCCACAGTCTTGGTAGGTAGCTAATGGATGATCTTTTGCGTTTTGCCAGTAACTTAATACCTGTTGATTGGCTTAGTAGGCTCATTGTTGCTGTTATTGCGCTCATTGCTACAGCTCTCGTAGCGCGGATAACCGTTAAGCTTGTACGCAAAGTATTGCGGCATGATGCTGTGCCGCTGCCGTCATCATCCATTTTTATCAATATTGCACGTGTTGCGGTTTGGGTCATTGGAGCAAGCGTCATTTTGTCAAGTTGCTTTGGTGTTAACGTGACTGGAGCAATTGCGGCGCTTGGTATTGGCGGTATTGCCATTTCTCTGGGTTTTCAGGACACGCTGTCTAATCTAATCAGTGGCTTGCAGCTTTCCATTATGAGCATTATTGAACCGGGCGATTATATCGAGGTAAGTGGACAGCGGGGTATTGTGCGCGATGTGACATGGCGTCATACCTCTGTTATAACTTCGGCGGGAGAAACAATTGTGGTGCCCAATTCGGTACTCAATACTGCCTACGTAGTCAAACTGCCGTCACCACGCAAAATTACAATATCTATTGCAGTATCCACTGAAGGTGAAAGGCTTGATGCTCTTGCAAAGCGTATTTCAGATACTGCTCGTGCTGCTGCTGAAACTATTGGTACGTTGGAAAAAGACCCTGTGGTGCAATTTAGCGATATCACTGCCTTCGGTTTTACGGGCAGCGTGGTGCTGTGGATGGCTGATGATGCTTCAAGTTCCGCAGCAGTGAAAGATACTGTTGTTCGCGCAATAGCTCCACTTACACGCAGCGCCTGTCGTGCATGAGCTCTGCTGTGGGCGTATCAAGAATATAGTTTCACTTACGCACAATGCCTCTCTTGTAGTAGAAACGATGTTTTCGTGCTGTAGAGCGCTCCTGAAAACCATATACAACACTCTCTATCTCAATGAATTGAGTGTTGTATGTGCACATACGGTGGCGTTTATACGCAGTATGACTTTACCTAGATTTGACATACATACAACAGTTTTTTGATACGTCTTTTTCATTATGGTTTGTACGCGTTTGAGCTACGTGTGTCGGTTCGTCTTGCGCAAGCAATCTTCTTTCTCCGTAAGGGTCGCCTGCCGCGAGCCACACAGAAGTGATCAACACAATAAGTGAACAAGAAGGGAAAAGGCGTTATGAAAAGACGTTTCCTATCCGCTGTCTTAAGTGCATCGCTTGC
>CAZXOF010000009.1:9250-24092 GCA_964642255.1 uncultured Eggerthellaceae bacterium | reverse complement strand
TAAGATAAGGATCGCACAAAGCCCCAAGCACGCGATATATATCACCTACAATGCCCCTGCGGTACGGAATCCACGACATGAGGACGTATACAAATATGATTGTAGTATAGACACTAACCAGAGAAACGATAGCTCGAGCAAACAGGTAAGAGATCATGATGCCGCAAGCTCCTTCGCTCGTTGAACGGCTGCTTCCACCCCAGCATCAAAGACCTGGTCAAAACCTTGAGCGACCATAGCATCAAGCGCTGCAAGCGTCGTGCCACCAGGGCTACATACCGCCGCTTTGAATTCACTAACATCACGGTTGGTTTCCACCAGCAGTCGCGCAGTGCCGTACACAGTATGCAGCGCCAAATCACGCGCAAGATCAGGTGTGAGACCTTGGCGCGAACCTGCGGCAATCAGCGCCTCAATCATGGCAGCAACATAGGCAGGCCCTGAGCCACTGAGTGCACACACTGCATCTATATCGGACTCGGCAACCACCCGTGCAATTCCAAGAACCGCAAAAAGCTCTTGTACTAAAGCAAGGTCAGAAGATAATGTCCACTTACCACCTGTAACTGCGGTTACTCCAGCTTTAATTTGCAAAGGCAAATTCGGCATCGTACGAACAACGCGTGCACCTGTACCAAGCGCTGTCTCTATTGCCTCTGTGGTTACACCCGCAGCAATAGAGACAAATAATGGCTTATCAATCGGGCGAGCAAAGGGGGCTTTCTGTGCTATATCTGCGAGCACCTTGCCCATAATCTGCGGCTTGACGGCAAGTATCACTATATCAGCACACTCAACTTCACTCACATCCGCAACACAGGTTAAACCATAAGTAGTACGTAGGTCATCGCGACGCGACGAAGCTGGCTCAACAACAATATATGTTGTATGAGATGAAGCATCACGCACACATGATGCGGTAAGGAGACCAGATACAATGGCCTCCCCCATTTTTCCGCCCCCAACAAGCACCACCTGAGACAAAACGGCAGAACCAAGCATCTAAAGCACCCCTTGAGACTTCAGAGATGCTAGTTCAGCCTCAGAAAGAGCAGCACCACGTGTAATAACAAAGGTTTTAACTCCGATACAGTCAACACGCGCTTCGACACAGCACGCAACACCAAAAGAAAAATCTAATACACGTGTTGCAAGACTTTCAGGCGTATTTTTAAGCGACAGGACAGCAACATCACCCGCACGAAGCACTTTAGCAACGCGCTCAACCTCAGCATAAGCGCGAGGACGAAACACCGTGATGCCACGTGTTGGCTTATGTCCTGATGTCCCCGTTCCCGCAAGCGCAGCATGCGGGTCGAAAGACGATCCCGCTGTTGAGGAAAGAGTCACAGCATCCGTTACTGCAGCAGCGGTTAACCCCTCTGCTGCGCGCGCTGCGGGAGAGCCAGGTGCCGGACCAAAAGCACGTTCAGGCACAGCTGAGGATCGCGTCGTCTCCTCATCAAAAGCACCTACCCCTGTATCTGTCACACGTGAGCTCGATGTGCCAAATAAAGAATCTAAACCTGATGAGCGCTGCATTCGTGCCACGCTTTCGGGAGACCCCGGAGATGGAGTGGTGTTGTCTATAAACAAACGATTTTTTCGCTGATATGACGCTTTCGAGTCCTCATTAGTCATTGATGATTTATGGGGGCGAGAACTATCGAGAGCCTGCGTGCTCAAACGCACATCATCAATAGACACCAAGCGTGGGGATGACACTTCTAAGGCCGAACTTCTTGTTGTGCCTACATGCGACAAGGACGTTGTAGACGAATGCAATGAGCCATCACTATAGCCCTCGCCATACTCATATTCATCATAACCTTCATCGTCATAATCGTCGTAGCCATCTTCAGCGGAAGTATCATCATAATCACCGTCATAATCATCATAATCACGGCTGCGACGGCTATAGGTTCTCTCATGCGTAAGGCCAAGCCGAGACTTGATGCCATCTAGCATGTCTTCTGAACGCTGTCGTATTGTGGAGAGCCCCACGTGTCCTCCTTACCTACTTCACCCATCAGACATCCCTATCATGAGCGCTAGTCGCTGTTTACGGGAGGCTCGAACGCCTCGTCAAAAATGGCACGTCCGATTCGAATCATAGTAGCGCCGCAGCGGATTGCTTCACGCCAATCTTCACTCATACCCATAGAAAGCTCATTGAACGACGCCTGAGCCGTTGCATCAAGCGATGTCCGTACAGTGTCAGCAAGACGGGCTAGATCGGAAAAACACTCGCAAGCACAAGTAAGATCACCTTGAGGAGCCATGGTCATGAGTCCTCGTATACGCAAATGACTTTGCGCACTTACTTCCTGTGCTAGCGCAAGAGCATCTGCGGGAATGCAGCCACTTTTGCTTGCTTCGCCAGACACATTGACCTCAATGAGCATGTCAAGTGTTTTACCTGTCGCAGCTGCCGTGCGCTCAAATATCGGTATGTGATGCGCCTGATACAAAGAATGTACCATTGAAGCATGTATAGCAATATCGGAGATGCGTCGAGATTGGATGTTACCGATAAAGTGCCAGCTAGCTTGAGGATGCACTTTTGCTTTCTCGCACAGACTATCAGGGCGATTTTCTCCAAAGTCACAGGCTCCCGCTTCGAGCGCACAAGCCACCCCGGATGTGTCTGTTGTTTTTGATACAGCGATTAGCTTTATCTCCTCAGGATTGCGGCCACACTCACGAGCAACAGCAACAACCTGGCTTTTTACATATGCATAGCGTGTCGCGATACTCATATTGCTGTCACCTTCCCCTTAAAGCTCTTGACGAAATGCAAAGGCTCCTTGCCGTCCACAGACACCACCACTTCCTCGATACGAAAAGAAGCGCTCTTGATCGCATCGTGTACAACAAGCTGCATCAACAATATTGTTGCGCGCAAGTCCCGCCAAAACAAGATCGGTTATTACAGCCTCAACCAAATCGATATGACCGGGTTTGACAATACAACTTGCACCAAAGGTCTGAGCGAAACGCTTTGCTAAGGTGGTATCGACCGTAAAACATTCCCCACAAATACACGGACCTATATAAGCTGATAGTAACGCACAGGTATCTGCCTCTGCCTTTTGCGCAAGCGCATAAACAGCCTGTGAAACAATATGTGCTAGTACACCTCGCCACCCTGCATGAACCACCGCAAAAGAGCCACCAGGTGCAACTAATATCACTGGAACACAGTCAGCAAAACACAGCAAGGCAGCAACACCAACAGTCGTGACAAGTAGGCCGTCAGCTCCCTCGTTAGCACGCGCCCAAGCACGCTCAAGATCTCTTGAGGCACCGGAAGTTATTGCTACCATGGTTGTTCCATGTATTTGTTTTGGCACAATGACAGCACAAGGGTCACAGTTGAGGGCGCGCGCAACTAGAGCGCGATTTTCAGCTACTGAAGCAAGGTCATCTCCCACATGATCAGCCAGATTCAATTCGTCAAAAGGCGGCTTACTCACGCCCCCCATTCGCATGGTGAACGCAAGACGCACACCACATGCTGTGGCAAGCCGATCATCGGTTAAAACACGCAGCTGTCCTAAAGTGCACTCATGCAACAGCGGTGCGGGCAGCATCGCTCATACTCACAATCATTAACGCTGACGTCTTAAGAAATCTGGGATATAGTCTTCATCTACAAAACGAGACTTCGTGGTCGAAAAAGAACTTGAAGCCGGTGTCGATACAGCAGAAGCCGATGGTATTGCAGATGTTGATGAATTTGTTGTTACTTCAGTTGAGGAAAACAGGTCTTTACGCGAAAAATCAAGTGACGACTGATGCGCTTGAGCCATCTTAAAACCGGTTGCAATAACAGTGATACGCACCTGATCACCCATGGCATCGTCAATGATCTGCCCATAAATAATATTGGCATTCTCATCAGCACAAGCTTCAACAGTGCGAGCCGCTTCATCCACCTCATTTAAGGTGAGGTCGGGACCACCCGCAATGGAGAACAATACACGCGTAGCACCGGCAATTGAAGCCTCAAGCAAACTTGAATTTGTTGCCTGTTGAGCAGCATCAAGAGCTCGATTTTCACCCGAAGACACACCAATACCCATCATTGCCGTACCCGCATCCTTCATAACCGTGCGAATATCAGCAAAGTCAAGGTTGATAAGACCAGGAATGGTAATCAGATCAGTAACACCTTGAATACCTTGACGTAGCGTGTCATCAGCAATGCGGAAAGCATCAAGCATGCTTGTCTTTTTTTCAACGATTTCAAGCAAACGATCATTTGGAATAACAATGAGAGTATCAACTTTTTGTGATAGCAGATCAATACCCTGATCGGCTTGGTTACGACGCAGGCGTCCCTCAAAGGAAAATGGCTTGGTCACAATACCAACCGTCAAGGCACCTATTTCTTCACGAGCAATCTCAGCAATAACCGGTGCCGCACCTGTTCCCGTGCCGCCACCCTCTCCGGCGGTGACAAATACCATATCAGCCTCAGCAATTGCCTCGCGAATTTCCGCGCGACTTTCCTCGGCAGCCTGACATCCCACCTCGGGATTTGCTCCTGCACCAAGGCCGCGAGTTAATTCTTCACCAATATGGATCGCTTTGTCGGCATTTGACATAAGCAGTGCCTGACGATCCGTGTTTACCGCAATGAACTCAACACCCTTGACGCCAGCTTCGACCATGCGATTCACCGCATTCGTACCACCACCGCCGACACCAACAACTTTGATGACTGCCAGATGATCGGAAGCTATTCTGTTCGACATTGCACCCTCCACACCTGCTGCATTTATTTTTCCAGTTACTCTTTGTGCTATTAATCTTGGTGATACAAGGTAGCATTTACCCATCTGGGCAAACCATCAATTCATTGTACACAAAGGACTTACAATTGCAACTAAAGCCACACAAAGCAACAACCACTCGCACGCAATATCCGCACGTTAGGTGGGAAAGATAACCATAGTGCACAGCACTTCTATAGTGCGCGATAAGTCGGTCGGTCAACATTGCGTACGTTGATGTAGGCAATAGAATCGGGGTGTTCTTCAAGAAGTTCAAGACAAATAAGTTCTTTGTCGCGAATATCCGTTGCCGTACCAAAGGCAATTTCTACGCCATTATCGAGCGTAAGCGTAGCCGATTCAGAATTACTAGCCGACACTGTAGTAACACGATCGGCCAACTCAGTAGTAAGACCAGACACAACCGCAAGAGCGTTTTGGATACCTTCATCTGTGGTAACGGAACCAGTTTCGGGCGATACACCATAGGACACATCCACAATACGCAGCGCCACAGCAGCATCTTCATATACCTGTGAACTCGTTGCTTGACCTTCTTCTGAATCCTGATCGGGAATAGACATAAGCCACACACCATCAGAGGCGATAGCCCACAGCGTCACTTCTTCGTCACTACCTACCTGGATTTCAACAACTGCGGCAATCTCGCGCTCTGTCACCACGATTTTAAGCGTGCTGGGGAAGACGCGGACAATATCAAGCTCTTCGATCCACGCATTTTGCAGTAAGCGCGTTTGAATACCTGAAATATCGACATTAAGCAGATTTGTTCCCTGCGGCACTGACACTAGTGCATCCATCTCTGTTGCACTGAGATGTTCAACCCCTTGTACTTCGATTTGCTCGATGAGAAAAATATCTGTTTGCGCAAGAACAAGCCATGCGACCGTTCCTGCAATAACACAACTCAAAACAGTAAGAAAGAGTCTGCTTACGATACGACCAGCACGCGAGTACCCAACAGAGGCAGCACGTGGGCGACGAGAAGCCATACGAGTTGAAGCAGCATCAAGATCTCCGATACGCACCGATGAAAGCTGTGGGCGCGCACGACGCGAAGAACTTGTTTGAGACGCACGCCCTCCTGCAATGGCACGGGCACGGCGCTGCGGTCTATTTGAATCCGATGAACCGGACTTCCGGTGCCAGTTCGATGCCATAATCTTGATATACCTTTTTCTGCACGGCCTGCATAACAGCTACTACATCAGCCGCCGTTGCTCCTCCTTCGTTCAGGATGAAATTCGCGTGCTGCTCTGATACTTTTGCACCTCCGCAGGTATAACCCTTCAGCCCCGCTGCCTCAATAAGACGCCCTGCACTATCCCCTGGCGGGTTCTTAAAAACGCTACCACACGAAAGTTTCGATAAAGGCTGTGACTTTCGCCGCTTTGCTAGTGCCGCTTCCATCTTGTTGCGAATAAGAAAGGGATCGGCAGGCTGCGCTTCAAGTTCACATTCAATAATAACTTTATCAGGAGAAAGTGAACTTGTTCTGTACCCCCACTCAATGCTTGAGCCGTGCAGTAACTCAAGACCATTGCTGAGAGAAAAGCAAGTTACGCTTGAAACGCACGAACCAATCCACACATCACGCGAGCCGGCATTCATACGAATAGCGCCCCCAATGGAGCCCGGTGTTCCAACGGCAAACTCGAGTCCTGACAGTGATCGGCGAAATGCCTCCTGCACAACTGACGATAAAGCAACGCCTGCTCCAACTGCAAAGCATTGCTGCTCTTCGTGATAGCGACATACTCGAAAATCACGCCCAAGCGTTATAATCACACCATCAAAACCTTCATCGGAAACCAGCAGATTTGCACCACGTCCTACCACAATCCAAGGCGCAGAAACATCATCGCAGGCTTCAACTGTCTGCATCAACGCGCCAATAGAATTGACACGCACAAAGAAACGTGCCGGTCCGCCAATACGGTAGGTTGTATGCCGCGCCATCGGCTCATTGGGATATATGTCACCTTCAAAGACATCGTCAACAAAAAGAGCTTCAAGACGCGATGCATGTCGTGCCACCATAACTTTTTATAACCCTTACTCCTCTGCGCCTAAATACACACTTTATCCGAGGAAGAAGTGCGTCGTAAGAGTTCATCAAGAATCTCGCGACCCATTGACGTCACATCTCCAGCACCCATAGTCAGTATAAGATCGCCCTTACTTGCCCGGCTTGCCATAGTTGATGCAACCTCTACGCGACGAGCTACATAGGCAGCATCGGGATGTCCCGGATGATCAAGTATAACTTGCAAAAAGGTCTTTCCCGAAATACCCGGAATGGGAGTTTCTCCTGCCGGATATACGTCCATAAAGGTAACAGAGTCAGCCTTGTCGAAAGCCGACCCAAACTCGTCACGCAAGGCTTCGGTAAACAGTGAAGCTCGTGAGTAGCGATGTGGCTGAAAAAGCACGTGTAGCTTTCGATAATCCAAACTTGATGCTGCCGCAATAGTTGCCACTATCTCAGTGGGATGATGCGCGTAATCATCGACCACAGTGATCCCCGCCACTTCTCCTATCAGATCAAAACGACGACGAACACCTCGAAACTGCGCAAGTGCCTCTCCAAGGCGCCTCGCATCAAGACCAAGTTGTACTCCAAACGCAAGAACACCGGCTGCATTTAAGGCATTATGAGAACCGGGATTTTGCGGCAATGAACAGGAAATAAGTTGATTGTTTACCATGCGCACAGAAAAGAAACTTTGTATACCCCTCTGCTCAAACGCCTCAACACGCACGTCACAGGTACTTCCAAAACCGTAGGTAATCACCCGTTGTGTACGAGATCGTGCGAGTTGTGTAAGCGCTTCATCATCCCCACATACAACAGCAAAACCATCTTCAGGTAGTGCCCCTATAAACGATCCGAACTGTTCATATATCTCGCCAAGGTCACGGTAATGATCTAAATGGTCAGCCTCGATATTAGTAACCAGTACTGCTTGTGGGGACAGACATAGGAAAGATTTGTCGCTCTCATCGGCTTCAACAACATAGGCTTGCCCTGAGCCTGCATGGGCATTACTTTCATAACTGCGAACAATACCTCCTATAAGAAAGCTCGGATCACAACCCGCAGCGTCTAAAACACTTGCCAGCATTGAGGAAGTAGTAGTCTTTCCGTGCGTTCCGGCAACAGCAAGCGTTTTCAGATCTCGTCCTAAATAGGCAAGCATTTTCGCTCGGTGCCAAATACGAAGCTTTCGACGACGCGCCTCTATAAGCTCGGGATTGTTCTTAAGAATAGCAGTTGATACGACAACAACATCAAGGTCATCAGGTAGATTCTGTGCAGCATGTCCAATATGCACCGGAATCCCTTGGTTAACAAGTCGCTCGGTATAACGACTTTGCTTGAGATCAGACCCAGTTACAACCAGTCCTTGATCGTGAGCAATACAAGCAAGTCCACTCATACCAACGCCCCCGATACCAATAAAGTAAATTGTACGGATATGTGGCAAGTTCGTCACCGTGATAATTACCTCCCACACCGTATACAGCTACGATGTTTTCAAGCATTGTTAGAACCTTAAAATCATACCCAAGTCGCTAGTGACGCGCTGCTGCCATCACAACATCTGCCAACTTAACAGCAGCATTACGCGTTTCTTGTGCCTGTGCAGCGATGCGCATTGAGGCACGCAGGTCGGCATCGGTTAAAAGCGTAAACAAACGCTCGGCAAACAGAGGGCTATCAAGCTCGGCATCAGATACAAGGGTTGCGCATCCTGCCTCAACATAGGCACGTGCATTGGTAGTTTGATGATCGGCTGTAGCATAAGGAAAGGGCACCAATAGTGCAGGGATGGCACGCACCGATATTTCGGCAAGCGAGCTTGCTCCCGCTCGTGACACAATAAGATCTGCTGCGGCTAGTGTTTCTCCCATGCGATCTTGATAACCAATCAGGGTCCAGCGATCTTGTTCTTCGGTATTCAACGCAAGCGCATCGCGAACAAAGGAAAGCTCTTGTGACCCGGTTACATGTACTACATGCACATTCGTGCAAGCAAGCAATTTGTTTTTGAGAGCGCACACCGCTTCATTGATGTGGTGAGCACCGAGGCTTCCACCAAAAATAAGCAGCATAAGTTCATCATCAGCAATGCCGAGCATGCGACGCCCTTCTTCTCGGCTTGCATCCAGCACGCTACGCCGCACCGGATTGCCGGTTATCACCACACGATCAGGCGCTAGATTCACACTTTTTGCTGAAATCTCATAGGTTACACACACCACAGCTGCTCGCTTTGCAAGTTTTCTGTTTGCAAGACCCATGACCGAGTTTTGTTCGTGAATAACTACCGGAATACCCATCTGCTCAGCAGCATGTGCAACAGGAATAGATACATAGCCTCCAAAGCCAACTACTACGCTGGGGTTGATCTCGCGAAACCACACCTTAGCAGCACGTGAACTTTTCGCAAGCGTAACAAGCGCTCGAGGTAAGGTGAGTGGATGACGACGATTGAAACCTGATGCCTGAAACGGTGTAAAATCAATACCAGCTTGAGGCACCAAACGCGCCTCAAGACCTTCTGGTGTTCCCGCAAAACAAACCTGACATCCCCGACCTATAAGCTCTTCTGCTAAAGCAAGTGCAGGATTAATATGACCGGCGGTTCCCCCACCAGAAAGCACAGCAAGCATAACAGCCATCCTATCTTCTCTGACCTGTGTAAGATCTTACGCTGTCATGGTGATTGAGTGCCCGCACAACTCGCAGATCGGCACGACGGCGATCATACACCGTCGGAGATGAAGCTTCTTTTGATACTGACAAAATAAGTCCAACCATAATCAGTGTTGCAATAAGAGACGAACCCCCCGATGATATAAAAGGTAAAGGTTTACCTGTTGTGGGGAATAAACCAATGGCACAGCCAATATTCAAAAAGGCTTGAAACACAATCATAATCGCAAAACTGCCAGCAAGCATCGTACTAAAATCACTACGTGCCGACTTTGCGATAAAGAGTCCTGCAGCTAAAAACACCACGTACAGTATGATTACCACAAGAGCGCCTACCAAACCAAGCTCTTCACCAACAATCGCAAAAATAAAATCGGTTTCAGCTTCAGGTAAATACAGATATTTCTCTCGTGAATTGCCCAGCCCAACACCGAAGAGGCCTCCTTCGGCAAAAGCATAGTATGCGTGAATGATGGTATAGCCCGCTCCGTAGCCTCCATACCCATCGTTCCACGGATCAAGATAGGCGAAACGACTTGAACGATAACCAACCAATACGATAGCAAGCACACCTAAGATTGTAATAATTACCAATGAGGTAATGATGAGGCGCATGGGTATTTCGCCCAGCCATAACACCGCAAGAACACCAACAATACAGATAGCTGTTGTACCAAGATCAGATTGTGTCGTACAAATTAACGCTATAGGCAAAGCGATAAACATAAGTGCTTTGCCAGTCACCAACTTTAACGACTCTCCTTCACGGAGTTCAGTTATAAGTCGTGCCGCCATGGCAATAAGAGCAATCTTCATAAATTCGGAAGGCTGTAAACTTATTGGACCAATGACAAGCCAACGTTGGGCACCAAGCTCTTCAGTGCCCATAATGGCAGTGAGCAGCATCATGAAAAAAGCCAGACCCCAGCCCACATAGAGCAAGGGGCCTTGCAGTAGCGACGGCGACAGGTATTTCCAGAAGCAAAAACCAACCACCACACCAGCACATGCAAAACCTATTTGGCGTATTACATAATATGCCGGATCAGCGCCGTCATTGATAGCTTCAACAAAAGAGGCTGAATACACCATGACCAACCCAAACAGAAGCAGAGCAAGTGTCGTGAGTAGAAAGACAATGCGTGGTACCATCACTTCGCGCGGCACTGATAGGGCTGGCTGCGAACCACCTCTGTTCAAAGGCGACACGACAGCCTACACCCCCATCCGATTAGCATACTGTGCTACAAACGCCTTAAACCTTGAGCCGCGTTCCTCATAACAAGAAAACTCATCGAAAGATGAACACGCCGGTGACAGCAACACAACATCACCTGTTTGAGCAAGGCTACAGGCTAGTGCACATGCATCCGTAAGGGATGTGGCACACGCGACCACAAGCCCAGTTTCATCATAAGTAAAGCTTTGATTGTCTGCTATGTTTATCACCTTTGTGTCAACACCCTCACTTGAAGACCCTAAGCTCGATGGTTCCGACAGAAACGCTGCTACAAAACGCTCTTTGGCATCTCCAAAGCACACAACTGCCTTTGCATAGATACGCGCTGTTGATACAAGAGATGCTAGATCGGTACCCTTATCACAACCTCCAAGCAAGGCAATCACGCGCTTTTTCGGAAAAGAAGAGAGCGCCTTAATACTTGCATCAGTATTTGTGGCTTTCGAGTCGTTGATAAAGGTAATGCCACGAACCTTCCCACAGGGCTCTACGCGATGCTCAAGTGGTGCAAACTCACTCAGTCCACGCGCTATAGCTGCTTCATCTGCCCTTAAAACTAAGGCAGCTGATGCCGCAGCAAGGGCATTAACAAGGTTATGATCACCCTTGATAGCCAAATCATCTGCCCGCATAAGACGATAGCTCGTACCATTAAGTTTAACGTAGAGCCACCCGTCATCTATAAAGGCAGCATTACCATTACAACAATGAGCAATGCGCGCATCTATATCGCGCGTTACTCTAACGGCAATACGAACAAAGTCCTTTTCTTGTGATAATGATTGAGAAAGCATACTGAACGCCTCTTGCAAAGATGTGTCATGTGCGTCAAAAATAGCAGCGGCACCCGGTACTTCATTAAGATGAGTAAGTAGGGCAAGCTTCGCTGCACAGTAGGCCTCAAAGCTACCGTGCCAATCAAGGTGGTCTGGTGTGATGCTTAAAAGCACTGCAACATCGGGTGCGAAACGATTTATCGAAGCAAGTTGATATGATGATGCTTCAGCCACATAGATATCAGCCGCATCGTGCGCAACAGCCCCAAGAGCAGCATCACCAATATTACCAATCGCAATAGCCTTTTTGCCTGCCGCTATCAGCAACTGTGTTATGAGTGCCGTAGTAGTTGTCTTACCATTTGTTCCCGTAACCGCAACCCAGCGATCTGTGCAACGACTCTCGCGCCAAGCAAACTCAATTTCGCTGATCAGCTCAGCAGAAGCGCGCTGGGCACTGCGATAAAAATTAGAAGTTGCTGGTATGCCTGGGCTAACAATGCAAATATCGTAGGAGCCTTTGATCTGTTCGTGATTAAACAAAAATCGCACGCCCTCAACCGCATGTGTATAGGCGAAAGCTTCGCGTTCGGGTGTGCGTTCTCCTGCAGCAATTACAAGCTCATCAACACGGCTCCCTACAAGCGGAGCACAAAACTCAACAACGGCCTGTCCGCTTTTTCCAAGACCAAGTACCAACACGCGTCCTAAATGTTGCAGAGCATATTTACGTCCTGGCAGTAACTTAGCAGTGACGCTTCTTTCGCAAGCCGCTTTGCTTTGCGCCTCAGTCATTGTCAATCACACTAGCCTGAACAAAGTTTGAATGAAATACAGAGTAAAACCGCTTGCAGCAAGTACACCGGAGATAATCCAAAAGCGCACCACCACTGTTGTTTCGCTCCAGCCTTTCTTTTCAAAATGATGATGCAGTGGCGCCATAAGAAAGATGCGCTTACCAGTACGCCTATACCAGATAACCTGCACCATGACCGACACAGCCTCGATGACAAAAAGGCCACCAATAACGATAACCACCAGCTCTGTTTTTGTAAGCACGGCAAGACAGCCAAGTGCCATACCTAAGGCAAGCGATCCAGTATCCCCCATAAAGATGTCGGCAGGATGAGCGTTAAACCACAAAAAACCAATACAGGCACCCGCAACCGCCGCCGCAACAATAGCAGAATCAAGTAGGTCACTGCGATATGCAATGGCCGCCATAACAACCATAACAATCATAACTGTGCCTGCCGCAAGCCCATCTAAACCATCAGTTAAATTAACGGCATTACACATACCCACAAGCAAGATATTGACGTAGATAAGATAGAGCCACGGAATTTCAATGCCCTCCCCAAAGGGAACAATGGTAGTAAGCACGCCTAAATCAAGCGAGGGCAAAAAAGGTATCTCGATAGTAGGCGCAACGTTGAGCATATTAACCGCTATCAGACAAAAGACGCTTGCAATGGCAAACTGCCCAATCAGCTTACCCTTTGGTGTTAAGCCAAGTGAACGCTCGTGAATAACTTTCGCAGCATCGTCAACAAGCCCTAAAGCTCCAGTAGCAAGTACCGCTGCAAGTAATGCAAAGGTGTCAGCCGACGGTGTTCCCATCAATATAATGACTACCGCAGTGGCAACCAGCATGACAATGCCGCCCATAGTTGGAGTTCCCTGTTTAACGTAGTGACTTTCTGGACCTTCCGCACGTATCTGTTGTCCTACACTACACGAGCGTAAAAAACGCATCCATGCCGGCATAAGTACAATTGTTATAGCTGCCGCAATAATTACGGCAAGAAATACCAAAAAAGTTGGGTAGCGAGCAAAAATCGAAAGCATCTTAGCTAACCAGCCCTTCGACCACACGCTCTAAAGCTAGCGCATGAGAAGCCTTTACCAAGACAGTATCGCCAGGTTGTAGACAACACCTCAGATCGGCAAACACTTCATCAACTGTATTGACTGCTATAACCTGTGATGCATCCATGCCTGCCTCTTGCGCAGCAAAAGCAATAAAGCGTGCCTGATCTCCTATACAAACAAGATGTGTAATCGGCAAGCTTGCTACAAACCGCCCAATATCTTCATGACACGGCTGTGCATAGCGTCCTAACTCAAGCATATCTCCCAATACCGCAATGCGCCTACCAGACACCTGTAAGGCAGCAAGAGACAAAAGCGCTGCACGCATTGAATCGGGGTTTGCATTGTAGGCATCATTGATAACGGTAAGGCCTGCATTCGACACAATGATTTCTTGTCGCCCCCGCTCAGGTTGCGAAGTAGCCAAAGCCTTAGCAATATCGACCAAACTAATACCGAAAGCGCGTCCAATTGCTGCAGCAACACAGGCATTGGCAACATTATGTATGCCATGCAGCGACAACACGCATTCAACATGATCCTCAACGCCTTGGCGTATCGAACTGCGTTGTAAAGTGGTGTTTTTTAGTGTTGACATAAAACCGTGTGCACAGAGCCTGAAGCGTGCGCAACCCTGTGCATCAAGGGAGACATTTTCTGCCCATACACGAGCTATAGATTCATTGAGCAGTGAGTTGTTATCGCTTGTATCAATAGACAACGCAAACAAGCTTTCGCCCGTTTCATCTACACCATCTGCATTTGCACCCTTAAAGAGCACCGTGCGCACACCACGCTGAGATACTTGGGCTTGCACCTGTATGTAATTACAAAACTCATCATTGGCATTCAAAAAAGCAATACCTTGCTCATCAGGTAGTGCCTCAATAAGTTCTGCCTTTGCCCGAGCAATGTTTTCACAACTACCTAACAGTTCGACATGACTTTCACTCACATTGGTAATAACACCCCAGTCGGGTTGCGCCAGCTCACACAACTGAGCAATTTGACCGCACCCCCGCATACCCATTTCAACAACCAGCACTTCTGTATTGCTATCAGCAGCAAGGATGGTCTTCGGTACGCCTAGCTCGTTATTTTGATTGCCCGCAGTTGCAACTACGCGCACATGAGGTGCTAGCACATCGCGTATGAGATTCTTTGTCGTTGTTTTACCTGACGAACCCGTAATACCAATCACTGTCGCCTTGAGCTGACTGCGCCACCAACGCGCACAGGCTTCGAGTGCAGCAGTAGTATCGGGCACGCAGATCAACGCAGCGCCTACTTTTTTCGCAAGCGCCTGTGTTTCAGCATGAGGTAGCATGCTTACTAAAGCGGCCGATGCCCCTGCTTGCAGCACATCAGCTACAAAGTCATGGCCATCAACGCGCTCACCCGGAAACGCCACGAAGATGGCGTCCGTACCCACTTC
>CAZXOF010000009.1:0-9240 GCA_964642255.1 uncultured Eggerthellaceae bacterium | reverse complement strand
AAGCGCCACATATAGATCTCCCGCAACAAGTTCGCGTGAATCCCAGGTCACACCGGTTACCAGAAGACTTGAATCCGAAGGCTCAACCAGAAAGCTGCCTGTTGTGCATGTGGCGATTTGCTTAATACTCGCCCGCATCACACATTCCCTCTCTGGCTTCACATGTACCACCAAAGCGTTTCTCTAGCTCTTCACGCGCAACAACACGATCATCAAAGGGTACAACTTCTGAACCAACAAGCTGGTAGTCTTCATGTCCCTTGCCTGCAATCAAAATCGAATCTCCCGGCTGCGCATAAGCCACAGCGCGGGCAATAGCTAAGCGTCGATCAGCCTCAATCTCAAAACGACCCCGCCCCTCACTCATACCATCAAGAATGTCTGTGATGATGGCTTGAGGGTCTTCGCTTCGTGGGTTGTCACTAGTTACCACAACATAATCGGCCGACAGCGCTACCCGACCCATAATTGAGCGCTTTGTTGCGTCACGATCACCCCCACATCCAAACACAACAATGGTGCGCTGAGGTGAAACTGCCTTGATAGACGCGATAGCTTTTTCAAGAGCATCGGGGGTATGAGCATAATCAACGTATATAGACAGGCCACCATTACAGCTTGCCTCAACGCGCTCAAGTCGTCCAGGTACATGAGGCGCGGCCCGCAAAGCATCAACAATCGTATCGACAGAAATGCCTAGCGCCATACATATACCAACGGCAAGCATCACATTAGAAACGTTGAACTTGCCTACCAACGGATAGGAAAGGGACAGGTGTTCACCTCGCACCGATAGCACAAGCTCTGTGTGAGTTTGAGAGTAGGAAATCTCCAATGGATGTATTTGAGCATTGTGTGTAAAGCCAACACTCATGATGATATCTTGCGCTTCGGAACAACGGCGCAGAAGCTCTTGCCCCCATGTATCATCAATACAAATGACACGTTTGGCTGGATACTCGTTCGAAAACAAGTGAGCTTTCGCTTCAAAATAGTCTTCAAATGTATGATGATAATCTAGATGATCTTGTGTGAGATTAGTAAAAGCTGTTACAGCAAAACAAGAACCCCACGTACGCTGCAAATCAAGGGCATGAGAGGATACTTCCATTGCCACAACACTACAACCCGCATCACGCATGATAGAAAATAGACGTTGCAAATCAGGTGATTCGGGTGTGGTGTGATCCAGTCGCTCGGAGAGGGAGACTGCACGTGCGCCCGTTGTTCCGATAATGCCACCTTTCTTCCCTGCCGCATTAACAATATGATCCACCAGATACGTTACCGTCGTCTTACCATTAGTTCCCGTGATGCCCACTAAAGAAAATGCTTGTGCAGGATAATCATAAAAAGCAGACGCTGCCTGTGCCATTGCCTTACGCGTGTCTTTTACCATCACTTCAGTCATGCCAGTTGCATCTGCTAAATAGACCTTGCGCTCAACCACCACAACACGTGCACCACGATCAATTGCATCTTGAACAAAACTATGTCCGTCAGCTTTTAAGCCAACAATACAGAAAAAGGCATCACCGGGCTTCACACAATCGCTGCGATAGGCAATACCACGCACTTCTTCACGTGCATCCCCTAAAATCGCACAATCAATATCGCTGAACAGTTCGGCAACTGTTTTACCCATGCTATCCCTCATTCTGGATTCACATTGAAACGGTCGATCGCGTAGGCCATTATATCCCGAAACGCACTCACCACCGTTTTCTGGTACGGAACCTCATAGGCTCCCACGTAGCACACCAATGACATCGATGCATCCGGAATAAAACCAGCAAAAGCCACATTGTAAACACCACTTTTGTAGCCGCCATTTTCTTCGTCGTACACCTCGGCAGTTGAGGTCTTGCCTGCAACCGAAAAACCGTCAATGGCAGCAGCTGTTCCTGTGCCATCAGTGACTACCGACTGCAACATACTGGTAATAGTATCAATGGCTTCGACATTATCGATAATCTGTGTACTTTCGTAGCTGAGTGTTTCATCGCTTTGTGGAAGCGCGATCAAAAAGTGAGGGGTTACCGCTATTCCATCGTTAGCAATAGCTGCATAAAAACGTGTTATCTGTAACGGTGTCACTGAAACACCCTGACCAAAGGTCACGTTATACGATTGAACCTGCGACCAGCTTGTCTGAGAGAGCAGGTATCCCGATGCCTCGCCGGGATAATCAATGCCCGTCACATCATTTAAGCCATAAGCTATGATGTAGTCATATAGTGTTGTAAAGCCAATAGAACTTTCCACCGCAAGCGAGATGCCAACATTTGATGATTCACTCAAAATGTCAGTTAAGGTCATCCACTGAGCATCACGCTCATGCGCATCAGAGATCACATAACCATCAACTTCAATATACGCTGGACAATAAATCGTATCGGTAGCTGCCAGAAGCCCTTCTTCTAAAATAGCAAGCGTAGACACCGTCTTAAAAATAGAACCCGGTTCAAGCGTTCCTGAAACAGCGCGTAATGTTGTTGCCCCATCCGCAATATTCTCACGGTCATCAGGGTCAAGCAGCGGCAATGAGGCAGCAGCATAAATCTCTCCTGTTTCAGCATCCATCACCACAGCAGTCGCAGTATCGGTATCGCAGTCTTCGGCGGCCTCTTCAAGACGCTGTTCAAGATAGTCTTGCAGTTGAATGTCGATAGATATAACAATATCTTGACCATCAACAGCGGGTGTATCTTCAGTAACACCTCCTGGAATGGGAATACCATACATGCCAGTTTCATATGACAGCGTACCGGGCGTTCCTGCCAGAATGTCGTCGTAATACAATTCAAGCCCGGATATACCATTACCATCACTGTCAGTGAGACCAACTATCTGAGCTGCAATACGACCACAGGGATATTCTCGACGCATGTCATCAAGAAAATAAACTCCTGCAATGTCATCTTCCGTAGTTGAACCATCACCAGCAAGAGCCACTTCAAGCTCTTCAGCTAAGTCGGTATCAATCTTGCGTTCGATATAAACAAAGGTGGTATCTTGCGAAAGCGCTTCTATATATTCATCAATCTCACCGTCAAGATATTGTGCTAATAGTTCAGCTGTTGCTTCTATATCTTCCACTTCTGAAGGGTTTGCATAGACCGTTACGCACTCAACACTGATTGCCAACACAGTGCCGTTACGATCATAGATAGTACCCCGACGAGGGCTTGCTTCAATAGTGACCGATCGCGTTGCAGAGGCCATTGCCGAGAACTCTTCAGCTTTAACAACCTGCAGCCACACAAGCTTTGCAGCAAAACAGCAAGCAAGAAGGATGCATACAATAAGCGGCCAAAACAGACGCGAAGATGTAATGTTACTGCGCAACTTGCGGCTTGTATGGTGCGATCCGCTTCCTTGAGATCCCGATACTCTACCGCTAGCCACAGATGAAAAGTGAGGTGAGCGCCCCCGAGACGAAGCAGAGGAAAAGCGATTTGTTTGCGATGAATGAGACTTTGCATTACTCACGCGACGTGTATTACTGCGATCATCTGCACCACTTCGCGTACGCCTGCGCTACTCAGCACTTCGCGACGATTCCCTCACAAACGCCGCCTTAAGAGGCTACTTGAACAGCAAGTTGAATACTATTTGCAAGTTCCAACTCTCCGCTATCATTGACTACTACAACGTCCTCAGATAAAGAAATTGTCTCGGTAGTAGTAGCGGCACTCAAGCCTAAATCGGTTGCCAAACTTCGAATGCGTGCAGGATTAGAGAGCGCACTTTGCTGTACCCCTAGTGAAGCCGCATTAGCACGTGCCGTTGCAAGTTCTGAAGTAAGCTCTTGGGTTGACATTGACATAGTTACTGTAGCTGTATTAAGCGCAATGCGCCCAAAGCCAATCAAGGCAACCGCAACTAAAACAACAGCAGTAACCTTAGCAGCAGCAAGGGCAGCAATAGACACAGTTTTAACAACAGGACGTTTGCCTGTCCCGGTAAGCACATGGATACGAGAGTGTTCAGGAACCTCGACGATACGCTCACGCTGTGCATACGAATAAGCATGTGCTGCTTGAGCCATTATCGTTCTCCTTTCTTGAAGTCTCGCCCCTTACGGGTCACACACTTACTATCTGCACGACTCAAAAGCGCTTTGTATTAGTTATATTGCGGGTCATATATCTATCAAACACACAAATGGTCTTGATAGTTCATAGGCCTTGCAATTCGTTGAGACGCTGAGCAACACGAAGCTTTGCACTACGCGCACGTGGATTGCGTGCAATCTCAGCAAGAGAAGGCGTAATCGGTCGGCGCGTAACAATCTTGAGAACCGGGTGCTTCCCACACATACAAACAGGAAGATCAGGCGGACACGTACACCGATTCGCATACGACGAAAACAAGTCTTTTACGATACGATCCTCAAGCGAGTGATAGCTAATAACCGCAATGCGCCCTTCTGGCATAAGCCAGCGAATAGCTGCATCAAGACCACGGCGAAGCACATCAAGTTCTCCGTTTACCTCAATACGCAGCGCTTGAAAGGTACGCTTTGCCGGGTGTCCTCCCGCCCGACGAGCCGAAGCGGGTATAGCAGCCTTAATAAGGGCAACAAGTTGTTCACTTGTTTCAATGCGTTCATGTTCGCGCGCTACAACAATAAAGTGCGCGATACGACGCGCCCATCGTTCGTCAGAATAATCGCGGATTATCCGAGCGAGATCTGCTTCGGTATAGGTGTTGATGATCTCTGCTGCAGTTAAGGATTGTGTACTCGGATCCATCCGCATATCGACAGGGCCAATCTCTTTGAAAGAGAAGCCACGCGATAACGTGTCTATCTGCATCGATGAAACCCCTAGATCAAAAAGTGCTGCATCGATACCAGTAATACCAACGGAGAGCAATAAGCTGTCAAGGTCGCCAAAATTGCCATGCAGCAACACACACTGTGGACGCGTTTCTTTAGGAAGTGCATCCAGAGCTGTTTGTGCCGCACAAAGCGCCACTTCATCCTGGTCAATACCAAGCACCAAGCCTTGTGAGCCTAGTTGAGAAGCAGCTTGAACCGTATGTCCTGCGCCACCGAGCGTTGCATCAAGGTAGACACCTTTATCCTTTAAGCTTAATGCTTCAAGGCACTCAGTAAGCAGAACCGGTGTGTGCCGATATTCACCCGTCAATACGCTCACGCCAAGGACACGTCATACAGCATCGAACTAAGATCGACCTGCGCTTTTTGCTGTTCCCTTCGCTTTGCGTCCCAGATCTCAAAGTAGTCGGTGTTACCGATAAGCACGACGTCTTTATCAATGCCAACCGCCTCCCGCTGCTTAGCAGAAACATTGATACGACCAGCAGCATCGACAGAAACCTCGTCAGCACGCGCCTTAAGCTCGCGACGGGCAGCAACATGATTTGGATTGCGCGGGTTAAATCCGCCATCCTTCATAAAAAAGGAGGCAACCCAATCGTTAAAACCATCCATCTCAAAGACATAAAGACAAGCATTGGTCGGGTCTACCGTCACCACGAGATCCTCTTCCGAAAGAGCCTTGCGAAAGCGAGCAGGCAGTGATAGACGCCCTTTTGCATCGACTTTATGGCTGTATTCACCCATCAAGTCAAACACGTCTAGATTCGCTCCACTCAGTCCGTCACATAAGCCTTTCGATGGGATGGCATTTTATCCCACTTTATCCCACTTTGCAACAAAATAAGGCGCTTGATAGGTATCTCAAGGAGTCCTCTCCCACATAGGACCTTAAAACTTGCAGAACCTTATGGTGCGCCATATGACATGGCAAAACGCGGTGTGTAGCGCTCGTTAAAAAATGGGAACAAAAGGGATATGCCATATATAGCTAAAGACTTTCTCTGAACCACCCGTGATAGTGGCGTAACTCATGCAGAGGTATCAAAGAGTCGATACTTCGATGCTATAATAACAGCGCATATGTCAGTGCTATAACGCCTGATGACGTATACGCAAGCGCTACCGAAGTATTAGAAAATATAAGCTCTCACACTCATGAAGAAACTATGAAGCACTACACTTAAAGAGGTTATGCACAACGCTTAGAGCTACTGTTTTGTATGCATGCTGATATGTACAGGCGTGCCTTATGAGCACACATACTTTTGTGCACGAGGATGAGATGATAAATATTCCTCTTGAAGGTGTACTCGATTCAGATGTGTATATATCTGTGTCGTTGTAATGTCTGCATGTCCAAGAAGTTCTTGAATGACCCGCAGATCAGCTCCTCTTTCAAGCAAGTGCGTTGCAAAGGAGTGGCGCAGCGTATGCGGATGTAGACCACAAATACCTACGGCAGCTCCTGCCCGCTCAACAATGTTGCACACACTCTGGCGCGTCAACCTTCCGCCACGTGCGTTCAGAAACACTGCCGAGACCGGCACAGCCTGCTGACGGCATAGCATGGGTCTTCCTTGTTCAAGATAACGTATAAGCGTATCGGCCGCAGTACCTGCAATAGGAGCAATGCGATCTTTGCCACCCTTGCCTCGCACGCGCAGATATCCTTCATCCAGTATTACGTTTTCGCAATTTAAGCCCGTCAGCTCACTGACTCGCAAGCCGCAGCCATATAAAACTTCAAGAATAGCTTGGGAACGTAAGCCCCGTGGTGAATCTTCAAAGGTCTGATCAAGGACAAGGCTCACCTCATCTAAAGACAAAACGTGAGGCAGGCGACTTGGAATCTTGGGTACAGGTAGGGAATCGGCAGGATTATATTCAAGTAAGCCTTCACGCGCTGCAAAACGACACAGACCCTTTACCACTGAAAGAAATCGACGAATAGAAGCGGGAGCAAGGCCTTCAGTAAGCAGGCTGGCTTCGAAAGCAGCTATATCATCACGACTCACGTTTACTACACTCACCACACCCCGACTCTGCAAGAACAGAGAAAAGCGCTCGAGATCATGCTGGTAGGCACTAAGTGTTGCACGCGCACTTCCCTTTTCTACACGTAAGTAGGCAAGGTAATCTTCAATGAGTTCATCTAATGCACTAGACACACTAGTGCATGCTTTTTTATGCATTTCATTCGGTGTCACAACAACACCTCTTGTGTATTTGGACGTACTGCGGCCTTAGTGCTTGCTAGTCTTACACTGCAGCGCAGCTTCTATAAAAGCACAAAAGAGCGGATGTGGACGAGTGGGCCGACTCTTAAACTCGGGGTGACCCTGACTTGCCACAAACCAAGGATGATCAGCTAACTCGATAATCTCACAAAGGCGTTCATCAGGTGAAACTCCTGAAATAACGAGGCCAGCTTCGCGCAGGCGATCGCGATACGCATTATTGACTTCATAGCGATGACGATGCCGCTCATAAACAATTTCTGCGCCATAAGCCTTATGTGCGCAGGTTTCTGGCATCACCTTGCACGGGTAGGCTCCCAAGCGCATTGTGCCACCCTTATCCTCTACGTCCTCCTGTTCAGGCATAAGATCGATCACAGGATAGTCTGCATGCTCATCAAACTCAGCCGAAGTAGCTCCAGACAGCCCTGCCACATGGCGTGCGAATTCACAAACTGCTGCCTGCAAGCCCAAGCAGATGCCAAAAAAGGGCACCTGTGCTTCACGAGCAAATCGAGCAGCAGCAATCTTACCCTCAAAGGCACGTGCACCAAAACCGCCTGGCACCAAGATACCATCCATATCTTTTAGTGTTGCTTCTACTGTGTCATCGGAGAGATCTTCTCCGTCAATCAAATGCACCTCAACATGACAATCGTGGGACACTCCCGCATGGCGCAGCGCCTCAATAACCGATAGATAAGCATCGGGAAGACTTACATACTTGCCAACCACCGCAATATCTACCTGTTTTGAGCAGTTACGCGATGCCTCAACAAACAAGCGCAGTGGAGTTAGGTCTATTATGGGTGATTCAAGATGTAGATGTTCAAGCACTTTGATATCAAAGCCCTGATCATACAAACCAAACGGCACCTCATAAATGGAAGAAGAATCCGCACAGGCAACTACCTCATCAGGATCAAGGTCACAAAATAATGCGATCTTCTCGCAGGTCTTAGCAGTGATTTCATGATCCGAGCGACATACTACAAAATCAGGCTGTACACCAATAGAGCGCAGTTCCTTTACTGAGTGTTGTGTTGGTTTCGTCTTGACCTCGTGTGCAGCAGCAATATAGGGCACTAAGGTCACATGCACAAACAAGACCTCGCCTATACCCTTTTCCTTTTTGAATTGGCGTGCTGCTTCGATAAACGGTTGCGACTCAATATCACCAATAGTGCCACCAATTTCTGAAATAACAATATCGGCGCCACTTTGTTCAGCAATACGACGCAAACGCTCTTTAATGGCTTCAGTTACATGCGGAATAACTTGTACCGTACCACCTAGAAAATCTCCGCGACGCTCACGCGCAATAAGACTTTGATAGATTGAGCCTTGGGTAAAGTTTGATTCGCGAGATAAATTCTCGTCAATGAATCGCTCGTAGTGTCCTAAATCAAGATCGCCTTCGTGTCCATCTTCAGTTACAAAAACCTCACCATGCTGAAAAGGACTCATGGTACCAGGATCAACATTTAAATAAGGATCCATCTTTTGCATGGTCACCTTGTAGCCACGAGCCTTCAAGAGATGTCCTAAAGACGCTGCTGTGATACCTTTACCGAGAGATGACACGACACCGCCGGTGACGAAAATATGCTTTGCCATGATGCTCCTTACCCGCATTCATCGTGCAGACGCTTCCGCATTCTACGGCACGCCGCAGCTGCGCAGCAAACAGAGCTGAAAGAAACATGCAGGAATCACGCAAGAAAGCCCCAACATATCATGAAAATCACACGGGGTGCTTGCGCACCCCGTGTTGCACACACTGGCAAAGCTGGGCAAGAGGCTTAAAACCCTACACCTGCAAGCTTAGCCAACAGGAACACAGCATAAGTTCCACCAGTCTTATAAACAATCAGCTACAGGTGTTAAAGACCAGTAGGCATGACGGACGCGCAACCCTGTTCCTGCTATGTCGCAGTGTAGCGTATCTTCTTATAAAAATTGGGTCTGTTAACCCAGCGCGAATATAGACTCTGCGAAATCGGAATTAGGATAACAAAGGTGTTTCATTTATTGCTACTTGTTATGTGGTTCTACATTATCCGTTAGCATCTAACCCCCTTGCACAAACTTATATCCACGCTGGGTTAACAGAGCCTTATTTTTTGATATCAACACTGCACTAAGTCGTCGCTT
>CAZXOF010000008.1:0-26180 GCA_964642255.1 uncultured Eggerthellaceae bacterium | reverse complement strand
GTTCTTGTGCTTGTAAAGTGTTGATGTATCATTTTTGCGCAGTTCACGCATCATGTAACGCATGAGGTTTCGGCGACTGAGTGCACCGACAAGCACGCCGTTTTCAATAACAGGTATTTTTTTGATATTGCGATCGGCAAGGATACGACACGCTTTATCAAGTGGCAGTGATGCATCAACGGTCACAACCTGTTTTGTAGCGAGTTTCATAACATTTGTGCACACGAGCATATCTATACGCTTTTTAAAATCATCGGTATCTTGAAGAAAGGTATAGATGTTACTTGGCAGATTTGAGAAATGTATATCGTAGCGCGCAAGGTAGCGTGTGACATCTCCATCGGTTACATAACCAACGAGTGCACCGTGCTCATCGATGATAGAGACTCCTGTGGTCTCCATAGTGGACATGATGTCGATAATTTCTCCCATTGATGCGGTATGGAGTACTTTTGCGGCGTCCGGGTTCATAGCGTCGCACACCAAAACTTCGTCGTCAACGATGCTTCTGGTATTGTTTGTGCTATGAGACTCAGGAGTGTTTTGAGTGTGGAGAGGTGTGCTGAGGGTGCTCTTTTTACGATCTCGTACAAAAACAAGAATGAGAAGAGCTGCGATGAAAGCAAGAACTGCCGTTGTGGTAAATGAGGCATGATAACCAACAAAGGTTTGCTCGATATCTGAGAGTGAAACCGATGCACTTGATTTTGATACTGCCGAAGATACGGCTGAGGCGATAGAGACAAGCGTTGCAGTACCGAAGGATCCTGCAACTTGATTCAATGTGTTTGAGGTGCTTTGTGCATGTTGGACGGCGTCGTTAGGTAAGGAATTAATACCCCAGGTGTTGAGCGGTGTCATTGTGAATTGCATACCGATTGCGAAGAGTGAGTATACAATTGCGACAAACACAACAGGTGATGCGACATCGAGGAAGAAAAACCCAGCAGCTGCAACTGTGATAACTATCGCACCAACAAGAACAGGTGGACGCACACCGTGACGATCAAAGATGCGACCGGCAAACACGCTGGTGATCGCACCAATAACGGCACCGGGCATCAATGTCAGACCACTGATCGTTGCAGATTTTCCTAAAACTCCTTGAATATAGAGTGGCATGATTGTTTCCATACCAATAAGTGCTGCATAAAAAATCATGACAACAATAACAACGGTGCGATAGTTGAAAGTCTTTAAGATGCTAATTCGCAACATTGGTTCGTCAAGGTGTAATTGTCGGCGTGCATACAGTGCAACACATACGATGCCAACAATAATGAGCACTCCGGTAATCAGATGGTTTTCAGCGGTGCTAAAGGTGGATAAGCCATAGAGTAGGCTCAAAAGACCGACAGTTGACAGCATAACAGAGAGTGGATCGAAACTTGTGCGCTTGAACGATGTGACGTTTTCTAAGACCGTAAGCGATGCAAAAACAATGACGATAGCAATGCCTGCAACAACAGCAAAGATTGCACGCCATCCAATAGTGTCAACGAGTACACCTGAAAGAGTAGGGCCAATAGCGGGTGCAAAGCCAATAAGCAGACCAGCGATACCCATAGCGCTGCCACGTTTCTCACGGGGGAACGTGAGAAGTACAACACTCATTACCATTGGAAGCATTGCGCCTGTTGCGGCTGCTTGAATAATACGACCGACTAATATCATAGGGAAACTGACTGCAAACACCGCTACCAAACTGCCGATAGCGAAGGTTGTTATGCCGCCAATATAGAGTGTTCGCGTAGAGACGCGTCCCATGATGAAGGCCGACAGAGGAATGACAACCGCTTCGGTAAGCGCGTAGCCCGATGTGAGCCATTGAACCGTTGTTGATGTCACACCTGTATCAGCCATGATGTGCGGCAGTGCCGATGTAAGCAGTGTTGCATTGAGAACAGCGACAAAGGTGCCTGCTAACAGCACCGCAACCATTGCAATTTGTTTTCGTGTAAGACCAAGTGACATAAGTTAATTCCTCTTTCAGACCTTAGTGAGTCCGTCTAAAGTAACACTTCAGAAGCAGATTCAGCGCTTTGATTTTACGTTTGATATTTATCAATGTGATATTCTATGAATACAATTGACAAATATCAAGTAAATTCATACGGTCGTCACCGGGCACGTAAGCTGACAGTCGTATACTGCACAGATGTGCGATACAGAACAAGCGCAGACACCCGCGATATGCAGACAAGGGCAGGAATACGAAATGTATGAAGACGCGCAAGATGAACGACCAGAAATATCGATTATACATGCCATGGAAGCTTACGACAACCTTGGTAGACACCTTGTTATGGAAAATCGAGGTGAATTGACAAAAAGCCAAGTTGATGTGCTCATGGGGCTTGAGGTGTTTGGGAAGATGAGTATGACTGAAGTAAGCGACCACCTTGCTGTGTCAAAAGAACAGGCTACTCGTGCGGTAGCGCCCCTTGTTGAGCGAGGGCTTGTGAAACGTGAGCGCAGTGTTGAACAGTATCGAATGATTCAAGTGTCATTGACGAAACAGGGACAACACAGTGTTGCTCACGTTCATCAAATCTTGCTTGAATGCTTACTTAAACGTCTTGATGAACTTTCTCCATCAGATCGCATGCAGTTAATTGAAGCTTCTCGACAGGCGCTTGCGGTACTGTTCAAACTACAAAAAATCGGAAACCGTACGAGTGGGTAGTTGTTTGTGTGGGCGCCGTGTCTACTGCGGACGAGCTGACGTGTGGAGTTCGAACGTGCGGAGCTCAGATGTGTGTAGCTTGCGAGGATGACGCATCGTGTTTCATTGTTTGTATGACCGACTGCGTGTTTGATGTTACGAAGTAAATAGATTACGCACCTTCGCCACGGGTTTTAAGAGTGCATGACCTAGACGAAATGAACGTGATGTTTGTAGTGCGCACACATGGGCTTCTGCTTGTTGTGCTCGCGTGCGTTGTTTACATGCTTCAGCCTGTGTGGCTACAAGTGCTGCTTCTAATGCTGCAATGCGGGCACGTTCGTTTTCTTCTGCCGAATGAACCGACGGCCACCAACGACGTTCTGTAATAGTGTGCCGTATCGTCAGAAGCTCATCGAAAGCCTCTGTAGCAGCTGCAAGCTTTGAGCGTTCTTGTTGTGTGTGTTCTTGTACAGTAAGCACAAGGTGATCATAGTTCGTTTGAAGCCGATCGACTGCTGCATGTAAATCGTGTTCGGCAAATCCGAGTGGCACTAATAGATCATCTATACCCAGTTGAGAAAAGAGGGCCTCCACCTTCGGTAGATACGCTATTCCAACCGATGGTTTTCCAAAACGACCAAGCACAAGGGCACAGTGGAGACGCATGGAAAATCCTGCCCATACAGTTGAGAGTAGAGACAAAAATTCTTCTCGATCATGTACTGCTCCGTATGACACATATGGCTGAGACATGCAAGACTGTACAAGCGCATGAGTATTGTGATCGCATGGTTCAAAATCAACAAAGATGATGGTGTGACCAGTGTGTGCGAGCGAATCTAGTGCAGTGGCAACAAAGCGTTCCCATCCTACTGACAAGCCTGGCCAATCGCGCAGTGCCACAATGACAGCGTGCTGTAGGTCGACATTGTGCTGACGTGCCCATCTGCGTGCACAATCAACTCCCGGATCATCGAGGCCAAAGAGTGCATCACTTGCCTCAACAAGAGAGCTATTGGCAACACCGCATGATTTCACGAGCGCCGTGGCGTGTGCACTTCGCGGGAAGAACTGAGCACCCATATCAGCGGCAAGTTTGACCATGTGACGCGAGGCTTCCAATTCAAGTGGACCATCGCCAGTACCGTAGAATAGGACAGGAACATTATTTGCGTGTGCTAGCGCCACTATGGTTGCCAAGCCGGGTAAGTCGGTTGCGCTCAAGTGCGATGCTATTGCTGCTGTACCGCAGACCCATCGCATGCCTTGATCAAATAACAGGCCGGCTGTGATAGTCAAAAGCGAGCATCGGCTAAACAGACGTGCGATGCGCCCGTGTTCGGTGGGGCTTATGGCCTCGATACCGTGTGTGCGCCATACTTCATCTGGATTAGCGGCTATAGCGGTAACAACTGCAAGCCCACTGCGCTCTTCGGCGTGTTGTGTGAGATGGTCAAGAATTGCTTCGTCGCCGAAATTGCCTGTTCCGTAATAGCCACAAAGACATACATGAATGGCTGGTTGTGTGGTGCCTGATCCAAGCAAGCCAACCTTGCGTAAAGATAGCAACAGTGATTCTGCTTGCTCGTCGAGACTTGGAGATGTAAGCAGTGAGGAGCGGCGCGGTGTAGGTATCCATTCGCTGCCTATGGGAGCATTGGAAGCCGCCGTTTTGAGCGTCTGCGTAATAGATGACGGATCGGTATCACAGTATGTGAGTGCACCGGTGCATGCGAATGAAAAATCAATCTTATCAAGAACAAAGGTCGTAACGCCATCGGAAAGCGGTACGGCGATATCTGGTGCGGCATCTGCCCACGCTAGGGCAGCAACAGCAAAGCGTGATGCGTATGCTAAGGCGGATTCGCGACATACTGGCGAATGCCATTCCCATCCATCTCCTACATACGCAAAATCAAGTATGCATCCTTGTGTAGCAAGATTGTCTCGAATGCGATTAACTAGTTGTTCTCGCTCTTGCGTATGTCTACCAAAAATAAGCACACAGGGCTGTTGCACGATAAAGTTCGCCAACTCGCTCGTTTGATAAGAGCGATTTACTGATGGGATAAACCGAAATAGTAATTCCTGATGCTTGATGAATCCTTCATCCATTTCGTTGCCGAGAGAAGTCGAAATATCTTTTCCTTCAACTGCTAAAGCACCTAACGTTTTTTTTGTTTGTACGTTCTCTATATCCTCTTTTATTATAACCGTTCCGTCTGGCATAACGCGCAGCACTACAATGTTAGCTTCTGTGGCTACATGCACATCTGCATCAGTAATGTGTAGGCCGTCATTTACGATGACAAGGTGAGGACGTGATCGGCGTAGGAAAGGTATCAAAGCTTGAGATTTGAGTGCATGTTCTTCAAATAAGTGTGGCATTTCGGATGGTCGCAGTGCTGTTACGCCGTGACCGCTATCGAGCAGCGCTTCATTCAGCATCTCGGATTGGCTTGTCCATCCCCACGGGGCATCGAGTACATGTAGTATGCGGTAATAGGTCATAGGGTGCTCCTCCCGGCTTATCCTGATCTATCGTATGCCAGGACGAAAGCATCTGTTGCAGCACAACTGATGCAAAAGAGTAATCAGAAAAATACACGCGTTACGTGTTCATAGAAACCCTTGTGCTGATGACGAAGCAAGATAGTTGGTTCATCGCCCCGACGTACATATACACGGCGGATGGGACGATTAAAGTGCGTAAGGTTTCCGTCGATAAACAAAGATGCTTCGACACTTCCCGAATTAGCGGCAAGCTCAATGCATACAACATCGTGTTCGGCAGTAACAATGGCGCGAGAGCGAAGTGTGTGGGGTGCAAGAGGTACGATTACTAAGCCTTTGACGCTCGGTGCAACAAGTGGTCCCCCTGCCGAAAGGGCATAGGCGGTCGATCCGGTTGCCGATGCAACAACAAGACCGTCACCACGTACGTCGGCAATGTTGGTGCCGGATACATCGAGCGAACAATCAATAACACGTCCTCGTGTACCATGTTTAAGAGCTATCTCGTTAAGAGCAAAAAGCGGTGCGAGGGCTGCGTTGCTGAAAGTATTGCTTTGGTAAGCAGTAGACCGTGTCTGATCTGAGGTGCGGTGTTCTTGGTCAATCCAAGGATCTGTATCTCCTTCACACACAACATTAATTTTAAGATTGCTTCGGCGCTCTGTGACAACATCTCCTGCAAGGGCGGCAGCAACAATCGCAACAACGCCTTTATCGCAATCATTGGCTAAAAAGCCGAGTCGTCCAAAGTTAAGACCTAATATGGGTACGGCATAGCGTTGTGTTTGATGTACTGTGCGTAGAATGGTTCCATCTCCTCCGAGTACAACTGCTAAGTCAATCCCTGCTTCAAGCTGTTGAGTGAGAGCGGGTGAAGGCGTAAGGTCGGGAAGATCAGATGCATCTACCAAGGTAAACTCAATTGATTGTGATGTCAGATAGGTAGTCAAGAGAAGTGATGCATCAATTGCTTTCGCGCTGGAATTCTTGCGTACGACGAGGATGTGCATAAAACCCCCGAATCCGAATTTGTTATGATGAGTCTATTATAGCTCCGTTTGCAGTTCTTTTTGGAATCCGAGAAAGTGATTCTTATATGTTCGATAAGAACTTGCGCATTCGTCACGCCAATTGTAGTAACAATGCGTCTGTGTGCTCGCCAACTGATTCTCCTGACTTTACCGAAGAAGAAACAGGAAACGCCTCAGCGGTTGGAGCTTCTGCTGCACTCATAAGTATCTGTACGATAATCTCGCGTATTACGGGCTTTGTGCGTACATGGGCAATGGCGTTTGCTTTGGGAGCAACGGCGATTTCGAGTTCATATCAGGTGGCGAATAACCTGCCTAATATGCTTTACGAACTAGTTGTTGGTGGCATGATTGTCACTGCTTTTTTGCCAGTTTATGTATCGGTAAAACGCCGCTTTGGAGACCAGATAGGAAACGAATACGCGTCAAACTTATTAACCTTAGTAGTTGTATTTCTTGGTATACTCTCGATTTTTTGTATTGCGTTTCCGTCTGTTGCTGTCTATACACAAAGCTTTTTTTCAGATCAAAATGATATGGAGATGGCAACATTTTTCTTTCAGTTCTTTGCTATTCAATTGTTGTTTTATGGTGGATGCGCCATTGTGTCGGGACTGCTTAATGCTAATCGCGATTACATATGGTCGGCAATAGCCCCCGTAGCGAACAATATTGTGGTCATTGCAACCTTTTTTTCGTATGCGGTCATTGCAGCTAAGTATCCTGAGATTGCACTCTACGTCATTGCAATCGGCAATCCGCTTGGCGTATTTGTACAGCTTGCCATACAGGTGCCAGCGCTTGCGAAAAACGGCATTCATATTCGACCTCATATTAATTTTCACGATCCGCATTTACGTGAAACGCTTTCAATTGGCGTGCCGGCTGTACTGGTAATGGCTACCTCGTTTGTTATTGTGTCGGTACAAAATGCTGCATCATTGGTGTTTCTTGATGCAGGTCCTTCAGTACTTGCCTATGCGCGTCTATGGTTTACCCTCCCTTATGCATTTTTGGCTGTTCCCATTACAACGGCAATGTTTACCGAACTATCAGAGATGCGCTCCGATGGAAACATTGAAGGTGTTAAACGTGGTATTGTATCGGGAACAAATCAGATTGTATTTTTTATGGTTCCCTTTGCGCTCTATTTGGCAGTGTTTTCATTGCCGTTGGTGACGCTGTACCATGCGGGCGCTTTTTCTCTGGACAGTGTGAGTATTATCGCATCATATCTAGCTGTTTATGCTTTTGCACTACCGTTTTATGGTGTGAATACTTACTTACAAAAGATTTATTCGAGCTTACGCAAAATGGGTATGTTTGCTGTCTTTAATATAGTAGGGGCTGCGTTTCAGATTGGTATTACTATTGGAGTAACGCAGTTTGCGACAGCTGGCTTAACAATCTCTTCAATTGCAGTTGCTGAGACTGCCTTTTACCTGATGGCAGATGTGTGTTTATTTATATATTTGCGTCACATTTTAGGTCCGTTTGGTTTGCGCTCAACAATACGAGCATTTTTTACCGCCTTAGCTTTAGGAGTATTAGGCGCAGCCGCAGGAGCCGGTGTACTTGAAGTACTTGAGATGCTTGTCGGCACTCTGTCAGGGTCGGTGCTCCAGGCTTTTTGCTATGTAGTTATAAGTGGCTTGGCAAGCCTTGTGCTTACCTTTGGTCTTGCAATTGTTTTGCGCGTTCCTGAGGCTACCTTTGTTATTAACGCTGTAGAGAAAGTTCGTGGCGCATTAAAAAGACGTCTGCAAAAGTCTTAACTCATTGCTTGTTTGATACCCCTGAACAGCGAAAACGAAGATCTATAAACAGCTGCTTTTATAAAAAGTAAACTTAGGCTTCCATTTTGAGGTCGCATAGTTTACCATGGTTTTTGTTGAAATAGTTGTACTGTTCGGTCATGACGTGTAGGAAACGTTTTGACGGCATGCTATGAACACCAAATGCTGTTGCGGTATCAAGGAGGGCATGTGATGGACAATGCTATTGTGACAAAAAGAAGGCAGGCGGGTGCGGGTGCTCTTCAAGTAGGCAGTTCCCAATTGCCTTTGTCATTTGTTGGAACGGGATGTGTTGCAACCATTGCGAAGGTACGTGGAAAATGTGATCTACAACATCATCTTGAGACGCTTGGTTTTGTTGAAGGGGCACAGGTTAAAGTTGTTTCTGAGCAAGCAGGCGATCTGATTGTTGAGGTCAAAGGCTCTCAGGTTGCACTGAATCGTCAAGTTGCCATACATATCATCACGGCATAAAACAGCTAGGTCTACACACAAGGGTAAGTAGATCAATAATGTATGTTTAGAAGGAGGGCTGCATGTCTGAGGCGGCTCAGGGTAAAACTCTTCGCGACGTTTCGGTAGGAGAATCGGCGCGCGTCCGATTGTTGGTTGGTGAGAGAGCCATCAAGCGTCGTATTATGGATATGGGTATCACAAAGAATGTGGATATTTACGTGCGCAAGGTCGCGCCGCTTGGTGATCCTATAGAAGTAACGGTTCGTGGTTACGAACTGTCGCTTCGCAAGAGTGAAGCAGAATGTGTGCTTGTCGAATAGTGTCCAAAGTTACATCTATATGTGTTTCTGCATATTTGTAACTCATTGTACATATGCAGGTTTCATTTTCGCGTTTAGAAAAACCCACCACAACATCACAGCATAATGTAACAAACGCAAGGTTTAAGCCTTGGTGTTGAGTGTGGTGAGTAGCAGGGATAAAAGCAGAGCAGAAAGGCTTATCTATGGCTACCTGTATTGCGCTTGCTGGAAATCCGAATTGCGGCAAGACAACAATGTTTAATGAACTTACTGGTGCCAACCAGTACGTAGGTAATTGGCCGGGTGTAACTGTTGAAAAAAAGCAGGGCGACTACACGGGCAATAAAGAAGTAAAAATCACTGACTTGCCAGGCATTTATTCGCTGTCGCCTTATTCTCCAGAAGAAATTGTTGCACGCGACTATCTGTTATCAAAAGAGCCAAATGTTGTTGTGAATATCGTTGATGCGTCGAATCTTGAGCGCAATTTATATCTGACTGCACAGATTCTTGAGCTTGGTCTGCCGGTAATCATTGCCCTTAACATGATGGATCTTGTTGAGAAAAATGGCGACACTATAGATATCAAGAAATTGGAATATGAACTGGGCTGCCCCGTTGTTGCAACGTCAGCGCTTAAAGGTCGAGGCATGGATGATGTGGTCAAACAAGCTATTGATATAGCCAATAAAGATATTGTGCCAACTCCTCGCATGCGTTTTTCTGACACTGTTGAAACGGCGCTTGCAAAGATTATCGATATTTTGGGTGATCATGTTTCTTCTCATGTATTACGTTGGTATGCAATCAAACTCTTCGAAAACGATGAGCGCACGCGCAATGAACTGAGCAGCAAACTTTCGGCTGCGGATTTTTCTGCAATTGAGACAATTCGTTCTACGGTAGAACAAGAGCTTGATGATGATGCAGAAAGCATTATCACGGCAGATCGATACGATGAGATTACAAAAGTGATCGATAAAACTCTAACGCGCTCACACAAGGGTCTCACAATGACCCAAAAAATTGACAAGATAGTTACAAACCGTGTCCTAGGTATTCCGATTTTTATTGTGATTATGTTTTTCGTGTATTGGCTTGCTGTATCTATTGGTGGGGGTGTAGTTACCGACTGGGCAAACGACGGCATTTCGGGTGATGGCTGGCTGTATACGGGCACCGAAGCCTATGATGCGGCCGTGGCTGAGTGGGAAGGCGAGCAAGCGAACATTGAAGCTTATCTTGAGACAGCTGCAGAAGAAGGCATTGATACCGAAGATGTAGTAGAAGCCCTTGAGGCAGAGGAGCCAACATCGGCGGATGAGGTGATCATCAAAGTCTTTATAGAAGAGACAGAAGATGCGGAGGTAGTGGCCGAGATTGAAGATGAGGAAAGCGGCGAGGTGTTTTTAGTTGATAGCGATGCATTTGCCGCCGCCCTTGAGGTCGACGAGCCCGATCCAAGCGCTTATGGTCTGTGGATTCCTGGTCTTACACCTATTATTTCAGATGCCATGGAAGCTGCAGGAACGGCAGCCTGGGTTCAAAGTCTTGTGGTTGACGGTATTGTTGCTGGTGTTGGTGCTGTCATTGGGTTTATTCCTCAGATGATTATTCTGTTCTTGCTACTTGGGATTCTTGAGCTGTGTGGTTACATGTCGCGTGTGGCATTCATCATGGATCGTATCTTTCGCCGTTTTGGTCTCTCAGGCAAAAGTTTTATTCCGATGCTTATTGCGTCAGGTTGTGGCGTACCAGCTGTGATGGCTACCAAGACAATCGAAAGCGAAAACGATCGCCGCATGACCATTATGACGACAACAATGATTCCTTGCGGTGCGAAAATGCCCATCATTGCACTAGTGTTTGGTGCGCTAGCTGCAGGTGATTCTGACGCAACGTGGTGGGTTGCCCCCCTGTTTTACTTCCTAGGTGTTGCAGCCATTATCACGTCGGGTATTATGTTAAAGAAGCTCAAGGCTTTTGCTGGCGCAACTGCGCCCTTTATTATGGAGTTACCACAGTATCATTTGCCAACCGTCAAGGGTGTCTTGTTTTCTGTGTGGGAGCGCGTTAAAAGTTATGTAGTCAAAGCCGGTACGATTATTTTCCTCTCAACAATTGTTATTTGGTTCCTCATGAACTTCGGCACCTATGATGGTCAGTTTGGCCTGCTTGATGCCGAGATGGATGGCTATCTTGACTACAGCATCATGGCTGGTTTGGGTGGCGTTCTTAGTTGGCTGTTCACGCCGCTTGGTTTTGATAATTGGGAATCAACTGTTACCTCAATCACTGGTTTGGTCGCAAAAGAAAATGTTGTTGCAACTGTTGGTATCATCACACAACTTGGCGAACTGAATGAGACGGATCCGTCGCTGTGGGATGGTTTTGCGGCCATGCTTGGTGGCGGTTCGGCGGCTATAGTTGCGTTTTGTGCGTTCAACTTGCTGTGTGCACCGTGCTTTGCTGCTATTGGTACCATTCGGCGTCAGATGATGAGTGCGAAATGGACATGGGCTACTATTGGTTATATGACAAGTTTTGGATGGCTTGTTGGCATGATGCTGTATCAGTTCGTAGGACTTGCACTGGGTGAGGTAAGTTTCAATGTGTGGACAGTGGTTGCTATAGTGGTTCTTTTGGCCATACTGTTCCAGTTGTTCCGCCCTATGCCGAACTATGATGACGCCAAACATAAGGGCAAGAATGTGCTTTCAAGCGCTGAAAAGAACGCAACATAGTTGAGGTGAAGTGTAGCTATAGATGTAGGCTTATGCGGCAAAGCGAAGTATAAGGTCTTGTTTTGCTTTGCCGCATTTGTAGAGAGAGCTGCTTGCATTAGCCTATGCTTGCAAGTTGTCCGAAGTAGTTTGTGCTTTTGTGGTGGATAACGTATCTGCTTACAACGTAGCTATTACCTTGGGAATAACTATACTGTAATGAAGAAGGTGCGTTCACTATGGTGCCAATCGAAATCAATATGTCAACACTTATTGTGTGTGTTCTTATTATTGCGTGGGTAGTATGGGCTGTGCGCCGACTGGTGGGGCGTGGCGTGTGCGATTGTGGCGATCACTGTGGGGACAGTTGCTGTGGCCATAATGGATGTTCTGGGTGCGACGAAGCCGAAAAAATAGTCAAGAACATAGAACAAGCATCAAAATAGTTTTATTGTACCCAAGAGGATAAAGTTTATATCTTGCGCACTTATGCTTAGTAGCGTTAGCACTCGACAACACTGCTTGAGGGTACTTTACAATCTATCTACTTATGTGTTCACCAACACCTGCAATATAAATGCAAGCTACAACCGATCGCCTGCGTTTCTTAAAACTCTTGTCCTATACTGAGCGAATTAAAAGAGATGCGACTAAGGTGTTTGGAAGGGCATATCCAATGAAATGCATATCATGGAACGTTAATGGTCTGCGTGCCATTATGAAAAAGGGTTTTGAAGATGTGTTTGTAAGTTTTGATGCTGATATCTTTGCTCTTCAAGAAACAAAATTGCAAGAAGGACAGATAGATCTTGCGTTTCCAGGGTACTTTGACTTTTGGAGCTATGCGGAGAAAAAGGGCTATTCCGGTACCGCTGTCTTTACGAAGCATGAACCACTACAAGTGCTTCATGGTTTAGGAGATGCTGCACTTGATACCGAAGGGCGTATCGTAGCGCTTGAGCTAAGCGATCTGTGGTTTGTTGATGTGTATACACCCAATGCGCAAAACGGACTTGCCCGTATTGATCATCGGATGGCGTGGGACGATGCTTTTCGCGAGTTTTGCTTTGGGCTTGAAGCGGGATGCCTGCCTATAGGAGCTGAAAAGACAAGCCCGAAACCAGTTGTCATGTGTGGGGATTTCAACGTTGCTCATAACGAAATTGACTTGAAAAATCCCGGCCCAAACCGAGGTAATGCCGGCTTTTCTGATGAAGAGCGCGGCAAGTTCGGTGAGCTTCTTGGCGCTGGCTTTATCGATACGTTTCGTTTGCTATATCCCGACAAAGCTGGGGTTTATTCGTGGTGGAGTTATCGTGGGAATGCACGCAAGAATAACACAGGATGGCGTATTGATTATTTTGTCGTTAGTCGTACTTTACGCGAGCGCGTGCGTGAAGCATCAATTTATTGTGAGGTACTTGGCTCTGACCACTGCCCTGTTGGGCTAGAGCTTGCTTAATTCACTTCTATTCATTATGGAGTTGCGCACCACTATTGTGTAGTGCGACGCATACGATACAGAGGAGGCTCTTCGTGGGGCTATTCAATAAACGTGGTACTGTCATTATGAAGGAAGGCAATAGCGCCCAAAGGCATATAGATGAACTTGAACAACTTCTTACCAAGGTGCCTAGTTCAGTGCAAACCCGAATTAAACGCGACATTAAGGCGTTGCGAGCGGGTATTGAAGGAGAAGCTCGCATCCTTTATGAGCTAAAAAACTCGCATCTGATAGGATAATACTCCAAGATCTCTTTCTTGAGCATAATGGTCTCACGGCACAGGTTGATTTTCTTGTACTTACGCAGCAACGAAACTTTGTTATAGAGTGTAAAAATCTATACGGTAATATTGAGATTACTGACCGGGGTGACTTTATCAGAACATTTGATGGGAGCAAAAAAGAAGGTTTTTATTCGCCCATCACACAATGCCGTCGTCATGTTGAACTTATTCATGCTATGAAACGTGAGAGTCGCAGCTTTTTGACAAATGTGCTCATCGATAGTGACTTTGATGATATATATCGTTGTCTTGTTGTACTGGCGAATCCAAGGACAATTCTTGATAATCAGCTTACCGAATCAGGCACAAAAAATACGCTCATCAGAGCCGATCAACTTGTTGCAACCATCAAGGCGATAAACGAAGAAAAAGGGAGTGGCAAAGCGAAGGGTCCTTGGTCTGCGACACTCAATAATGCCGAATGGTTTCTTAAGCGACACAAAGAAAATCAGACCGACTATGCAGCAAAATATCGAGCCGCTGTCTGTGAAACTGTTTCTGATACTACTCAGATCTCTAATGCCACCACGCTTTCTCATGCGGTCGGGATCTCTGAGACTGTCGAGATTGCTAGCGCTGCGCATGATAATAAAATATCCAGTGTTGCACCTCCCTCTAATGCTATAAGTACTTCTAAAAGCGTGCGCATGCCTTCTGATACTGTTGTGTGTCCTCGCTGTGGTGAGTCTATGGTACTGCGGACGGCAAAACGAGGTGAGCGAAAAGGGAAGCAGTTCTATGGGTGCAGTACTTATCCCAAATGTCGTGGGCTTATCAATGTGGACTAGATTATATTGTGACAGGATGTGAATCTGGAGTGCAGGGCAAGGCACAAATGATTGTTTATGGTAGTAGCTAGTGATTTTACTGAGTTGAGTAAGGAAATTTCGCATCAGCATCTAAGGTGGGCGCAGGTCAGTTTATTTGTCCGAAACATACCCTCTTTTCTAAGTATATGTATGAGTACCTTGCTTGGGCTTTGTAAGGTATAGGCATTCGTATACAGAATTAAAATTAGATAGTTTTATGGTAAACTCCAGGTACTTCAGAAAGATCACTGAAGTGTACTTTGCTGTATGTAATTTCCTACATATAGTGCGAATTTATGCATTGTTTATGCGAGTTTATAAATAAAGCATGACATGTGATACCAAGCAGAAAGGGTATGCATCATGAAAAAGATGATAAGTATTGTAGTTGCTCTATGTATAAGCATGATTTTGTGCTCTTGCACATCTGAGAGCGTTCAAGATAGTGTTTCTGCACTGATTACTGATAGCACTGAACTTACTGATCAAGCAACCGAGATGCAAACAACCGAGGATCAAAGTACTGACAGTCAGACAGTCGACAGTCAGGCAACTTACGAGCAATCAACTCAGGATCAAACAACAGCGTCTCAATCAACAACTGAAACTGCGGTTTCTATGAGTGAAAGCACAGCAAAAGCTATAGCACTTGCTGATGCGGGCGTATCAGAAAGCGATGTTGTTGCTTTCTATATTTCTCGTGATTGGGAAAACGGGCGTGAGGTCTTTGACGTCGAATTCTACGCCAATAACATTGAATATGACTATAAGATTGCCGTTTCGGATGGTACGATTGTTGGGAAAGACTGGGATGCGGAGTTTAACTTTTTTGGAGACACCGATAGTTCCAGTGAATCAAATACAGACACCACATCGACAACGATGATCAGTAGTGATGAGGCAGCTGCTATTGCGCTTGCCTATGTGTCGGGCGCAACAACAAGCAATATTGTCTCGCTTCATTATGAGATTGATGACGGACGCGGCATCTACGAGGGTACAATTATTTATAACGACCGTGAGTATGAGTTTGAGATTGATGCTACAACCGCCACAGTGATTAACTGGGAAGAAGAGTGGGTCTGGGATTAGATAAAGTTAGGCATTGCGATCAACGAAAGTAGAATACGTGGACGTAGCTAAAATAGAACAAGGTGTGCGTCTTATTCTTGAGGGTGTCGGAGAGGATCCTGATCGTGAGGGACTTCTTGCGACACCTTCTCGTGTTGTGCGCATGTATCAGGAAGTGTTTGCAGGTTTAGAACAGGATCCGAGTGATCTGTTTGAAACAACATTTGATGAGCAACATGAAGAAATGGTGCTCGTGCGGGATATCCCGTTTTACTCAATGTGTGAACATCATTTGGTACCGTTTTTTGGTGTAGCACATGTTGCTTATATTCCTGCTACTGACGGACGCATTTGTGGTTTATCAAAGCTAGCTCGTCTTGTTGAGCTCTATGCGAAGCGACCACAAGTGCAAGAGCGTATGACAAGACAAATAGCCGACACCTTAGTTGAGCGCCTGCATCCCCAAGGGGTAATCGTTGTACTTGAGGCTGAGCATTTGTGTATGAGTATGAGGGGTGTGAAAAAACCCGGCACTCATACTACAACCAGTGCAGTACGTGGCGTGTTTGAACGTAGGCAGGCAACGCGCACTGAAGCACTTTCACTTATCTTTGCACGGCGTGATTAGCTAAAAGGTTTTAAGCTGCTGATTGTATGACTGGTCAATTGTGTAGCTCGGTGTCTTATAGATGCAGTGTATTTGATTGTGCGCATATGGAGGTTCACGCGTACTGGTGAGTACTTTTGACTTAGAAAAAGCATTTGGGAGCCGCATGCGCGCGCTACAATACTTACGCACCGCATTGCGTGTTCAGGTGATTGATAACCATAGGGAAAGGGGCTTTCATGAAGTGTGTGATTTCGGTTCTTGGTAGGGATCGAAGTGGAATCGTTGCTGCTATAGCAACGGTGCTTGCCGAGTGTAATGCGAATATCAATGACATTACGCAAACGATCCTCGATGGGCTTTTCTCTATGACAATGCTTGTAACACTTAATCCCGATTGTGCTGATTTTAATGCCGTGCAGGAGCGGTTAGCTGCTATAGAAAAAGGCTTAAACATACAGGTAACTATGCAGCGCGAAGACGTATTTCAGTATATGTACAAAGTATAACTTACGGCTATAGCTGTATACATATATCCCGCTTGTCACGTGTGCTTTCCGTGGGCTTTCCTGTGGTGTAGTTTGCGCATGTTATAGGGGCTATGCGTTGCACAAGAAGAAAGTCTTGTGCGTCGTGCGTCAAAGGACAAAGTTGCAGTGTTTGTCATAGCTTCTTGCATCAGTGGAGCTATGGAAGCTAAAACCTCATTTCACATTGATGGTACTGTGGGATAGCACATAAGCGGCTTTGAAACGTTTCCGTTCGTTGCTTAAAAGAGAGATAGTGCGCACGGACGCGTACGAATAGCAACGATTGGAAGGAAAGCAGCATGACGACAATCTTTACGCGGACAGTTCCGCTTAATGTCGATATGGTTGATGCATTCTGTGTACTTCAGCAGGGTTTTACTGATCAGTTTGCCTACTATGACAAGCAGCGGTCATGTCGATACTTTGGTCTTGGACGCTGTATTGCATTGTCTAGCTTTGATGATATGAAGTATATAGGTGAGGACAGCGCAGAATACCATGTATCAGCGCAGCCGCCAGTTTTCTTTTCCTTTAACCGTTTTGATGAGAAAAATCCTGCTTGCCCTGATAAGTTGATGGAGTCTTTTCCTCGTTTGCGATTTATGTTGCCAGAGATCGTACTTATTGAAAACGAACGTGGTCGGATGCTGCAGATAAACAGCCTTGGTCCAGTGTATCCCGGTCGTGTAACTCGCTTCTTGCATCTTGTTCAGTCGGCGCCACCTCGCAGCCATACAACAATTCCTCTAGTGCTTGAATCAGATTCGCTTGAGATGTGGCGTGCTTATGTTGCGGAGGCGCTTGCGACCATTCGTACAGGGCGCATACATAAGCTCGTTTTGGCGCGCCGGCTCACATTGCACGCAAAAAGCCCCTTTTCGTCAAAAGATGCGCTAATCAATCTGATTGATGGACCGGAACGTGGCACGGTATTACTCTATCGCTATGCTGATGTATTCTTTTGTGCCTGTACGCCGGAGCTTCTTGTGCGTAAACGCGGATCAAAGATTGAGAGCATGTGTCTTGCGGGTACATGTGGAACCGGTATCAATGAGACGGAACGCATGCAGTTGGCAGCAGATTTGTATGCAAGTACAAAGAATCGTGTCGAGCATGATTATGTTGTACGTTTTATCCGTGAGGTGTTTGATCGCCGCTGCTTCAATGTTGAAGTAGCTTCTGCGCCACAGTTGTTTGCGCTTGATCACGTGCAGCATTTGTACACGCCGGTGCGTGCTTGCGCGCTTGAAGGGCTTGACCTTTGGACAATGGTAGGTGATCTACATCCAACGCCGGCAACAGCTGGGTCTCCGGTGGGTGAGGCGAAGATGTTGTTGCGTCGTGTTGAGCCGTTCAATCGCGGATTTTTTGCTGGGGCATGTGGCTATATTGATGGTGCGGGCGATGGTGAGTTTTCAGTAGCTTTGCGCTCAGGGGTATTTGATGGACAGCTGGGTTATGTTTTTGCAGGGTGCGGTATTGTTGAAGGCAGTGATGCAGACGAAGAGTACGAAGAGACAATGCTGAAACTACAAACAATACTTATGGCTTTTAATGGAAACGTGTGATGAACTTGCAAAATCCCAACCATAGTCTTGACTATAGGGATGCCATACGAGGTGCAAATGTATTAGGGAATGCCCAGTCCAAGTGTACCGTAGCTGCTGATCCGCGTGTCACGGCGTTGTTTGTGTCAGCCTTCTTTGATGAACTGATTGCCGGCGGAGTGCGTTTTGTTGTTATCTCTCCTGGATCGCGTTCAACGCCACTTGCAGTCATGGCTTATGAAGCTGAGCAACGTGGTATTGGTGGTATACGTGTAATCGTTGATGTTGATGAGCGCGGTGCGGCTTTTCTTGCGCTTGGCTTAGGAAAAGCAACAGGACACCCTGCCTGTGTCATCTGCACATCAGGTACTGCGGTAGCAAACCTGTATCCAGCTGTCATGGAGGCTGAAGCCTCTCGCGTTCCACTTATTCTGCTTACGGGCGACCGTCCGTTGCGATTACAAGGACTTGGTGCGCCACAAACCTGCGATCAGCTCCATGCTTTTGGTTCGCATGTAGCAGCGTTTAGACAGATGCCACTACCAGCACAAGACGACGTATCGCTTGCGTTCGCAAGACAGGCAGCACGTGAAGCGTTAGTGGCAGCAGGTGGCGAGAGTGCATGTGACACAATACTTACGTTTGAAAAGGCTTCTGTGTCTGAGTCTAACGCTACATATAAAGACAGTATTCATCTTGATATAGTAGTTGACATAGAAAACGATACAGTAGATAACAAGATGCCCATCTCGCCGCGTGTTGATATGCGATTTTCTCGTGCTCCTGGCGCGCCGGTGCATGTCAATTTTCCGTTTGAAGAACCACTGCTGCCAGATTGTCATACTGAAGGATTGTTTGTGTGCGGTCGTAGCTGCACGTATAGTGATGCTCACATACACCACGAAAAGTGCAGTTTTGAGCATATGGCGCAATTTCAAGGAGCACATGAAGACAACAAGATACACTTATCGTTGCTACCGATGATTGTGCGACCACGTGCCTCGGCGACTGATCTAGCCGGACATCTCGACATGCTTGTTCGTGTGTTATCTCGCTTTCGTACTCTTATCCTTGCAGGTGAGGGGACAATCGAAACGGAAGCAGATGCCCGCTTGCTTCTTGCATGGGCTAATCGCTATCACATTCCGTTGCTTGCTGATCCTTTATCGGGTCTGCGTAGTTTTGTTTCCGATATGGTGATTGATCACTATGACAACATATGTGCACGTCCGACTTGGCCGCAGCCCGATCTGATGATTCGTTTTGGACGCTGGCCGATATCAAAGCGCGCAACGCAGGCTTTTGCTACACTAGGTTTGCTTGAGGTAGTGGTTGATGAGCGAGAAACACGCGATTTCAATGCAATGACTACTACTTTTGTGCAATGTGCTCCTCCAGATTTCGTGCGCTTTCTTGTTGATATGATGGATAGCGGGGAGCATGACTATGTCGTCAGTGAAATGCAGTGCGAGTTTGCCGATGCGTGGTGTGTGGCAAACCAGGCCGCATCTGAGCGTATTGCTAGTGTTGATAGAGAGACGAAGTGCTGTGAAGGGACAGTGGTGCGAACCGTTCTTGATACTGCACCAGAGGACTCATATATTGTTGCGGCGAACTCGATGACTATCAGAGCTTTTGATACTTTCTATACCAAGCAAAATAAACGATTGCGACTACTGTGTAATCGTGGTCTGAATGGTATTGATGGCATTGTGTCAACTGCTGTTGGTGTGGCATGCGCCTCTGGTGTAGCAACTCTGATTACAGGAGATCTTTCCTTACTTCACGATGTGAACGCACTTGCCTTGAACCGAGAACTACAAAATATGCGAATTATAGCAACAACAACAGATGCGGCGAATATAACGCACAGAATGCATACAACGGGTAAAAAAGGGTGTTCTAGCGATCAGCCACACCTCGTGATTGTTATATTTGATAACAATGGGGGAGCTATTTTCGATATGTTGCCACAACAATCCGATAAGCCGTTTTTTGAGCGTTTATTCCTAACGCCACAAGATGTGTGCTTTGAGAAAGTGGCTCAAGCATTTGCGCTGCCACATCGAATTGTTACTACTGTGCAAGATTTCCGCGAAGCCTATATGCAAGCGCTCAATGTGCCGGGAATATCTTTGATCACCGTGCCCGTGCCACTGCGTGGCGTGAAAGAGCGTTATGGCCGTTATTGGTAAGGATAGCGGCACCTTACAGGCTGCAACAGAATTGTCAATTGTGTTCGTGCATGGATTCACACAAAGTGCACGCACTTGGGAGCCACTATATACTGCATTCGAAGCACGTGGTATTTCTGTGTCTAGCTTTGAGCTTGCAGGGCATGGAAGCGCTATTTGTCCTGTTGAAGCGACTTCATATCATATAGATATTCAGGCTGACGCACTTCTTTCTTTTATGCATAAAGCAGGAGGCGGCAAGCCGGTTGTGGTTGTTGGCTATTCGATGGGTGGAAGAATTGCACTTGTCGCTGCACAGCGCAAGCCCCTAGCCTTTGCAGCGCTTGTGCTTGAGAGCGCTGGTATAGGGCCTGCGAATCAAGGCGAGCGTATGCAGCTTGCCAAGCGCAATAGAGCATGGGCGCAACGTATTCGATCTGAGGGTGTTGGCGCCTTCATGGAATGGTGGGCATCACTTCCGCTTTTTGAAACACAGCGTATGCTATCTCAAGACGTGCGCGATGCATTGCAACACGAAAGAAATGCTAACGATGCGCAAGCTCTTGCATATTCGCTTGAAGAGGCTGGTGCTCATATGATGCCGTCTTCGGTAGACGTACTCGCGCTGTTACATTCACTTGCTTCCGCAAACACTCCAGTTGTATATATTGCTGGGGCATATGATGCGCGCTATGGTGCCATTGCTCATTGTGTGAAAGAAAAGCTCGCAGAACTGCCATCAGCGCATATTGTGATTATTGACAAAGCCGGACACAATGTACACCTTGAACAACCAGAAGCTTTTGTGTCTGTGATTAGCAGTGTACTTGACGATGTTATAGCACACGTGCGCCTATGAGGTTTTCTTGCGTGTTTAGTGTAGTGCGAAGCAAAAAAGAGGGCGAGAGGAGAACAGGCCATGCAGTCGTTTGCTTGGAAGATGGGTGAGACCTATCACGAAATCATATATGAAACGCTGCCCGGTATTGTGAAAATTACTATTAACCGACCGCATCGTCGAAACGCCTTCACGCCGCTTACGGTTACCGAACTCTACGATGCCTTTACTACTGCGCGTGATGATGCGGATGTCGGTATCATCATCTTAACGGGTGCTAATCATGATGGTCGCGATGAAGATCAAGCCTTTTGTTCAGGTGGTGATCAAAAAGTACGTGGCAGCGGCGGTTATGTAGGCGAAGATCGCATTCCGCGTCTGAATGTGCTTGATTTACAGCGCCTCATTCGAATCATTCCTAAGCCCGTTATTGCAATGGTGAATGGCTATGCTATTGGTGGCGGGCATGTGTTGCATATTCTATGTGATGTATCCATTGCTGCTGAAACAGCTAAGTTTGGTCAAACGGGCCCGAAGGTTGGCAGTTTTGATGCTGGATATGGAGCAGGATATCTTGCTGCTATTGTTGGGCAGAAAAAGGCTCGTGAGATATGGTATTTGTGTCGACAATACAGTGCTGCTGAGGCACTTGACATGGGTTTGGTAAATAAAGTTGTACCTTTTGTAGACCTTGAAGCTGAATGTGTAAGTTGGGCACGCGAAATGTTACAGTTTTCTCCTACAGCTTTGCGTTTTATGAAAGCGTCGTTTAATGCGGCAACTGATGGGCTTGCTGGTATACAGCAGCTTGCTGGTGATGCAACACTTCTGTATTACACAACCGATGAAGCAAAGGAAGGGCGCGATGCTTTCAAAGAGAAGCGCGCTCCCGATTTCTCGCGTTTTCCTAAGTTTCCGTAAGCAATATTGTGTTGTGAGTACGCGACTTTAGTCGTATAACACATGAGCTGCAAGGATTAGTTGCATGATTGAAACAATCGAGCGTTTGGCACACAAGAAACCGCATAATTGGTGTTTCCGATTTATTGATAATTTTTGCTCAGAGTCTACAGATACATCGAGGCTAAATAACCTATGTGTAAACGATGCGGTGTTTTCTTGGGAAGAAGTGCGTCTGTATGCTGCAATTATAGCTGACTTACTATCACAGCAGGGTGTGCAGCGTGCAGACGCGGTTGTTATTGATGCACCAAACAATATGGTCTATCCGTTTGTATTGGTAGCGGCGGCGTACGGTGGATTTGTGCTTGTGACGCTTAACAATCGACTTTCAGACACGGAAAAGCTTGAGCGTCTTGATGGGCTTGCACAAAACTATCGCCTTGCTGCACGGTATGACGAAGTGTGCCTTACGCGCCTCATGTCGCAGGTGCAAGCGGTATGTGCGCACGAACAAGGGTGTAGCCGTGCTCTACGGAATGCATCGGTGGGGACTGATCTGTTTAATAGCAAAGCACCTGCGGTTGTTATGTTTACATCGGGAACAACAGGATCGTCTAAGGCGGCTGTACTGAGCTGGGATAATCTTTGTGGGTCGGCTCGTGCGGCAAATGAGACTTTCGGCTGTGATGGCTATAATACAGAAGGTAAGATCAGTACGAGCAGCCTGACACTATGGCAGGCAGTATTACCGCTGTATCATGTCGGTGGATTGCAGGTTTTTGTGCGTAGCGTACTTGCAGGACGACCCTGTGTGCTCTATCGGCGTTTTGACGCACAGAGAATTCTTGCCGATGTCGTGAACTTTAAGGCTACACATATCTCAGTGGTTGATAAAACGCTTCGGGACTTACTTGATTGTGCAGAAACTGATAGAGAAGCGCTATCAGCACTACAGATGTATCGTTGTGTGCTACTTGGTGGGGCGGCGATCAATCCACGAACGCTTGAGCGAGCGCGGGCAGCTGGTGTGCGAGTGTATGCAAGTTACGGAATGACGGAAACATCAAGTGCACTTGCCGCATCCTCCATTGATTGTGCGGCATATACCAATGCCATACCTCAGCTTACACTGCTGCCTGGTTACAAAGCGCGTATTGTTGATCCTGATTCCGACGGTTTTGGGATACTTGCTGTTGCTGGTCCTGGTGTCAGTCACGCTTATGCAAATGCTGGAGCCATGCGAACAGTCGACGGCTTTTTTGTAACAGGTGATGTTGCAGCGCTTGTTAATGGGCAGTTGGTAGTACGCGAAAGAACGGATGACCTATTTATTTCGGGTGGTGAAAACGTATATCCCGCCCAGATTGTCTCTGAACTACGTGCTGTTGATGGTGTTGCCGATGCTTATGTGATAGGCATATCTGATGCCACGTGGGGGCGCCGTCCTGTTGCCTTTATCGAACGAGACCAAAGCGATATTGGACAATCTGCTTTACTTGCAGCACAGGTACGTGAAAAGTTAGCAACTCGTCTTTCACGCATATCACGTCCTGATCAGGTTATTGTGCTTGATACCTTGCCGCGCAGTGGCATTGGTAAATTTGATCGTCATACACTTGAACATCTGTATGAGCAGCGCATTGATGTCACCGAGGTTCATCTACATCGACGGTCTTTACCCTTTATATATCCAGTTAAAACGGCACGTGCAGAACTAACAACGCGCGAGCTGCTTTTTGTTGAGGTGCGCGATGTACATGGACACGTTGGCTTTGGAGAATGTTCGTCGTTTGAGAATGATTGGTATCTGCCCGAAACACTTGTTCAAGATGAGCAGGTCGTGCGCGAAGTACTGATGCCGTTCGTATGTACAGAGGTTTTTGCGCATCCTAGCGATGCTTATCGCATGCTTGCGGCACTGCCTAAAGCTGCTGCTTTTCCGATGGCTCGTACTGCAGTTGAGATGGCGTTGTGGGACCTCTACGGGCAGATTGTGTGCAAGCCTCTTTGGCAACTTATTGGTGGTAAATCTTTAGTGGATGACGCAAAGCGACCAATGTCTTGTGATGGACTGGGTACACATAAGGCAGCCCTTAAATTCGGCGCTGGCGCAGCAATGCTTAACAAAGAAGCTGATGATGAAATACAAAATGTGCGTGTACCACTTGGTGCTGTTGTGGGTATCGCGTCGGTAGATGACACACTTACTCAGGTTGAGCGCCTAGTTGCTGTAGGCGTGCATCGGATCAAGCTCAAAATTGCACCTGGTTGCGCACTTCAACGTGTTCAAGCGCTTCGTACGGTCTTTCCCAATCTTGTCCTTTCGCTTGATGCAAACCAAAGCTTTTCAAGCAATAATCCTACTCATCGAGAAGAATTACATGAGCTTGATACCTATGGTGTAAGCTGGATAGAGGAGCCGCTGATGTTTGAAGGAATGCTTGCTAACCAGCATGATCCTGCTGCCGCACATGAGCGTTTCAACTGCCTTGCGCAGTTACAAGCAAGCTTGCGAACACCTATCTGTCTTGATGAGTCGTTTTTTACCATTGACGAAGCTTACGATGCGCTCGCACACCCTGAACTGCGTTGTTTTGCAATCAAGATAGGGAAGTTTGGCGGCATTGCAGGCGCGCTTGCCTTTATCCATAATGCACACAAAGTTGGTGCTCGCGTGTGGATGAGCGGAATGTATGACAGCGGCATTGCACGGAGCGTTCATGCGGCCTTCGAGACACTATCCGGCATTGATGATCCGGGCGACTTAAGTGCACCTGCATGTTATTTTATACACGATACAACTTACCCACCCTATGTGTCACACGGTGGTTTTGTTGAGCTCAACAGTACACTACCATACGGTATTGGGTACACACTCAACTAAAAACTGAAAGCTTAGCAATCTTTTGCGTTTACCATATGGCCGGATGTGTGTGCGGACGGTAGTACCTGCTCACTACGATCAAGATATGCTTTTAAGGCGTATTGCGTGATATCCGAGCGATTAATAACGCCTACAAGTTGTCCATTATCGGTAATTGGCACTTTTTTGAGGTGATGTTCACCCATAACAGAACAAATTTGAGCAAGGCTTGTATGCGCGTCAACAGTAATTACATCTACGGTACAGAGTTCCATGACGTTTCGCTGCATGATATTGTCAAGCTTCTTGTCGAAATCGGTGTTGCGATTTATTCCAGTACTGAGCATCATCATGATAGGATCAACAAAAGTGCTTCCCCTATTCGACAGGGCACGTAGCACGTCGCCGTCTGAGATGGCTCCTACAATGTGACCTTGTTTATCTATAATCGGCACGGCGCTGATACTGTGTTCAACAAACATTCTAACTGCATCAGCAACGGTTGCATCGAAGGAAACCAGATACACATCGCGATGCATAATTGCTTCAACAGCGTTACGACGTTCATTTTGCGGATCGCTTTCTTTTGAATCTCCAGCTTTTTCTTTAATCATAAAGACGGCTACACCAATCGCTATAAGACACGGTATAGCTTGCACGCCAAACGCAATATTAATTCCAAGCATACTTGCTTGGGTTGCTCCAAGTGTTTCAGCATACGTATTGCCGACAATTGAGTACACCGATACAACGATAGCTGTACCCAGCGAGCCAGCAACCTGACGGATGGTGTTATTAACGGCATTGCCGTGACTGATAAGTTTGTCATCGAGCGCATTCATACCCCAGGTGGTAATAGGCATATTGATGAGTGCCATGGCAATATTGCGAACAGCAATAATGGCGCTATAGACAATCATGCTGGTTGAGGTTGTAAGGAAAAAGGCAATAGCCAGTGTTGCTGAGGCAAAAAGACTGGTTCCCACAATGGCCATACCGCGCGGTCCTCGTGTGTCAAAGATACGTCCAGCAACTGGTCCCATAATGCCCATGAGAATGGCGCCAGGCAACATAACAAGTCCTGATATTGTTGCCGAATAGCCACAGAGCTCTTGTACGTAAATAGGGATAAGTACGGCATTTGCCATGATGGACGCTTGAACAATCATGCCAATAAACGTTCCAATGGCAAAACGACGGTTTGCAAGCACCTGGACGCGCAACATGGGATTTTCGTGAGTGAGTTGGCGGCGAAAAAAGAACACCAAAATGATCACGCCAATAGCGATGGGCACCAAGGCAATCGGGGTGGGTCCATAGGAGCCAATAGTGCTGAATCCGAAGAGCATCGTACCGAAACCCAAGGTAGAAAGCATAATAGAAATGCGATCAAGTGCAGGGGTATCCGCATTACCTTCTGTCACCTTTATAAGGAAGACAAAAGCAAAGACAATATCGACAAGCGCGAGACCTGATACGATGAAAAACATAATATGCCAGCTTGTTGAATCAACGATGATACCGCCAGCGGTTGGGCCAAGTGCCGGGGCAAATGCGATG
>CAZXOF010000007.1:0-26584 GCA_964642255.1 uncultured Eggerthellaceae bacterium | reverse complement strand
CGATTATCTCTGTAGAGTCGGGCGGCATCAGTGAGGCAAGTGACGATTGTCGCGTTTGGGCTCAACACACCATTGCTCCCATCATGCATAATAGTCAAGTTGGGCGTATTCAAATTACCCATGCAAATCTCAACGACGGTACGCCAGAGGGTATTGCATGTCTTGATATCCCAGCTTTTTCGGTGCAATACCACCCCGAAGCCTCAGCAGGTCCTACTGACGCGCACTATCTGTTTACGGCGTTTGCGTATCTTATGGATGGGCGTGCGGACTATCTTGATATTGATATAGCCCAAGATCGTCTTGTTGGCTGGGAATTTGGACGCACAAAAGGGGATCACTAATGCCAAAGCGTACAGATATCAAATCCGTTCTTATTATCGGGTCTGGTCCTATTGTTATTGGGCAGGCATGTGAGTTTGACTATTCGGGTGCTCAGGCGTGTAAGGTGCTTTCCGCTGAAGGTTACCGCACTATTTTAGTGAACTCGAATCCAGCTACCATCATGACTGATCCGGGCTTAGCTGACCGTACCTATATTGAACCCATTACGCCCGAATTTGTGGAGAAGATTATCGAGCAAGAGCGCCCCGATGCATTGTTACCTACATTAGGTGGCCAAACAGCCTTAAATGTTGCTGTTGAACTTGCGCGCTCAGGCGTACTTAAGCGCTACGGTGTAGAGATGATTGGCTGTGATCTTGGTGCTATCGAGCGGGGAGAAGATCGCAAAAAGTTCAACGAGGCTATGGCTGCTATTGGAGTCGCGACCGCGCGCAGTGGCTATGCCTATTCGGTTGAAGATGCTAAGCGTATCATTGCTGATTTGGGGTATCCCGTTGTGTTGCGCCCCAGCTTTACGCTTGGTGGTGCCGGAGGTGGTATTGCGCACAACGAAGAGGAGTTAATCCGTATCGTAGCGCAAGGCATTGAACTATCACCAGCCGGCGAGGTGCTTGTAGAAGAAAGCATCGAGGGCTGGAAAGAATATGAGATGGAAGTTATGCGTGATAGTGCCGGCAATGGCATTATTGTCTGCTCCATTGAAAACTTCGATGCCATGGGGGTACACACGGGAGACTCAATTACCGTGGCTCCTGCTCAAACGCTTTCTGACATTGAATACCAGCGCATGCGCGTTGCCTCACTTGCCATCCTTGAAGAGATTGGTGTTGAAACAGGCGGTTCAAACGTACAGTTTGCCATCAATCCGTGCGACGGGCGTATGGTTGTTATCGAGATGAACCCGCGCGTGTCACGCTCTTCAGCTCTTGCATCAAAGGCAACAGGTTTTCCTATAGCTAAGGCAGCAGCACGTCTAGCACTGGGCTATACCCTTGATGAGATCATCAACGACATTACCAAGGCGACACCGGCTTGTTTTGAGCCGAGCATTGACTACTGTGTCGTTAAGGTGCCCCGTTTCGCTTTCGAGAAATTTGCAGGTGCCGATAATACGCTCACTACGCGCATGAAGGCTGTTGGTGAAGCTATGGCTATCGGACGCACCTTTGAAGAGGCGCTTGGCAAGGCACTTCGTTCGCTTGAGGATGGGCGTGCTGGTTTAGGTGTCGATGGAAAGACGCTTACTTGCGAGGCTGGCACCGATGAAGAACTGACTTCCTGTCTTACTCGTCCAACTGCCGAGCGTGTTTGGTATATGGCAGAGGCACTAAGGCGTGGATGGTCAGTTAATATGGTGGCAGAACTAACCAAAGTTGACCCGTGGTTTGTTGCTCGTATGGCAGATATGGTACAAGTGCAAGAAAACCTGCGGGGAGTGCACCTTGATGATCTTGACGCTGACGCTTTTCGTGTTGTGAAGCGCTATGGTCTTTCCGATATTCAGATTGCAACGTTGATAAATAGCGATGAGCATGCGGTACGCATCAAAAGACTATCTTGTGGTGTAGCACCTGCCTTTAAAACGGTTGATACCTGTGCTGCAGAGTTTGCAAGTACAACGGCGTATCATTACAAGACCTATGATGCCGATGAGTCTGAAGTTTCCTTACAGAAATGCAAGTGTGTTGTAATTCTTGGTGCTGGTCCGAATCGTATTGGGCAAGGTATTGAGTTTGATTACTGTTGTGTACATGCAAGTTATGCCTTATCAGATGCTGGGTATGAAACAATCATGGTCAACTGTAATCCCGAGACCGTTTCCACCGACTATGACACTTCTGACAAGCTCTACTTCGAACCACTAACCTTCGAAGACGTGATGGATATTGTAGATGTTGAGAAGCCTGATGGCGTAATTGTCACATTAGGAGGGCAAACACCACTCAAGCTTGCTCGCATGCTTGCCCAAGCTGGAGTGCCTATCATGGGAACCTCACCTGAGGCTATTGACCTTGCAGAAGATCGCGATCGATTCTCCGAAGTACTTAATGAGTTGGGTATTGCGTATCCGGCGGCTGGTATGGCATCAACCTTTGAAGACGCATGTCGTGTAGCCGATCGCATTGGTTTTCCGCTGCTCGTGCGTCCCAGTTATGTGCTTGGTGGGCGCGGCATGGCTATCGTGTATGACGCTGCCGAATTGGAACGATTTATGGGTGAGGCTGTTCGTGTTTCTCCGGAACATCCGATCTATCTTGATCGCTTCCTTGAAGGAGCTATCGAGGTTGATCTTGATGCGCTTTGCGATGGCGAAGATGTTTATGTGGGTGGTGTGCTGGAACATATAGAGATGGCCGGTATTCACTCAGGGGACTCTGCTTGTTGCACACCTCCATTTTCGCTCTCAGAAGCCATTGTTGTGCAGCTTCGCTCAATTGCACGACGCTTGGCGCGTCGCTTAGGTGTTGTTGGGTTGATCAATATACAGTTTGCCATTAAGGATCAAATCATCTATGTCATTGAAGCAAATCCACGGGCAAGTCGCACCGTGCCCTTCGTATCGAAGGCTACAGGTGTTCCGCTTGCCAAAATTGCTGCTCGTATTATGGCGGGAGAGAAACTTGCCCAACTGGGTCTACCAGATGATGAGCGACGGCTTGAGTATTTCTGTGTGAAAGAAGCCGTCATGCCATTTGGGCGTTTCCCTGGTGCCGACATCGTGCTTGGACCTGAGATGAAATCAACTGGTGAGGTCATGGGTATTGCACGCAACTTCCCTGAGGCTTTTGCCAAAACGCAGCTTGCTATTGACTACTCATTGCCACAAGGCGGAGCTGCTTTCATTTCGGTGTGTGATCGAGACAAGCGGTTCATCACTTCGATTGTCCGCGATATTCAGCAACTTGGCTTTTCTATCGTGGCTACCAGTGGCACAGCACACATCTTGCGCGGCAGTGGTATTGACTGTGAAGAGATAGGAAAGATTCACGAGGGCGGTTCAAACGTTGTTGATCGTATTGCTTCAGGCGAAATCACCCTTATTGTAAATACTCCTTTCGGTAATCGTACACGAGGGGATGGTTATGCAATTCGCTCGGCGGCAGTACGTCATGGAATAACCCACGTTACAACGCTTGCTGGCGCTCAGGCACTGGTTGCCGGAATGGAAGTATGTCATTCACGCAAGCTTGGTGTCATAGCAATACAGGATGTGGCACAGTGGGAGGGTTAAGAACGCCGATACAGGAATGCACTGCACATATTGTAAGCTCGCAGCAGGTCGGGCCGCGTCTTTTTGAGCTTACCCTTTCTGTACCCGTCTTGACGCAGCTCATTAAACCTGGACAGTTTGTGCATCTGCTTATACCTAGTTTAGGTCAGCATATTTTGCGACGGCCCTTTTCTGTCTATACATGTGATGCCAACACCGGCACTGTCGAGTTGCTCTATCAAGTAGTTGGCATAGGTACTCAACATTTGGCAGACTTACCTATCGGTACACAGCTTGCCATCATGGGTCCTATCGGTTCGTCGTGGAAGCTTCCTACAACAGATGAGGGAGTTTTGTTAGTAGGTGGTGGTGTGGGTTCTGCGCCACTCTATCTGCTATGTGAGCAGCTGTGTAATCTAGGCAAACGTGTTGAGGTGGTACTTGGCGCTCAAACAGCTTCTATGCTTGTCAGTCGAGTACGCTATGAACGTTTATTGGGACACAATCCTCTCTGTGCAACCGATGATGGCAGTTACGGGTACAAAGGATCGTGTGTGTCCCTTGTAGAAGAATTGCTTGCAACAAAGGCCTATAAACATGTTGCCGTTTGTGGCCCCGAGGCGCTGATGCATATTATTGCAACTATGTGCGTGCGTGACGGTGTGTCATGTCAGGTGTCGTTAGAACGGCGTATGGCATGTGGTATCGGAGCTTGTCTGTCGTGTGTTGTTGATACAACTTCTGGTAAGAAGCGTGCCTGCGTTGACGGACCAGTCTTTGATGCGCAAGAGGTGGTGTGGTCATGACAGCCATTGATCTTTCTGTCAACCTTGCGGGACTGTCTATGAAAAACCCGGTTACTGTGGCATCGGGAACCTTTGCGGCAGGACGTGAGTACGCCGATTTTTTCGATATATCCCTTCTTGGAGCGATTACTACTAAGGGTGTGTCACTTCATGAATGGGAGGGAAATAACAGCCCACGCATCGCTGAAACGCCGGCAGGTATGCTTAATTCAATTGGCCTACAAAATCCGGGTGTGCATGCGCTGATTGAAGGTGATCTGACATGGCTTACTAGCATGGATGTACCGGTTATTGTGAATGTAGGCGGACATAGCGTTGACGAATATGTCGCGGTTATTGAAGCACTTGAAGAAGTGGATGTCTGTTCTGCTTATGAACTTAATATTTCATGTCCTAATGTTGACGCAGGTGGTATGTCATTTGGATGCAGTGTCCAAGGAGCCGAAAGGGTGATTGCCGCTTGTCGCAAGGTAAGCACACGTCCTTTGATTGCAAAACTGACACCTAATGTCTCCGATATAACTGAGATAGCACGTGCGGCTGAGGCTAGCGGTGCCGATATTCTCTCTCTTATCAATACTATTCTTGGTATGGCAATAGATGCACGAACACGTCGTCCCCTGCTTGCTCGTATTGTAGGAGGACTTTCAGGCCCTGCGATAAAACCTGTTGCTTTGCGTATGGTGTGGGAGTGCTCAAAAGCGGTAAAGATACCCATTCTGGGAATGGGGGGCATTACATCGGGAACTGATGCTGTTGAATTTATGCTTGCGGGAGCCACAGCAGTTGCCGTTGGTACAGCAAGTTTTACTCATCCGCATGCTGCCCTTGATGTGGTACAAGGAATTGAGTGCTACTGTCAAGACCAAGGAGTGCGTGATGTAAAAGAGCTGATTGGAGGCTTAATATGCTAAACAACTTTGCCGATATTTCTCCTGATCGGCGCATCATTGTTGCACTTGACTGTGAGCGTGATGAGGCTTGTGATCTTGCCCAGAAACTACAAGGATGTGCATCGTGGATCAAAATTGGTATGACGCTTTTTTATGCGTACGGTCCTTCTATCATTGCTGATTTGAAGCAGTATGGTTTCCATGTATTTTTAGACCTTAAGCTACACGACATTCCACATCAGGTCGAAGGTGCAGCAGCGGCCATTGCAGCTTGTGGTGCTGATCTTCTTACTGTACATGCCGCAGGGGGGCGTGCCATGATGGAAGCGGCTTGTCGTGGGGCATTTCGTGCGGCCCAGAGTCACCATATAGCTCCACCAGCCCTACTTGCTGTAACCGTGCTTACCAGCATGTCTGATGTCGATCTTGCAGACATAGGCTGCGCAAATACTATGACCGATCAAGTACTACACCTTGCTACACAAGCGCGCATATCCGGTCTTGCAGGTGTTGTGGCATCTCCTCAAGAGGCCTCTATGCTCAGAGACTCTCTTGGATCTGATGCGCTTATTGTGACTCCTGGTGTGCGCCCTGTTGGCAGCGATATGACGGATCAAAGCCGTGTTGCAACGCCTATGCAGGCATTTGCGGCAGGGGCTTCTCATATTGTTATCGGTCGCCCTATAACGCAGGCAGAAGATCCCCGTGCTGCCTATAATGCCATTGTTGAATCGCTTGTATAAGTGCTACGATAGGCGCATAAGCAAAAGTGAGCATATGTTGCGGTTTTATCACGTAGACAAGATGCGTTTTCGATGAATCCCTGTATTTTTACAACAAATTTGGACTACTTACAGCGAGAGTTTTCTTTCTATACTATAATGAAGTATTAAATTGTATGTGGGTTATGTGTACAAGACGCCCGTGTGATCTTTCGCAATCGATGAGCAACCGATACGGGTATCGTAAGTGAAGGAGAGGTGCGATGGCCATCCCCCAGCTGACTGCAGACGAGCGCCGGGCTGCTCTTGAAAAAGCAAAAGTGGCGCGAACTAAGCGTGCAGAAATTCGCGAAGACCTCAAAAACAAGAAGCTTTCTCTTGCCGATGTTCTTGCAATGCGAGATGATCCCATTGTCGGCCGTATGAAGGTATCAACGCTTATTGAGACCTTGCCTGGTTTTGGCAAAGCAAAAGCGGAAAAGGTTATGAAAGAACTCCAAATTGCCGAGAGTCGTCGTTTGCGAGGACTAGGAGAGCGTCAGCAGGCTGCACTGCTTGAGCGCTTGGGTTAAACACGTGGGCAAAGGGCAGTTGTTTGTTGTATCAGGGCCTTCAGGTGTAGGCAAGGGGACCTTATTAGAACGTCTGTGCGCCGCTGTGCCTCAATGCTGGCTGTCAATTTCGGCAACTACTCGTGCGCCTCGACCAGGCGAAGTTGATGGCGTTAATTATTATTTTCTTTCACCCGAGCGCTTTCGTAAGCTCATTGCCGAAGACGGTTTTCTAGATTGGGCACAGTACTCGGGACACTGCTACGGCACGCTGCGTGCGCTAGTTGAACAGCATTTGTTAGCAGGAGAAAACGTTATTCTTGAAATTGATGTTCAGGGGGCGTTTCAAATACGATATAAGGCTCCAGATGCTGTATTTGTGTTTATTGAACCACCGTCTTTGGAAGAACTTGAGACACGTCTGCGCAAACGTGGCGCTGAAACTAATGAAGCTATTGCACAGCGTCTTGCTGCGGCAAAAGTGGAGCTTTCTCACAAAATGGAGTATGATAAACGCTTGATAAATGATGACATTGAGCAGGCGACTACCGAGCTTATCTCGTATATCGCGTCTCATACGGAAAGGCTTCAGTAAGACACTATGAGTATTATTGACCCGAAAATTGATGTACTGCTTGACAAGACCGACAACGACCGTTTTTTACTGTGTGCACTTGCAGCCAAACGTGCACACGATATTAACGATATGATGCGTGGTCAGCGTGACCGTGCAATTCAGTTGCAAACTGCTGTTGAAATTGCACGCGCAAATGAAACAAAGCCCTTAACCATTGCTTTTGGCGAGATCGCACGCGGGGACGTTTCTTGCGATCCGACCTCAATTGATCTAGCTAATCATTAGTAACATATGTCTGATTTTCAGCGCGTCTGTCTTGTTCATTATCACGAGATTGGACTCAAGGGAAAAAACCGCACAAACTTTGAGATGCGTCTCTTAAAAAATATCGAGGCGTTGCTATCTGAAGAACCTGTTGCGGCTATCAAGCGCATTTCTGGGCGTTTGTGTGTACCTCTGCGCAGTCAGGTTGACTATAAGCGCATGTGCACGCTTGCTGATCGTATTGCACGAGTTCCTGGTGTTGCGCGCGTGTCATGCGGGTTCACCTGCGAACTTGATCTTGCAGTTATGGCCGAAGCCGCGTATAAAGCGCTTTGTGAAGTAGAAAACGCCACTTCCTTCAAGGTGGCTGCACGACGCAATCACACAGATTTTTCGGTGTCATCCATGGATATGAACTGCCTGATTGGGGCTCATCTGTTAAAGGCCTTTCCAAACATGGTTGTAAAGATGAAAGACCCTGATGTAGTAGTGGGTTGTGAGGCGGTGCAGGGGGCAGCGTATCTGTATGCACATAGTGTGCGTGGTATTGGTGGTTTACCGGTTGGATCATCAGGTGTGGTAGTGGGCTTGTTGTCGTCTGGTATTGATTCTCCGGTGGCACTATGGCGTCTTGCACGACGAGGTGCAGTGTGTATCGGTGTGCATTTTTCGGGACGTCCTCAAACTGCTGATACCAGCGAATATGTGGTAGATGATATTGCACGCGTGCTTGAACAATCAGGCTGCATCGCACGTGTTTACACTATTCCTTTTGGTGACTATCAGCGAAAAATTGCTTTGAGTTGCCCACCTGCGTTGCGTGTTATTTTGTATCGTCGTCTTATGTTTCGTGTTGCTGAGGGTATTGCTAAGCAGGAACGTGCTGGTGCCCTGGTGACAGGGGAGAGCTTAGGGCAAGTAGCCTCTCAAACCCTTGACAATATTCGTGCAACTGATGCTGTGGTGTCTATGCCAGTCTTTCGTCCTCTTATTGGTACTGACAAAATAGACATTATTTCCGAGGCACAAGCCCTTGGTAGTTTTGAGTTATCATCCCAAGATGCTCCTGATTGCTGTACGCTCTTCATGCCGCGAAATCCGGAAACTCATGCAAAGCTTGCTGCTGTTGAACAAGCCGAGGCGGCATATCCATATGAGGATTGGATTACACACATTATGGATGAGGCTGAAGTGAGAGACTATGCTTGCGCAGCTTATCGTCGCATGTCAAAAAACGTTTAACATATAAGCACAAGTGTTTGCGCTTTGTGATGCTCCCACGCCATATAAGGTAAGTTTGCAACAATACTGAGCAGACGGTTATATGGTTGCCTATAGCCTTCTATTTTGTTATTGGCCAGTCAAAACCATGACGTCAAGCAAGTGTTGTACCACATCCAGAAGTCTGTGCATATCTATAACAAGGCTGATTTTTCATTCGAACACTAATCTTTATCGAACACGTTGTTATGAGTCAGCTGATCTATAGTCGAAAGAGCGAATACATTTCCATTTTGACAAGTACGCCACATGAACACTGCATGCTGTATGCACGGTGTGTGATATAGGTATAAATGCTTCATGAAATGCTGAGAGCAACACACTGTCAAGATGGGTCATCTACGGTGAGGTATTGTTAAAGGGAGGTGGCGTTGTGGATGTAAGGAAGCTTGCGACTGCGGTACAAGATCGACCTGTCGTGTGCGGTGTTGTGATAATTGCTCTTATTGTTGTCGTTATTGTTGGAGCAAGAACAGTGTCAGCCGAGACAGCCTTTTCGATCAACTCTTCCGAGGCAACAGCAGAAAACGTTCAAGATGTAGTAGCTTCCTCGTCTGATGTTCAGCCAGAAACAATCTATGTACATGTGAGCGGGGCGGTCTGCGCGCCTGGGCTTTATGAGCTTCCAGAAGATTCACGCGTGGCTGCAGCTATTGATGCGGCTGGCGGTTTTACTGAGGATGCATCAGTAGATAGCGTTAATCTTGCACGCATTGTATTTGATGGTGAGCAGATTGCTGTCCCCTCTCTTGAGGATACTGTAACAACAGGTACAACGGATACTACTTCATCAGGAACTGGGCTTATCAATATCAATACGGCAACAGTGACTGAACTTGATACTCTACCTGGTATCGGAGCGACAACTGCCGAAAAGATTGTTGCCGATCGCGAGCAAAACGGTCCTTTTACAAGTAAAGAAGATTTGAAGCGAGTATCGGGTATTGGGGATAAAAAATACGAGCAGCTTGCCGATCTGATCTGCGTATGAAACACCATCATTGGGGCTGGGGGCAAAAGCGGCTGCTACACAGCGTACGGCAAAAATCTGTTTCGTACAGCAAGCAAAACTATGCTGTGCATACTACAACGAAGGACAGTGTACACGCAGCCTCTAAGCGTGATAATACTTCGGCATTCGATGGGATGTTTGGTACGGGAATGGGCATGGATAGATATTCATCTATGCCCATTCGGCCATCAATTCCTCCTATTGCTTTTGCTGCTTTAGGTTTATGGCTTGCTTGTGCAGCTGCGCTTTTTTGTGCGCCAAATCTATCGTCTCATACTGACATGCTCGCCTCGCTTTGCGCACTTATTCTTGCGCTTATTCTAAGCGCGATAGCGTTTATTACTAAGAGGCATAAGGGAACTCTTCTTGCTTGTGCTATTGGTGTTTCGCTTGGTGTGGCGTTAGGGTTTTCAACAGGCGTCTATGTACAGACAAGTGCAAGCTCGGCAGTTGCACGTGGATATACAGATTATAAGATTGTTGCCATGGCTGACGCCTCGCACACATCTTATGGGCAATCCTGTCTTGTCAATGCAGTGGCTCCCGATGGAACAGTTTATAAGCTTCGTGCCTATCTTGATGTAGATACAGATGTGCGTTATGGCGATACCGTTCAAGTTCGGGCTACCATTAAGGCTCCAAGCGAACAGACGCGCACCAATTTACTTGCGCAAGGCATTGTTGGAAGTATCGACGTTACAGGTATAAGTTTTTCTCGTCCTGAGATGGCCTCTCGTCCGCTTGTGAGCATACGCAATGCTGCAATTGACATAATTTTGGAAGGACCAGGGTCATATGAAGCACGCAGTGCAGTTGCAGCACTTGCTTGTGGATACCGTGGTGCACTCGATCAAACAAACGTATATGACGCATTTAAGACATCGGGCTTAGCACATGTGATAGCCGTATCCGGATCTCACCTTTCGCTTATTGCGGGGCTTGCGGCATGTGCTCTGCGTACCTTGCCTCTTGGAGTGCGTAGTGTTGTTACCGTGAACGGTGCGCTTATAATGGCCTATTTGGTTGTTTCTGGTATGCCAATATCAGCCGTGCGAGCTGCACTCATGACCATCTGTGGATTGGCCTCGGTGTTTGCAGGGCGCCGAGGGGCATCTGCTAACGCTTTAGGAATTTGTATCATTGCTCTTATTGTCGTTGATCCCAGTTGTGCCGTTTCGGTTTCTTTTGCTTTATCTGCAAGTTCAACAGCAAGCATCGTTTTGTTTGCACCTTTAATGCGAGCGTGGGCAACAGCACTTGTGCCGCATCTTCCTGCATCAGCACGCGATGCTGCTACCCTAACAGGAGCAGCTAGCATTGGTTCAACTCCGCTGTCCGCTGCGGTGTTTGCTCAGATTCCGTTAGTGTCGCTTCCGGCAAACATAGTGGCAGGACCTCTGTTTAGTGGCGCGTGTGCATTAGGCTTGCTTGGCTCTTTAATATCCCTTGTTATTCCAGAAGCAGCGTACATCATGCTTATTCCTGCACTTCCTTTTGCTGAGGCTCTTATTTTTACAGCACGATTTTTTGCATCCCTGCCGTTTGCCTGCATTCCTGCTTCAGTAAGTACAGAATTAGCTGTGGTAGTTACGGTGGGAATTGCAGCTCTGTTGTGGAAGGTGTGGCCCTTGTTTTCCCGACGAGCATTGTTTGCCTTATCGGGAGCATGTGTAGGAGTTGCTCTCATTGTTATAGGCTTGCTTTCGCTTTTTGCAGCCGATGAAATTGTAGCCCTTGATGTTGGACAGGGAGATGCCATTTTAGTAAGAAGCGCTGGTGCAGCAGTGCTAGTGGATACCGGAACTAATGATACTGATGTGTTGGCTGCGCTTGCTCGTCATGGCATCGTACAACTTGATGCGGTCATCATCACTCATGGTGATGATGACCATTGCGGCTCGCTGAATGCTCTTGGCAATGCTGTTGAAATCAAGCGCGTACTGCTTGCTCAAAATGCTTTGTCATGCACCTGTGATTCATGTAGTAACTTGCGAGCTGTAGCACAAGAAGTGGCGCCTGTTGTTGAAGGGCTCTCGGTAGGGGATTGTCTGCAAGTTGGCCGCTTTAGCCTTGCTGTGATATGGCCCGATAGTTTTGTGGATGAAGGAGGTAATGCCGACAGTCTTTGTTTGCTTGTGTCGTATGAGCGCAAAAGTCGCGGTTCTGATGATGGAAAGGACACCTGGACGGCACTTCTGGTCGGAGATGCTGAAGGAGAACAACTTGAAGCTCTGCTTGCGAGCAATCGTATTGATGATATAGATGTATATAAGGTGGGACACCACGGTTCACGAGCAGCCATTGATGCTGAAATTGCCGAGATGCTTGCGCCTCGTATCGCTCTTATAAGTGTTGGGGCATACAATCGCTATGGACATCCCGCAACGGAAACACTTGAAGCGCTTGAGGGAGTGGGGTGTGCCATCTTTCGCACCGATGAAGCAGGGGATGTTACCTGCCGTTTTTTCTCCGATCGCATTGAAGTTGTTTCTATGCGATAGAATAGTCAGTATGGCTAGCTCGCGTGAACAATCTCAATTACTACCTGCTTATTTGATTGTGGGTGAAGATGAATTAAAGCGCAAGATCGTAATTAAGCGACTGCGTGAGCGTGTTGCAGCTCTTGGGGATCTTTCTTTTAATTTTGATTCCTTGTCTGGTGATGGCGTAGCAGGCAGTGAGATTGTACAAGCCTGCAATATATTTCCGTTTGCCTCACCCATTCGTCTTGTTGAGGTGACCAAAGTTGATCGTCTGCGGAAGGCTGACTCAGAAGACCTAATTACATATTTAGCAACTCCTTGTCAGACGACGGTATTGTGTCTTGTGGCGGAAAAGCTTGCAAAAAACACGCGTCTCTATAAGGCGGTTGCAGCATTAGGGGCAAGTGCGATTATTGACTGTGCGCCACAAAAGCGACGAGACCTTGCTCAGACAGTACGCGCCCTTGGTAAAGAGCATGGTGTTGTGCTCAGCGCGTCTGCTGCTGAAAAGCTCATTGAACTTGTGGGGGAAAATACTATAAGTCTTGACTCTGAATTGCGACGTATTGCGCTTGCGCATGTGGGAGGCGATACAGTTGGCGATGCCGAGCTTGTCTTACTGGTTAAGCGTTCAAACGAGCCGAAGACCTGGGAGTTTGCCAATGCCTTTGCAGCACGCGATATTGCTGCGTGTCTTTCTATGTTTGCTGCCATGAAAGCAGGTTCATCATTTCGACTGATTGTTACGTGCACGACGCGCTTGCGAGAGCTTATCTGCGCAAAATCGCTTGGAACACGCGGTGAACAAGCACAACTTGCATCAGAGTTAGCGCAGCCTGAGTGGCGTGTTCGCAATCTTTTCGGCTGGGCACACAACTTTTCTGATTTTGAGCTGCGACGTGCTTTGTCAGCATCGCGTGATACTGAATGTGCTATGAAAAGCGGGACTGATCCTGACAAAACTTTTCAGCTGTGGTTGCTTAATACCGTTGCGCCGCACAAATAAAGATAAAGGTACACGCATCAATGCGTATAAAGATGTAGCGTGCGGGAAGAATAAGTACGTGTAATGTAGAACAAGCAACGAGCTGAAAAAGCAAAAGGGCGAAGCTCTGCCACGCCCTGTGTGATGCCTGCTCTTCAGTTATCTAAGAGCAGGCATCAGAGCTTAAAGCTATTCGGAAGCTGTCTCGCTTTCGGTAGCTGCTTCTGAAGTCTCTGCTTCAGCCTGAGCTGCTTCTGCAGTCTCTGCTTCAGCCTGAGCTGCTTCTGCAGCTGCTTGTGCCTTGCGTTTTGCGGCTGCAGCTTCAGCCTTGAGAGTCTTTTCGCGACGCTTTGCCTTCTCCTGAGAGGCAGCCTTCATGGCAGCAATGCGCTCGGCCTTGCGTGCGGCTTTTTTCGAGCCGGTCTTTTGCTGCTTTGGTTCGGGTTTTACATAAGCTGCGCGATCAGCGTCGGTCACAACGGTATTGGCAAGCTTCATAATACCGCTCTTACGGTTTGCGGCCTGGTTTTTGTGAATAACACCCTTACTTACCGCTTTATCCATAAGACGACACGCGGCAAGTGCAGCAGTATAAGCTTTTGCCCCGTCTTTTTCGGCAACGGCATCCTTAACGTGCCGTGTGGCAGTTTTAAGTGCGGATTTCACCGCGCGATTGCGCATACGCGCTTTTTCATTGGTAAGGATACGCTTCTTTTGACTTTTGATGTTTGCCATCTGTTTGACCTGCTCCTTTGCTTGCTATCAATCCTTATTGAGGGGTGTAGTAAGAAATGCAGAAGGCAAGAGTGCGAGAATGAAAAACAAGTTGGACGGCAAGCTGTCACGGTAGCTGTAAGTGGTAAGCGCTTTGCAGCTGCATCATCCATATAAGGAACAGATGCATACAGGAGCGTCAGGATTTGTGCTCCATGGACCATGACGGCCGTCCAGTGTCTCGCAAGCTAAAGTGCAGCCTCGTCTGCAGCCTTGCAACACCATTGTGTTGCGTGCACTACACTGGACACAAAAACGTATATTACCAAAGAATATACTGCGTAGGGAGAAAAAATTGGATTCGGTGTTCGCTATTTGTGTTTTGTGCGAGTCGCCTTGTGTGGACAAGCTTACTGTATTCTGCGCTGACAAATCTGTTCCGGTAGATGTGGTGGTGGACAGATTTAGCCGAGCAACATACGATCGTTAGCGAACTCTGTCCCGGTGGCCTCTTCGAATTTTTCCAGCAGCTGAGTAACAGTTAATGATGCCTTTTCTTCTCCAGATACATCGTAGGTGATAGTACCCTCATGCATCATGATAAGGCGATTACCCATACGAATGGCATCGTTCATATTGTGCGTTACCATGATGGCTGTTAAGTTGCGCTCGGTCACAATATGGTCGGTAAGTTTAAGAACCTTGCTTGCTGTCTTGGGGTCAAGTGCTGCCGTATGTTCGTCTAGTAGAAGTAGTTTTGGCTCGGTAAGGGTTGCCATAAGAAGCGTTAGTGCTTGACGTTGCCCACCAGAAAGTAGACCCACCTTGGTAGCCATGCGCTTTTCTAGGCCTAATCCAAGTGAGGCAAGGCGTTCGGCATATTCTTCTCGCTCTGCCTTGGTGACACCCCAGCGCAGAGTACGCCTTCGTCCGCGACGCTTTGCCATGGCAAGGTTTTCGATGATTTGCATATCGGCTGCAGTTCCCATCATGGGGTCTTGAAAAACGCGACCAAGATAGCTTGCACGTGCAGACTCCGAAAGTAAAGAAATATCTTTTCCGTCTAACTCAATCACACCAGCATCAATGGGGTAGACGCCGGCAATCATATTCATAAGTGTTGATTTACCTGCTCCGTTACCGCCAATAACGGTTACAAAATCACCCTTTGCAAGAGTAAGTTTAACGTTGGAAAGAGCTTTTTTTTCGTTAACAGTTCCTCGGTTGAAGGTCTTGCAGACCCCGTCAAGTTTTAACATGGTCTACTTCCTTCCCTCCGGTAATAAAGACTTTTTATACATACGTTTCAGTTGGTATTTCTCCCATATCACCGGGGTACATAGAGCTAATGCAACAATGATAGCCGACAAAAGCTTCATGTCGTTGGCATCCATACCAAGTTGCAATACGATGGCGCGGATGAGAAAGTACACAATAGAACCAACCACAGCAGATGCTAGCAGTCCTCCGAAGGCATGCATTTTAGCGAAGGGTAGTAGACGCCATAACACTTCTCCAATGACGATAGCGGCTAATCCAATAACGATGGCACCAGTTCCCATGCCAATGTCGGCATATTTTTGGCTTTCGCAAATAAGCCCGCCTGACAGTCCCACCAATCCATTCGAGAGCACAAGAGCAATCATCTTGGTAAATTTTGTGTTTACGCCAAGGGCTCGCACCATGGCTTCGTTGTTACCTGTGGCTCGACAGGCTGACCCTATTTCAGTGCCGAAAAACCAATATAGTAAGGCAATGACGATAATGGCTACGACAAGCCCAACACACACACTACTGAGGTTGGTTGAAAGACCACTGAGATTTGTTGCCCAAGAAAAAATGGTCTCGTTTTGCAACAGTGGGGTGTTAGATTTGCCCATGATGCGTAAATTGATGGACCACAGGGCAATTTGTGTAAGAATGCCAGCAAGAATGGCGGGTATCTTAAATACGGTGTGGAGAAATCCCGTGACAGCACCAGCTGCCATACCGGCAAGCATGGCGGCTAAAATAGCAAGAAACGGATTGCATCCGGCGACAACAAGTACAGCACACACGCTTCCACCTAAAGCGAAGCTACCGTCTACTGTCAAATCGGCAATGTTGAGTAGCTTGAAGGTGATAAACACGCCAAGTACCATAATGCCCCAGAGGATGCCTTGGGATACGGCGCCAAGTAGGGCAAGACCCATGTTGTCTCCTTCTTTTGTATTAGGACGCGCGTTATACCATGTTTGCTACAACGCTGTTCTACGAAAGCAGCGCCGCGATAACGCGCAAACGAACTATCAGTCTAGCACACAAAAGTGTCGCGGCAGCAGGAAGGGCTCGGTATTTCGCGCAAATCCGTGCTTGGGCTCTCTGCAGCTTTACTCAGTTTTATAAGCTTTATTCAGTTTATCTCGTTTAGTGTATGGGGATTTTAGTGAAGTTTAGTATATGTGAAGCTGAGCGAAACAAGGCCTGCACAGAGTGCGAGCAGGCCTTGATATCTCAAACAACGTATAGGTGCAACACAATCTCAGAGATGAAGGCTGTGTGCATTAGTGTGTGTTGGGATAGTGTCTAAGCTGATACGTCTGTGCCACCTTGCTCAGCAAGACTTGAGACGTCGACACCAAGAAGATCGGCAGTATCTTGGTTGTATACCAAGTCACACTCATCAGCCGACATGCTCTCGATAGGCATTTCAGCCGGATCGGTGCCTTCGGTAAGAATTTCAAGAGCCATTTCACCCGCGCGATACCCTAACTCTTCATAGTTGATGCTTACCGACGCTAAACCGCCATTTTGAACCATGCCTTCTTCTCCGCAGATTACTGGTAAACCGTTCTCGTTGGCGACCATGGCAACTGTGGTCATACCGGCTGCGATAGTGTTGTCAGTCGGGGCATAGACAGCATCTACTTTACCCACCATTGACTCAACTACTTGTTGTATTTCATTTGAGCTTGACACGGTATATCGGGTATAGGAGAGACCTGCTTCATCGAGTACTGCCTCTGCTAAAGCAATTTGTACCACGGAGTTTGATTCGGCAGTGCAGTAAAGCAGACCAATTGTCTTCGCGTCGGGCAAAAGCTCCTGCAGTAGGGCTATTTGATCTTCTACTGGGTTCATGTCGGAAGACCCAGTTACATTACCGCCTGGGGCATCGTTGTCTGCAACCAAACCACTTTCGGCAAAGTCGGTAATGGCAGTGCCAACAATGGGAATATCAGTGGTTGCGCCAGCAGCAGCTTGTGCGGCAGGTGTTCCGATAGCCAAGATAAGATCGCAGCCATCGTTGACGAACTTGGTTGCAATGGTTTGACAGGCAGATTGATCATTTTGGGCGTTTTGCTGATCAATGTCATAGTTAATGCCTGCCTCATCAAGAGCCGAGACAAAACCGGTGTTTGCTGCATCAAGTGCTGTGTGCTCAGTAAGCTGTAACACACCGATCTTATAGGTAGTCGAATCGTCGGATGAAGTGCTACTACTGTCGCTTTCGCTACTGCAACCAGTGAGGCCAAGTGTGCTTGTTGCAATGGCGGCTACGGTGGCTGTTGCAATACCTTTTGTGAATGTACGGCGGGTGACAATAGTGTCTCGCATAATGTTCTCCTTTATCGTGCTCTTAGGCGACCAAAGCGTATGCTCGGTCAAAGGTAAAACAAACAAATACGGTAGCACATTCATACGAAAGAGGTGACATCGTTTTTCGTAAGACGACGTAGGTCTCGTGTAGCGGTTGTGCTCATCTAAGGTACAAGCAGACGGATTACACAAAATGACAGATGGCGTGTACTGTCATACAACTACACACAAAGCGGTTGTAGCGCACTGCTGTTCGCATGCTTAAGGAAGGCTATTTTATGCATTGATGCCACTTTTTGTGGTAGGTCAAAGATTGCGGAGATGCGCTACACTTGAGAGGTTTACGCAATACACCTTATCCTGCGGACCTCGTGATCAACGTAGTCGCACGTGATGCATAGTACAACGATGCTGAAAGATGTCATATGACCCACGATCCAAGCCATATTCGCAACTTCTCAATTATTGCACATATCGATCATGGTAAGTCAACGCTGTCTGATCGTATCTTAGAGCAGACAGGCACTGTTGCTGCGCGTGATATGAAAGAACAACTGCTTGATAGTATGGATATTGAGCGCGAGCGTGGTATTACCATTAAAAGTCAGGCAGTGCGCGTTGACTATACGGCTGACGATGGCGAAACCTACGCATTCAACCTTATAGATACACCTGGTCATGTTGACTTTACCTATGAAGTTTCTCGCAGCCTTGCTGCTTGCGAAGGGGCGGTATTGGTTGTTGATGCTACCCAAGGTGTTGAGGCGCAAACAGTTGCCAATGCCATGATGGCCATGAACGCAAATCTTGAAATTATTCCGCTTATTAACAAGATTGATCTGCCAGCGGCTGAACCCGAGCGCGTACGAGGCGAAATTGAGGATGGGCTTGCACTTCCCGCAGATGATGCCGTACTGACATCTGGTAAGACGGGGGAGGGTGTGCATGACTTACTTGAAGCAATTGTCTATGGAATTCCTGCACCAACAGGTAGCATACAGGCTCCGCTACAAGCGCTAATCTTTGATTCCTACTTTGATGTATACCGTGGTGTTGTTGCTCTGATACGTGTGATAGACGGTACGGTGCGCTCAGGCGATCGTATTACGATGATGGCAACAGGGGCTCAAGCCCTTGTCGAAGAACTTGGCGTGCGTCGTCCGCAAGAAACTCCTTCAGCAGAGCTGTCGGTTGGGGAGGTTGGCTATCTTGTAACTGGCTTAAAAGATGTCAGTCAGGTAAAGGTTGGCGACACTATTACGCATACAAAACGTCCCGCAGATTGTGCTCTTCCCGGATATCGGGAGGTTAAACCGATGGTCTTTACGGGGCTCTTTCCTATTGATGGTGATCAATACGAGCCACTGAAAGAGGCGCTTGAAAAGCTTGCTCTCAATGACCCAGCGCTTGTGTGGGAGCCAGAAACCTCACATGCTCTTGGCTTTGGTTTTCGCGTTGGTTTTTTGGGACTGTTACACATGGAGGTTGTCAAGGAGCGTCTTGAACGTGAGTTTGGACTTGACTTGCTTGCAACAGCACCAAGTGTGGAATATCGTATCCACAAGACAAATGATGAAGTGCTCTCTATCCGATCACCGCAAGAGATGCCTGATGTGGCTGCTATTAAACTTATTGAAGAGCCCTTCCTTAAGGTTAAGATTCTTGTTCCACCTGATTATGTGGGCTCAGTCATGGATTTAACTGTTGCTCGCCGTGGTACCTTTATCACGATGAATTATTTGTCCCAGACTACGATCGAACTTTTATGGGAAATGCCACTTTCTGAGCTTATCATGGACTATTTTGACCGTCTGAAATCCTCTACAAAAGGTTATGCAAGCCTTGACTATGAGTTTGATGGCTATAAACCTTCTGCACTAGTAAAGCTTGATATCTTATTATCTGGTAAACCTATTGATGCGCTGTCATTTATTGTGCACAAGGACAAGGCTTATGATCGAGGGCGCATACTGTGCGAAAAACTGAAAGAAATTATCCCACGGCAGCTATTCGAAGTACCTATTCAGGCAGCAGTTGGCGGACGAGTGCTCGCGCGGCAAACGGTGAAGGCGAAACGCAAGGATGTGCTTGCTAAATGCTATGGTGGCGATATTACACGCAAGCGCAAGTTGCTTGAAAAGCAAAAGGCCGGTAAGAAGCGTATGAAGGCAATTGGCTCTGTTGAGGTGCCGCAGGAAGCCTTTATGGCCGTTTTGCAAGTTGACGAATAGATTGTGTAACTACATTCATGTGTGTAAATCTTTGCGGCTTGTGGAAAAGTTGCCCGCTTGTAGCGCGGGGGAGTTGGCGTGCTATGCTGTGCACCTGAGAGCGATGTGGCGCAGATGAAACGAGGCTTTATGGCTCGCACTGAGGACGAAGACTATGACTGGCTTAACGATTCTTTCGACGATTCAAAAAACGTCAACGAACAAACAAGCATGTCATCGAATTCAAAAAAGATGATCGGATGTGCCGTTGCTATCTTTCTTGTTGTCATTGTGGTGTTGATAGGTCTTGGTATAGTGCAATTCGTTTCCTTGTTTACCCTGTAGGTGCCGATATGCTCGACATACAGTGTCATCATAGGAATACCCTTTCTTTACACTCCTTTTTTTCTACGCATCGTGTATTGCTTGCTCCTATGGCAGGAGTAACCGATACAGCATTTCGAATGCTGTGCCGTGAGTGTGGAGCCGATCTTGTTTATACCGAGATGGTGTCTGCCAAGGGCTTATCGTATGCAAACAACAAAACACGACATCTGCTTAATCTTGCTCCAGAAGAAGACTTGGTGGCTGTTCAGCTGTTTGGCCATGAGCCTGAAACCATGGCTGCTCAGGCGATATGGGTTGAAGATACGCTTGGGTCTCGCCTTGCCTATATTGATATCAATATGGGTTGCCCGGCGCGCAAGATTGTTTCGAAGGGTGATGGCGCGGCGCTTATGGAAAATCCTAAGCTCGCAGCCTCTATAGTTGCGGCACTTGTGAAGGCTGTTACCCACCCTGTAACAGCGAAGTTTCGCAAAGCGTGGGCTGAAGGGGATGAGACCGCTGTCGAGTTTGCCCGACAGCTTGAAGCCGCTGGTGTTGCAGCGGTGTGCGTGCATGGGCGCTGCGCTAAGCAACTGTACCGAGGGGTATCTGATCATGGTGTCATTGCACGGGTAAAGCAGGCGGTATCGGTTCCTGTGATTGGGAGTGGTGATGTGCGTTCGGGTACCGATGCAGTAGCGCTCATACATGACACAAACTGTGATGCCATTATGATTGCGCGGGCGGCTGAGGGGAATCCATGGGTGTTTTCTCAGGTAAAAGCGGTGCTTGCCGGCGAATCAGAGACACTGCAACCAAGCGTACACGAGCGTATTGAAATGGCTCGGCGTCATACTCGTCTTCTTGCGAGCTATGATGCAACTGTACTTGTTCGAATGCGTCGACATGCGATGCACTATGTTGCCGGTTTGCCGGGAGCCTCTGTTGCGCGGGCGCGTTTTTGTTCTTGTAGCTCGGTTGAGGACTTTGATGCGGTGTTTGATGAACTTCTTGCAGAACAAAGTGCTCATGAATAAGCCTCAAACATCTTTTGAAGCATATCGAGGGCTTTATATTCATATTCCATTTTGTGCTTCACGCTGTTCTTACTGTGATTTTGAAACTACTGCTGTATCAGCAGATGATCCTGCGCTTGATGCATACGTCACATCTCTTCTCGCTCAGATTAGCCGCCATGCTCAAGTAGGAGAGCTTGCTCATATCGAGACAATCTATATAGGTGGCGGGACACCAACTAATCTTGGTCGAAAACGTCTCTCACGTGTGCTTCATGCGGTTTCGGATGCGGTAGAACTAGGCTCGCTACGAGAATGGACTGTTGAGGCTAATCCCGAAAGCTTAAGCGAAGATATATTAGCCGATTTTCAAGCGTTTGGAGTTAATCGGGTATCTCTTGGTGTTCAGAGCTTTCATGATACCTTGCTTTCCACATTAGGACGCACACATTCTGCATCTCGCGCTTATCGAGCTATTGAATGTGCTTGTGCCTTTATTAAAAACGTCAGTATTGATCTTATCTGTGGTATTCCCAATCAAAGCACTGAGGCTTTTGCAGCAGATGTTTATAAGGCATTCGAGCTTGGTGTAACGCACGCAAGTATTTACCCGCTTATGATTGAGCCTGGCACGCCACTTTATAGTCGTGTTGAGCGCGGAGATTTTCCAGAACCTGATGATGATCGTGCGGCTTATCACATGACTATAGCTGCACAGTTGTTTCGCGAAGCAGGTTTTGCACGCTACGAGGTTGCAAGTTATGCGCGGCCAGGCTTTGCTTGCAGGCATAATTGTAGCTATTGGACGGGAGTTTCGTATCTTGGCATTGGGCGCTCGGCTGTCACTATGAAGCAAAATGATAGCTGTCGTATGCGTATACAGGATGGCGTGGTGGTTGATAAGCTTAATCGTGTTGAGCGCGAGGCTGAAGACCTTATGCTAGGTATGCGCATGAGCTGTGGAATATCTAAACAGCGGCTTGAACGTGCTCGCATCTTTCTGCCACGTCTTGATGATGTAATTGGTGAGCTTGAAACTTTAGGTTTGATTGAACGATGTGATGGACGAGTGTGTCCAACCGAGCGTGGATGGCTGTGTGGAAACGAACTGTATGGTCGCCTGATGCACCTTGCTTGAATCACTTGAAACCGGCCATAAGTTTGAGTGTATGCTTTTAGGCGTTATATATATATAAGAAGCGAAGGAACAAAACAGACACCAAAGCGATAATTCTTCGCAAAGAAGATTCTGGGGAGCTCTCAAGTTCCACATATGTTACTGTACGATTCGGTAAAACCCTCTAAAATACATACGTATCAGGGTCATGGCTCCTCCCGAAATCGCTCGGGGGGGGGGTCGTTTATTTGTATGCGGTCTCCTGCGGTTGTGGGCCTGGTTGCGGCGCATAATTAAAGAGAGAGAGTGTGTACTGTCGCTGTAGCCGGATATACTGACAAAGGTCTTCGCAAGAAGGTCAATCAGGATAGTTACTGTGTGAAGGTTGCCCAAACCGCCGTGGGCGATGTTGTTATGGCTGTTGTGTGTGATGGGGTCGGTGGCCTCATTGGCGGTGAAGTGGCAAGTTCATCGGTTGTTAGACACTTCTCTCAGTGGTTTGAAACGTCGCTGCGACAGCAGGTTGCTCATTCAGCTAACTCCGGGTCTGCCCTCTCTCTTTCTGCGATTCAGAAGAGCTGGACCAATTCTCTAGAAGCGCTCAACGTTGCTATTCGCAGCCAAGGTGGGGGAATGGGTACTACTTTCACGGGCATCTTCATAACAGGCGGCCGATATCTGATTGGTCATATAGGGGATTGTCGCATCTACCGCTTTCGTACAGGGGAAGTGAAGCAGCTTACCGTCGATCAGACTTTTGTTGCGCGAGAGATTGCTAGAGGGGCTATCACCCTTAAGGAAGCGGAGAACCATCCCCAGAAAAACGCCATCTTGCAAGCGATTGGTGCGCAACAGGACATAGCCCCCGTGTTCTACGAGGGGAAAAGTGTTGATGGCGACATATATCTTCTTTGCTGTGATGGATTCAGGCGCAAGATCGAGATGGATGAGATGCGAGAGGCGTTCGCGAGGGTTGATTTTACAAACTTTAGACACTTGCAAGAAACATGTGAAAGCCTGGTTGCTCTCAATGTGAAACGCGGAGAAACCGACAACATAACCGCTGTATGTATCGGAGTCTTCGACGAGGAAACCACCGTGCTCAGCCAAAGCGATAAAAACATTGACACAGCCACCTCTGTTCTTGAGGGTAAGGAATAGAAATGGCGCGCATCGGTACGCTTATCGATAAAAAGTACGAGATCATCAGCAAGATCGGCGAGGGCGGAATGTCCATCGTATGGCTCGCTCGCGATAAGCGCTTGAGCAAGCTGTGGGCTGTCAAGGAGATTAAGAAAAAGACTCGCGACAGGAATAACACCGTGGTGGTGCAAAGCCTTATCACGGAAGCGAATCTGATGAAAAGACTTGATCATTCCGCTTTGCCTCGGGTGGTAGATATTATAGAGGACGAGAGTGAACTCTATGTTGTCATGGATTATATCGAAGGCGACAGTCTCGCTGTGGTGATGAAGCGAACCAAGCGCCCCATGAGTCAAGAAGATGTGATCGACTGGGGTATTCAGCTCTGTGATGTACTCTTATATCTTCACAGTTGCATCCCTCCAGTCATATATCGCGATATGAAGCCAAGCAACATTATTTTGCGTGAAGATAACACGATTAAGCTGATCGATTTCGGTATTGCGCGCGAGTACAAAACCTATCGTTCCTCCGATACAGTGAACCTGGGAACGCGCGGTTACGCTGCACCGGAACAGTTCCAAAACGATGCACAAAGCGATGCACGTACCGATATATTCTCTCTTGGAGTGACGCTCTATCACCTGGTCACGGGACACAGTCCCAATCAAGAACCCTTCGAACTGCTTCCCATACGGCAGTGGAATCCCGAGCTGTCCGAAGGTCTTGAGCGGATCATTATCCGATGTACCCAGAACAACCCCGACAGGCGCTACCAAACGTGCACCGAGCTTCGCTACGATCTAGAGCACTACGAAAAGCTCACCGAAGAGTATCGTTCGACTCAGAGAAAAAAGGTCACGATTTTCTACCGCCAGTGTACTGCAGCAGCGGTATGTTTAGCTCTGGGTATCGGATTTTTTTCCGCTAGCTTCATCGTTCGTAATTCGAGCTATAGTTACAATATGGAGCAAGCTGCCGTCTCCAGTCTGCAAGAGGAAGAAGACGGTGGTGCCTCACCAGCAGAGCGCTTTTACACGACGGCGATTGAGGTACTGCCGACTGAGGTGGAGCCATATAGTCAGCTTGTCAATGTGGTGTACAAGAACGATTTCAATTTCAGTGTTTCTGAGGCGCAGCGATGGAATAGCGTATTTAGCGAGTACCAGAGCGATATTAAACAGTCGAATGGATATGCGAAGCTCTGTTACGATGTTGGCATCCTCTACTTTATCTATTACGACTATGGAGACGAGTTGACGCGCGGCTCCCAGGCGGCTCAGTGGTTTCAGTATGTGATAGACGATTACGATTCCCGACTTGAAAGCGGTAGCTCATGCACCTTGACTGAAGAGGAGCGCCGTGCCGCCGAGGTGTATGCAACCATCGGGAGGTTTTATCAGAACCTATCCCAAAGTTCTCTCGAAGGGCGCGAGGGTGTGGTCTACGAGGATTACTGGGATGCGCTGGAGTCGGCATGTGAAATCGTCGAATCGGAGGACTCAGTGAACGATTCGGCGATCATCAAGCTGCGCCTATACCAGCTGATATTCGAGGCGATAGCTTCTCCCACGTATTTAACCGGCTTCAGCAGAGTCGGCGTAACTGCCTCCCAAGCTCAGGAGATGCTCGATCGAATAACACAGGCGGTTGTGAGCTTGGAGGATGAGGCGCGGCAGAACGAACTGTCCGAGAGCATGTTCGAAACGGTGACAAACGGCTATGACGAGGCGATGAGCAATATTGCCTATGTGTACGAAAACGCCGGGATTCGCTCGACCGAATTCACTTCCTCTCGCGAAAGCGAGGTGTTCTAGCTCTATGTCTCTGACCATGCAGGAAATCCTTTTTCAGATAAGCATAGTGTGCTTCATTGTTTTTGCAGCGATGGTGGCGCTTGCTGTTCGCACTTTCATGACAAAGAGAATTGGAGACGTGCTGGCTGACCTTTCTGGTAAGAAACGTCAAGAGGAGATAAGCGATGCCAGTTCGACAGGAACCATACGAGTAGTTCGGGATCGCGACAGAAGCGCATTCTGGATGGGGAGAGAATCGGGAGGATTCGAAGATTCGGCAGGGTCTACCAATACGATTGTGCGCGAATCTAAGACGAATCACCCCTTTACAAAGGCACCTGATAGTTCTGCAATAAGCGCCACCCTTTCCGCAGTGGATAACGATAAGATGACTCGACTTGTGACGGGCGAGCAAGCATCGTCGGAAATCAATAACGACAGATCACAGACGGTGGCGGGAGACAATGAGGCGACAGTTACTTTTGCCGAGTTTGACTATCGCGAAATGACGACATTTGTCAATGACGAAGACAATCTCACTATTGAGCCAGAAAAGAACGGTATTGATGAAGACAGGTCTCTCTCCGACTTCATCATGATATGTGAACTGTCATTTTACGGAAGCGATGATGTGGTGACGATAGGGAAAGGAAAGATTCGGCAATGAAGCTTAAAGGAAACCCTTCAGGCCAACCGGCTATACGATTGTGCTTCAAGCCCGCGCGCAAGATCTTCGCTGCTTTTCTTGCGGTGGCGCTTGCAGTGTCATTGGTTCCAGTCGGAGCGATATCGTTCGGTGATGCGTTCTCAGCCTTCGCCGTCGACGAAGGTGGACCGACTGTGAAGATCGAGTTCAATGGTGTTGAGCCTGAAGTCAGCGAAGACGGTGTCGCTTATTACTCGAGCGCTCTGACACTTGTTGTCTCTATCGAGAGCGATGAGGCTGATTTCAATCCAACAACTGGATCCGTTTCAGTGTATGCTGCGGTAGAAGGAAGTCTGCTCGAAGGAGAGTGGACATCGTCTACAACGTCTGGAGGAACTATCTGGATCTATGAGGGCAAGCTCGAAGATGTCACAGAGAACTCGATTTATGTGTGGGCTGAGGACAGCTCGGGAACGACCGAGATGGTTTATGGGGATAAGAGTGTATTCTCATTGCAGAATGAAATGAATATGACAACACTGGGTTCGGTGTTCACGATAGATACAGCGGAGCCAGAGGTCAAAATTGTTCTGTCCGAGGACAATTATTTGGACATCTACGAAGATGTGACATATTACAGCGACAGTGTTTCTGCGACGATTACCGTGACGGACACTACCTTCGATGTGGATCAAACGACGGTGAAAGATGCGGGGAGTTCCTTATCGGTAGAGTGGATCAATAAAGAATCAGGGATTTATGAGACAACTGTTGTTATACAGGCTGACACGAAAGTTCATCAGCTTACTGTCGACACTTCCGATAAGGTAGGTAATGGTGCCTCAGAGGAAAGTGAAAAGTTTGCTTTTGACACTGAGTCGCCTGCCATAGATGTGACCGTTAATG
>CAZXOF010000006.1:0-29274 GCA_964642255.1 uncultured Eggerthellaceae bacterium | reverse complement strand
CCGTTAGCATCTAATCCCCTTGCACAAACTTATATCCACGCTGGGTTAACAGAGCAAAGATTAAAAAGTATCACCCACAGCGCAACAACATAAGCGTTGTGTATATAGCAGAATCCTGATAATGAACTGTGGATACGCAAACAACAAACATACTGATACAACTAACTAATTCCTTTTATGAACACACGGCTACGTCATTTTCCGCCACGCGCCACGCTGCGTGGTCAGGGTGGCAACGCTGTCTTGACTTTATTGCACCCGCACTTCGCATAGGAGCCGCCTGGAAACAACAGCACAGCAACATCTATTTGGCAGAACTTTTAGATTTAGCATGCGGCAACCTTCGTTTTGAAACCTTTCTCTCTCAAGCTCTCCCTGATCTGCCTATCCATGTCACTGCAGTTGATTCCTGCGAAGACCTCATGTATCGCTCAGCACTTGCGATTAGATCATCTCTATCATGCTCTTTACATACTTGCAATGTACTCACAACACATCAGCCTTTCACCACACACCTTGTTGATGCTGCAGTTGCATTCGGATTTCTACATCACGTGCCTGGCATCTCTCGTCGTATATCCGTGCTTAACATGCTCGCTTCGGCAACCCGTTCTGGAGGAGTGCTTGCTGTGTCACTGTGGCGTTTTCTTGATGATGGTAACTTTGCCCAGCGCGCTCGCGCTGATCATGACAGACTGATGCAAGAGATAGGTCTGGACAAAGACACGCTCTCTCTTGACCCTGGTGACTACCTGCTTGGCTGGCAAAACGAACCACAGCTTGCACGCTACTGCCATCATTTTACCGATGACGAGGAACATACACTTATAGATACTCTATCTGATCAGGCAAAGCTTCTTGATCGCTTCCGCTCTGACGGTAAAAATAATATGTCGAACAGCTATCTTATCTTCCGTGTTATCTGACGCTATACACCTCCTACATCGCAGATGTTATTTACACGCTTGCACGTACAGCGTACTCATGCTGAAACGATGTAAAACGCTGTATACAATTGCTGTGCTCCCAAGCATCAAGTTCAGCAGCACGCTTTTCCTGCAACAACCGATACGCATACTCTACCCCTACGCTAGAGATATCCCAAAAAGCATTCCCCGCGAGGACTTGCTTGTGCCATGCTTGTTCCTCTGAATGAAAGCATGTAGCCCAAACGCTTGAAGCCGATCCATGTGTCTCAGCTGCAACACCAATTCCCGTAACGGAGCACAACACATATGCAAGCAAGGCGCAGATATCTCTCATACCCCACGAATCGGTAAGCCACACATGACATGCCAAAAGAGACTGCCACCCCGCTTTCCCCATCAAAGGCCAAGGATCATCTTTGCTATTGATTACTTCAATATGCGGAACAAGATGTGCCACACCTGTAGCAACTTCTACGTATGATGCCTTAATACAAGCACTAAGCGAAGCGTCTATGCCACTAGGACAAAAACTCCACCGAGGCAGCACAATATAGCGACCTTCGATATTTCGTGTATCAAGAGTAAACAACAAAGTAAGTAATTCCTGCGTACTAGCTCGCATGCGACGCAGCTCACTTTCGGCAAAGCCGCACCGAGCGGTACGCATAGCCACCATCCGAGAACCAAAACGAATATTCACGACATCATCAAGCACCGTTTCAACATCAATAATATCAAGTAGCTCACCTACAGTAGGAAGTAAAGGCTCATGCGCCATTTCATCATATGGGGTATAAACCATTCGATGTTCCATGTTACACACTTCCCCTCTTAATTTGTTAGCCATCATACTGTAGAGCTTTTGTTAAGAGGCGCTGTAGAACTATTACTCGTTCGTTAAAATCAAAACGCGCAAGTTGATTTGCCTTTGCGGCACGTTCAAGCTGTAATAAAGTGTGTTCATCTTGCATACTTTCGTACCACGTAGCAGCTTTATCCCCACAAGGCCACAACCTTGCACCATACCTTGCTGCATGGCGTGAATGTCTGCTCTTACGATGATGTGTAGCATAAATCCTATGCTCTGTATGAGGTGCATTACGCGTTTCGCGAAGATAGGCTAACCACAGCAGTTGTATCAAGGCCTCGCCCAGTTCTCGGTGTCCTATACGACCAAACTGCCACACGCGCATAGCCAATATGCCCGCAACAGAACACTTCACAACTGTATCCTCTGCATTGCGAACAATAAGATCGAGATAATGACGAGCTGCGCAATCACACCAAACGTCTTCCCATGTATGACTGACATTTTTGCTGTAGAAATCAGCAGGTTCACAAGAAAGCAAACCTCCATCGGTAAACACCATCAATTCAACCCGTCGTTCAAGTTTGCTATAGGGCGGAATCACTTCAAAGCTTTCTCTTGGTACCAATACCCTCCCCGACACCGAGCGATCTGGTTCTGCTTGATCGAGATACGCCACAAAGTCTTCCGCCATACCAAGAACAGGTACACCATAAGGACTTACAACCGATGCACTACGATTGACTACACCTATGGCACATGATCGAATTACGGGCCAGTCCAGGTCATTCAAGAATGTCTCCACTAGCACTAATCCCTTATTTTGAATCATTTTTTCATTCATATATGCCTCTTTTCACGTTATTACTCGTGCAATTTATGTCTTTTTACACTATAGCAAGTTAGGGGTAAAAAAGCAAACATTTGTTCGTATTAAACACTTACGCGCAATGAAACATGTCATATACCAAAGTAGTTACACCTTGTGCAGGTAACGACGCGTTACAATAAAAGAAGAGGTGATGAACTGTGGCTAATGCTTCCACAGATAATCTGATTAACGGACATGCTGCTTTGCTTTGTTGTGCAGTGCTCTACCTTGTATGGTGGCTTATCTTTTTTCGTCCCCATACCACAGTAAGCAAACCACTGTATGGTATCGGAGTGCTTTGTATTCTTGGCGCAACACTAACGGGCATATTCGGCACTCTGAGCGTCGCACAAGGCGCTTACGCTCTCGATGAATCAACAGATGCGCTACTGTTTATCGGTGGTGCAGTTGTAGCTTATCTTGTTCTTGTGGCGCTTACACGCGGTATTCTCAAGAGACAAATAACCACCGAGCTTGTTCTTATTGTTGCTTGGTCTGCTCTTGAGTTTTTTACCGCTCATCAGCTCTTTAATACCGAAACGATCCCAAACATAGCAGGATGGTTTCTCTTTGCATTGACGCTGATTTTTACTGCAGAATCACTGGTGTGCTATACGCTCTATTTTCGAGTCAAGCCCTTGCCTGCACTCTTCATTGGTGCGGCTCCCCTTGCCTCGGTTGGAATAGAGTCGCTCATCGTAATTGCTACTCTTATCTAGTATACCGTTTCAACATCGCACACTTGAATTACGATTGTTGCCATATAAAGGGAGGCACATGTACATACAAAAACATCAGCGTTCGTAGATTTGCGAACCAAGATGTTCTTTCATCGTATTGAGGATCTGGTGCGGATCATTGAGTTGAACACGACGCGGGCGCATGGTATAGCGATGCATGGTGCCTGAAAGTAGATAATCAGGCTTCACGGCATCAAGCAACACAATGGCGTCTTCAGGGCAAATATCACGACAGCTACCACATTTTACGCAATCTCCCGGATAGTGATTCACACCGAACGTGCCATCAGTATCATCGAATTTTGAGATTGCACCGGTTGGACAAAATGTTGCACACATGCGACACGAAGAACATTTCATGCCATCAATAACCACACAGCCCCACAGACGCGTCGCAACACTACTTGCTTGCGGTTCACCAAGTGCAACAAGACTATCAAGAAGACGCTCACGCCGATCAGGTACAAAATGGGGCAGCGTTCCATCAGCCATAACACGAGCCAAGCCAGGTGCAAGAGATTCAGAATTGGCATCAGCCACTGTTGACAATTCTTCTGAACAGCCTTCAGTGCTCACAAGATCAATAGGATCGCATGAACGAGGTGTTTGAAAATACGCCTCCATCGCCTCAAAAGCAGTTCGAGCATCAACACCAGCTACAAGAACAGTTTCAGGTAGAGCATCTTCAACGGTAACGCGCGCCTCATGCCCCCAAGCTTCAAACAGCTCATTGGCAGTACTCGCAACAAGCTTGGCTGTATCGCGACCTGCACGCTGAGCACAAGCTTCACAGCTACCGCACACAATGTGAATGCGACACGCACCCTGTACGGCAAGATCTAAAACAAGCGATTCATCCACACGCCCAGCACACACCACGTAAGCAACACGTGCTTGATCATAGAGACCTTCACACGCGCGCGTTGCCTGACTACAGGCAATCACGATTTCTGAGTTAGTTAAGCTTGCTATGCAAGACTGCTGTAGTTTGGCATCAGAAGGATGACATGCCTCAAGAGCACAGGTTGGACATACCGTTGCACACGTGCCGCAACCAACGCATTGTGAGGCATCAATACTTAATGTAGCGTCTTTCACAGAAATGCAGCCTGACGTGCATGCATCAGCACATTTGAGGCAGTCTACATTACGGTTGCGCACGCGTACGCATCGACTTTGATGCACAACAACAGCATTCGCTGACATATCGGTAAAGGTGCCTAGAATGCTTGTATGTCGCGCCTCGCGTGCGGCCTGTCCTGATACATCCTCACAAGCGGCAGACTTCTCAAAGGGCTGCACAGAAGCAGGATTCATTGCAACACCGTTTCGATTGAGTCGTTAACACCCGATACGATGGCAGAACTTGTCTGTTTAGCAACAGCTTTAGTGTCGCCATTACCTCCATTCGAGGACATAGTTTCACGTGGTGTGTTTGGGCGCGGCGGTATAAACGGCATAGAAATAGCATGGGTAGGACATGCATCTACACAGGCGCGGCAACGAGTACAGTCAGCAAGCGTACGCTCTCCGAAATCGGGATGACGCAGATTGATATCGGCATCGCAGACAATTGCGCACCTGCTACACGCCGTATTTTTCGAAGTTTCAAGGCATATCGCATCGTCAATAACTGGGCGAAAAGTCTTGTTGAAGCGTGACACAAGGTTCATCAAACCCGATAGTGGACAAAAGCGCGAACACCACTTGCGCAAGAAAATGATTTCGATAATAAGCATGGCAGGGATGATAAGTACCGACCACGTCACATCACCATTGGCAAACAGACGCCACCACACAAGCACCGTTGCAAACGTAAGCCCAACTGGACATACAATGCAAAATACCGGAAAGCCAAAAATAGCGGCAGACAGAATAGAGCCACCCAACACGTAATGGCGTGAATCAAGCTTTGTACGCACCTGCTTACATGATGAACAATCGCTGCATCCTGTTTTTTTGCAACCAAGCTCGCTTGCCGCAATCGCAAGAGCGTCGTCACGTTTAACAGCGGCACGTTCTTTACGTTTCTTTGGTGAGCTAAAAAATAAACGAATACGCTCAAGTAACGGTATAGGGCATGCCCAACCACAAAAAGCGCGTCCAACAATGAACACAAGTACTGCCATCACAATAAGAGAAATAAGCGCTCGCGGAATAAAGGTACGCGATGCAATCATCGTAGTAATAGCTCCAAGCGGACACAAAGTTACAAGGTCATCCCAGCCAAAACCAGACAGAGTGCCGAATCCAATTTGGGCAATAAGCCCTATGCATAACACGACAAAAATAACTGCCGCAACTAAGGTTCTAATTTTGCTTGCTTTCATCTCTCGTGCCCCCTAGCTCAAATCATCAAGTGGACGAACGATGATTGCGCGCTCGGTCGCACCTTCTGCAATTGATCCTGCCGTCAGCGATAAACACACACTCTCGCAGGCACCGCAACCGTTACAACGGTCGGTCAGAACCGACGGCAGCGGATTGCGCGCAGCGTCAGAAAGCTCAATAGCATCATACGGACATGCGTCATAGCATTCGCGACATGCAGTATCGCGGTAAGCCAGACACGACCAGGTGTCAATTTCAGCACACCCAATAATAGTAGTTTCAGCTGTTGCGCCATCGGGAAGCTTTAGTGCTCCCGTTGGACATGCTTTAACACACAGAGGTGAGCCATCGTTTTCCTCAAGACAGAAATCACAATAGTTATCATTGAAGTCAACAGTTGGCGTGCGCATAACAAGCAGACCATCCTCGATGTGCGCAGGTACGATAATCTTACGCGGACATACCTCGTAGCATCGCTCACAACGAATACAGGCCGACATAAGATGCCACTCATCTTGGCCTCCCGGAGGCCGACATAAAGCATCACTCTCTACAAAACGCAGTGCACCGATACCAAAAAGTACCGCCGTACTACCAGCCCCGATACAAAGCGAGCGCCGCGACATATTACTTAATCCGCGTTTGCTAGCTTGCTCCTCTTCTTGCTGCGTGTCTATGTTCTTTGCGGAAAAATCCCTATCCTGTAGCTTACTAGCAGTGCTCTCCTGCTGTGATGCAGTAGTTGTCACAAAAGGCTCTTCAATAGCGTCCTGCCGCATCGTTTCCCCATTGTCTGCCATACGCGCCTCCTCACACGTACGAACATCTAGCTGCCATGCATGAAGGGTAGAACTATGTATACCCTTGATGCATATACAAACATCCATCTAGGATGGGGCTCACTTTAAGCGCCATTGCGAAAGCGGGGCGAACGGGTCACATCAGCAAGCCCCATCTTGATACATGTTCGTAACGCTTTACCGCTTCAGCTCAACGCCGACCAGAACGTTTGAGCCACTGCGGTGTTGTGTCGATAAGCAAATGAGCCTCTTGTCAGATATGCAACACAAGTCATCATTCACTCATCGTTTGTGTCCTAGTACAAAGCAAACACACTCACAGCAACTACATAGAGCGCACAGCGCCAGCAGATACCACCAACAATTGCGCACGCCAAACCCGAGCCGCCAAAGACAGCAACCTGTGAGCCTGAAGCTTGCTTTTTGTTCATGAAATACAGCACTGCAAGTACCGCAACAATACCAACGATAAGCACGCCTAAGTAGAAAAGCGGAGCAAGCGAGCCTGTAAGGATGGAGTTAACAATTGAAGCTGTGTCCACCATCGATGTGTCGGGCAGTGTTGGGTCAAAGTAGTACTGCACGTTTGAAAATTGACTGCTTGTCGAAGCTATGTAGATGGCATAGGCAATAACAACAACTGCCTGCACAATACCAGCGATAAAGCCAGTCTTTGTACAAAGATTAACCTCACCATCGGCATTGACCACCACACTGCTGCCCGCATTACTGCAACGAGCAGAAAGAATACCCATGATGACAAGCATTGCAAGCGCACCCATAAACACCGTGTTTACTGCGTAATACAACGGCAGAAGCGGGGTATTCCATGCAGGAATAGCAGCCATGAGATAACTATCACCTGTCACAACCGGCATACCTATACCAACAATAATCGCCAACACACCGCACCACTTCGGAGCAACACCATCATCAGAGCGCCTCATCATGAGGAAAAAGACGACAAGCACGATAAAAAACACGACACACCCGATGAACTCAAGTGTGATACCCGAGCTGATGTGCCCAAAACCGTTAAAGATACGCTCCCAATGCTCCAAGTGCAGAAATACCGCGATACCGCCAATAACAAGCAGCGCCAGTGAGCTTATAAGCGCAGGTAACTGGGTTGTCTTACCCTTGCCAAGGGCAGTAAGTACACCCTGCATAAGCAGTGTGCCCGAGGCAAAACAAACAAAGAACGTGAAGAGAATCAAAGGCCATTGTAGTTCCATGTCTTACTCCCTCCAGGTTCGACCTTCGCGAAGAAGGTACATAAGTTTGGGAGCATTGCCGGCATCCGTCAGATAATGAATGTCATCTTCGGTATATGCCTCCACGTAATCCTTGAGTTTGACGCGTGTTTGGGTCATCTCGTCGTACTGGCAACCGGGGCTATCCGGGTGCGCAGGAGCGACGAAATTGTCCACACCCTCGTCTAGATCTCCAAAGAAACGGGCGCGTGCGCCACACTGGGCAACGCATTGAGGCAGCTCGCCTTGACTAATCCGCTGTTCACACAGCGTGCATTTTTCAACAACGCGCGACGTTTCATTTAAATAACGCACGCCATAAGGACAGGCCATCGCACAGAATTGACATCCGATGCACTTGCTGTGATTGATTTGAATTGTTCCGTCATCTGCAATATAAGAAGCCTCGGTCGGACACACGTCGACACATTCTGGCTTCTCGCAATGTTGACACTGCACAGGAAGGAAGTACATTTCGATATCAGGAAATTGACCCGAACCCCCATCAACAGGATGAGGCCCGATGCGCAGTGTTTTAATCCAGAACGATCCCACTTCAACGCCGTTGATAGCCTTACATGCAACAGTACACGCAAGACAACCAGTACAGCGATTGAGATCGGTAATAATCGCGTATTGGGGCATGAGCAAACCTCCTTTCTTTATTCCTTAATAAGGCTGCGAGAGGTTTGCAAACCCGAAGCAGCGGTATTGATAAAGGTAAGTTCCACACTGGCATCCTCAAGACGCGGGTCATTTGCAAGCCATTCACGCAGACGCGAGTCGTTGGCGTTCGTTATGACCTCGTTGCCATCAGGATCGCAAGGAACTGGATTGTTAAACGGCGAGTTGTCAGCAGTTGCCTTATAGATCACAACCGGAATACCACGCAGCTGCGAAGCACCGCATATCCAACATTGGGCATATTTGTCCATGGTGCAGTTAATATTCACCAGCTCGAAACCGTGTGAGGCCGAATCGATCTCGGGATACCACCATGCATGGTTGGCATTGACTGTGCCGGGCTTGATGCCGTAGTACAGGTCGGCAACCTCACGAATTGCACCCCACGGACTGCGAACCCATACCCAATCTCCCTGTTCGATACCCATGTTTGCAGCATCGACCGGATTAATCTCAATGCGTGGAGAGGGCCACAATTCACGACACCATGGCAGCTGCCTATGTTCACTGTGGAAATAGACCGGCTGACGTGCACCGGTAGTCATATTGAAAGCGTTATCGGGATACTCATGCAGCATCTCTTTATATGTTGCAAGCAAGTCCTCGGTACCGTCATAGCTCACATTTTGGTACGTACCAATAAGCTCGTAATTATCAACTAAGTCTGCATCGTAGAGTTCGGGATTCAACACAGGCGAATTCTTTGGCTCGAAGTAATGTGGGAACTTGTCGATGTCAGGAATCGTACCGTCATAGGCCGCACGCTCTGGTGAACAGGTTTCAGCAAAGGTTTCGACCGAATCGGGAATATAGGTTTCTGCGATTGTTGACCAAATTTCCACCTTAGCAGTAGGCGTCATGAACCCGCACTTTTCGTCAATGGCAGCATAGAGATTGTAGCCTCCCTGTTGACGGCGATACCCCATCTCCCACCGACGATAGGTGCCCCAGCGCTCAGGATGCCATTTGCGACAGTCAAACCAGCCCTCTTCTTGGAACTTTTCAGCAAACTCAAGGAAGTCAGGACCAGCAACATCGTTGATAACCTCATCGGGTTTTTCAGCTGCGGCATAATCCGGGAACGGTGGGATAACTTCTTCAGCCTGATTCTCTTTATATGCGTACTCTTCGATGCGCCACCAATCGGTTACATCTTTCAGTACGCGATACTCCTGCATCTCATAAGTAACGTCTCCGCCCATCTGAACAAAGTCGTTATAGTCAAGGTTGTTCCAGCCGTCATAGTTCAAATCGCGGTCATTCCAAATAACTGCTCCTCTATCAGAAGGAACATCGGCACGCGTTGGGTGCTCAAGACCTGTACACGCTTTTGCCATTGCAAGATGCAGACAAATAACGGCAACCGGGTCATAGATGCAATCACCAATCGGTTCAACACAGCGTTGACCAGCACCAAAAATGCCACCAGCCCCTTGCGATACACGACCAGTATTAACTTCAAGCCAATGCAGACACGGAATCACAATGTCAGCACAGCCATTGTTTGGACATGACCACAAATTAAAGTCAAGCCAGAAGTCAAGACGAGTCAGTGCTTCCCATGCCTCAAGCAGATTCGACTCATTCATAAAGTCGCCAGACATGCATACACCACCGTGAATTTGATACGGGGTGTCAATCTCGTTGATAGAATCCCAAATAGCTGCAGAGTCCGCCCAACGATTCCAATAGCGAAGCAATGGGAAGCGCTCGGCAGAAATTTGCCTTGCATTTGAGTCAAACGGGGTTGTGAGTGCCGGCCATGCGCGGCTTCCCTTGTAGTCACCACCCTTACGCTCGGCAATCCAGCGAGCTTCTTCATCAGAAGGAACATGATTGCCATAGCGTTCGGCAAGCGGAGACCCTTCATCAATAAGATACTGAACGAAGTTTTGGATTGGTGCAATCTGGTCTTCCACCGACAAATCGCGCGGGGTATTACCCAACTCATAGGTACCGACAAAGCCCCAATCGCGCGGCTCATGATCGGTCACAAGCATGTTGGCGCGACCACAGCAGCCGTCAACCTGCGCCTTTGAAGAACCACGATTTCCAGCAGGCTCGTCTGAGTTACCCGTGATGCAAGCAATGATTTGCAGTGCGCGCGTATTTTGTACCGCATGCCCCGTTTGGTCGGGCGCAAGTTGGTAGTGAATACCACCATTGCCATATAGCGGATTTAAACGTGTGGTGTAGATGCGTACAGCTTCTTCAATATCTTCAGCCGGAACCTCGGTTACTTCCTCTACGTAATCAAGGTCATATTCTTCAAGGCTTTCAACAAAGGATTCCCATGCCGTACCAGCTGTAATTGTTGTGCCATCGGCAAGACGAACCTCTACGCCACCCGGAAACAAAGCTGGGTTTTTCGGTAGACCCAGCGGGTTTGAACGGGAACCACCCTCGTTGCCCTCGTCCCAGTAGTCATCATAGGCTGAATCAGCCGGATCAGCAAAATGCGACGGATCAGGAAGCCAAGCATCGGCAATGATCGGTTTATAGGGATGCTCAATCCACGTACCCGTTGTTGGAATCTTGTGTCGCTCTCCCTCCCATTGGCAGGCTTCGGCATCCCAATACGTTGGTTTGTTGTTGTTTTCATCCCAGCAAATAAAGCGCTGGTAGCGTCCTTCGTAGTCCCAATATTGGTTAATCCAGTCAGGGTCACAATCGGCCTCAGTAATCAGGCGGCTTTCCATCTCAATGCCGCCATTCATCTCCATAAAGTAGCCTTTATAGGTGCGTCCATCATCTTCTGGGTTCCACAAGAACGGAGCGTTTGTCCAACGACGAACAAACAGATCGTCATATGCTTCGTTGTCAACAATCCACTTAAGCCAACCAAGCGCAAGGCATAAGTCGGTACCAACACGCAGAGGAAGCCACAGATCGGCCTCTTTGCCATTTGGGGTCATGCGTGGATCAACAAGGATGTGCTTATAAGCGCGCTGTGAGCAGTCAACAACAGTGCGATTCGTGGAGTCATAATTAGAGTACTCGGGAGCTGTACCCCACGAAACATACACAAGCGGCCCTTGTTCAACCTCCATCCATGGAGAACCAATTTCGTCAGTCAAAATACCGCCAAAGTGACGTGGACCTTTGCAAATCTCATAGGCAAGATGCGCATTTGGCGTCGGGAAAATAGATTTCAGCGTACCATAGGGAGGCTGAGCCCAAACGCGAGACGTACCGCCCATGGTAAAGTTTGCCTGACTGCCATACTTCTCAACAATCTCATTGAGTTTTTCACCAGCCTCGTCAAAAGCCTCGGCGAGTGTGATACGCACCCAACCAGGATCGTCTTCCCCTTTTGCATTTGTGCGCTTCATGCAGTAGCGCAGACGATCGGGGTGATACAGAGCGAGCATCGACGATTGTGATTTAGCGCAACAGTGACCACGACTATGAGCATTGGATTCATCGCCCTCAACGCGCAATACCTTGTTGTCCTGGACGGTAACCCAAACGCCACACTCGCACTTACCACATGCACGGCAGGCCGAACGGATTCGGCTAACCACACCTGCGTCCTCATCCTCGCCTTCGGCAAGCGCGGCTGACGGCGCAGCAGCAAATCCAATCGATGTAGCTACACCGGCGATCGTCGCAGCCTTCAAAAGACTACGCCTCGTCAGCGTAAGTTTCGCCATATCCCCTTCCTCCTCTCATATATCTTGTCTGTCGTCTTTCCCTTGCAGACCCGTAAAACTTTGCAAGTACTACAAAGGCTCACTGAACAGCATGGTAAAAATGGTGAGAGGTTAAGAATCATAAGGTTCGTATGTTTGCCGTTCGCTATATCATCCCGACAGGATTATTTTGCCCTGATCTGCGCATTTATACTAACAATCAAAACAATAAGGGGTCTGTGCCTCTTCGACGCGATTGCATAGATACACCCTCATTACCGCCATTTTGAACACAACGAAAGAGAGTTCAGGCGATTTACAAGATGCGCCTGAAGGGAGGTTGAAGGCTTATGGCTCAAGTAAGACCATCATTTATGCTTATTCTCGATATTGATGAGCGACTTGATAGCGCTGAAACCAGACTCGAAATTGCTCGCTGCTACGCCCATGTAAGTTCAACCGTTGTTCGTAACCATGCTGCAACCGACGGCGAGCCTGAAAACATTGCACGGCTGATCGTAAGACTTGGAACAAGGCACTATCTGCGCTCAACTGATGAAGGAGCTGATCAGTTGTGGAGTGAGACTATAGAGCACTGGCTTGGTAGCGTGTTTCACAAAGTTGGCAACAATATGATGATCTACAATCGTCGACAACGCGAACTTGGCTCAGATGAGATGAAATTTTCATGGCTTGAAGTTGATTTAGAAAACGGCACCTTTGCCGTACGCCTACATCTTGATTCAAACTGCGAGGTGGATCCTGCCTGTGTTCAGTTTGTCACAGCAGCACGAACAGCACTGAATAAGGGCTTACTTGGAAACGGGGCTGTGCGTGTCATATTACCAGCACCGCAGTCTTATGCCGAACAAGAACTTCGCGGTCAGGAGGAAAAGCGTCGTCGCGAAGCCGAACACGAAGCGCAAGCAGAAGCAGCTCGTGCAGAAAAAGCGAAACAACAGGTTGAAGCCGAAGATGCAGCCGAACAAGCTTTTCTTGAATCTCCCAAACTTACCGAACAACTTGCCAATGACATAGATGAAGAGCATGGCGATGAATCCGCTTTCAAGGCAGCTGAGTTCGACCCAAGTCGCTTTGATAAGCCTGAACCCGACTTCGTCATTAACTATGACATATGGCTTGTTGAATACATCGACGGCACAACACAAACCTATGACTGCACTTCTGAGGAATTTGTTGCTATCGCCACAGAAGAGAAGGGGGCGTGATTGTTGTGCCGGTTATCACCACCGAACACCTTGATGCTATCGCAGCCTTTGAGGGACGCTGTGCAAAGATTGAAGGGGTAGCTCGCACTGGCAAGACCGAAGCACTGGTACGTCGCTGTGTTGTGCTTATTGAACAAGGGGTTGATCCTCGTAACATTTTTGTCGCAACAGCAAGCGCGTGTGCAGCCGATTCTTTCCGTATACGATTATCTCGCGCCCTCCCTGAAGTGCTTCGCGACAAAATAGAGCAGCTGTGTATAACAACTGCTCTCGATTGTATTGTTGGCATACTTAATGAAGCGCCAGCTCGCGCTGCTACCGGTCGCGTACCTCGCCTTCTCACCACAGGCGAATACTCTTTTTTGCTTGAGGATATGAAAACACTTGGTACCTCTATCCGTACCTTGCGCTCAATGCTTGGCTATTTTTATCGCCTGCTGTGTGATCTTGAGCCTCGTAGCACATGGAATCTTGGCGGCAGCGAGGAAACCGTGTGGAATCACCTTGTAAATACTTTAAGCTCACGCCACTCAATGCTGCCTCAAGAGGCAGGTGCCATCTGTGCTAATTATCTGCGCTCTGATGAAGGTAGCTATGCATGCGCACGCTTTGCATATGTTTTTTCCGATGACTTCCAAAACCTTCCCCGCTCGGAACAAACCTGTTTGTGTTTGCTTGCAAAATCACAGCTTATTGTGGCTGGTAATGCCGCAGAAACAACTCCTGTGCGCGCAGGACATCCAAATGCCAAAGGGTTTGTACAATTCGACACACTACGCCGCGACGTAAAAACCTTTGTTTTGGACACGCCATTTGGAAATAACGAAATCAACGCATTTGTTGCCGCTGTTTCAGGTGATGAACACGCTCGCACACAAGCTCTGCAATCGTACATTGAATCACCTGAGGTTAAAACAGCCGGGGCTACGATTATCAAATGGAATACACCTGATGACGAGCTCTCAGGAATCGCCCGGTATTTGCGTTCTGTTATAGATGAAGAATCGGTATTTCCTCGTGATGTATGCGTTGTTGTCCCAAATCGCCAGTGGGGACACTTTGCCGAGCGCGCACTACAAGCAGCTGGCTTTTCAGTATCAAGCAGCGGCATTTATGCTGGTATTGGCGGAAATCCCCAAAACAGTGAGCGAGCAGCAGCACTTGTAGCACTCACAAAGCTCAATCTTATTGCCGATCCTCAAGATCTTGTTGCGTGGCGCAGCTGGTGTGGCTTCGATAACAAGCTCACAAATAGCGAGATGTGGGACTCACTTGTTACCTATGCACATGATCGCAACCTTGATTTATACGAGGCGCTTGAAGCAATTGGGTCAGAAACAACAAGTGACACTCAAGGCATCTTGCGTCGGGAGACACTTGTGGCACGTTGGAAATCAGGACAAGAACTAATTACACATGCTCAGTCACGTTATGGGTTTGCGCTTTTGCGCATTATTGGAGCAGAAACCCTTTCGGAGTTTGCTGATGTATGCCGACGTACAACAGGAAGCGAAAGCGCTGCTGAGCTGCACGCTCTTGCACGCACAATTATTGATGACCCCTCGTTTTCGTCTGCACTGAGTGATGTACATATCGCAACATATCAGACAATGCCCGGCACGTCTTATAAGATTGTTGTAGTGCTTGCCGCAGTTGATGGACTTATGCCCTCACGCGATGCCTTTGAAATCGTCAGCACTGATGACAATAGATCACGCATTCTTAACGAGGCTCGATGCGTCTTCTATACAGCCATTTCAAAAGCAAGTGACCTTCTTGTTGTATCAACCTTTAGCAAGGCTTCGCTTGAATTGGCCGAACGATCAAAGATGCTTGTCATGCGTGTACGCTCAGAACAAGGTGAGCGTGTAGCTTCTGTGCGTCCTACAATCTTTTTATCGGAGGCTGGTGCCGCCAGGCCAACAACAGTTGGAGGCCAAACACTGCTTTCTACTCTTACGAACTAGACGTGCTACGTTCACCGCAAGTCTTCCGTCAAAGCCCTCATTGGGCAAGACGCGCTTTTGCGCTTGCGCCGTGGGATCACCTTCGGGGTTGCCTCATCAAGCAGCCCCGCCCACGCGAGCGAAGTCCGTTACAACTTGTAAATGTGTACGACAATTGATGTATACAATCCACCAGCACGAATAACATAGCCATCAAACTACGACAACAGATGGCACAACAAGACAGCAACGCAGCGCGATACCGCATCACATGCACCTTGCACTACTTTCTATCATCTATGTTATATAAAAGATTCAGCCCTGCGTTTTGTCGAGCAGCTCTTCTAACACCTGCTCATCTTCTTCAACCCAACCAAGCAGTAACCTACCTAAGCCTTGGTAGAACTTTGTGCGTGAAAAGCGCTCCATATCGGCAACAAGCATAGGCACCCAATTCGTTAAATGGTTCCTGCAAAAGTTCTGCTGTGTCACAAGCTTCTCAATTGCAGCATCCTCGTTTCCGGCACGCAGATCATCGGCAGTACGCAGGCTCATGCGCTGCATGAATTCAAGCTCAAGGCCAATGTGATCTTCGCCTTCGTTCCACGCACCTGCTTTTAGATTGTTCGCGCGCAGTGTCGCAAGCACCTCAGCACGAGCCTCTTGCATCAGCAAACGTCGTTCACTTGTATACACGCTTTCAAAAGGGTAAGCGGCAGAGTATCCGTTTACACCATGTCCAATGAAGGTTCGCACATAATCAATCGCAAGCTCGGTCACACTATCTTCCCAGGCCATTGCTAAATACTCATACAACAAATGATAGCCCACATCAATATCGGCATTACCGGTTGCTGTGGGAAACTTTGCACCTTGAAGTTCACGAACTTCTTCAAGATCAACCTCTTCGCGAAACAGACGCGCAAGCATACCGTAAGTACGCGCACGCAGCTCCATAAGCTCAACAAGTTCACGTGTGCGCTCATCCATTGACGCATCCTCATTTGTCCTTTGCGCATCGGTTGCAGTGGCAGTATACCCAGATTGCGACATTACTTTGTCCTCGGGTGCACTCATTATGCTTCCTCCCCCGTCTTGCATGCTGCTTCAGTGGTGTTGTCTGCCTGCGCTGCAATAAGATCATCAATTTCGGGCAAAAGACGCTTTCCTAGGTCGGTGAGATGCCATGCGCGATCCTTCCACACAATTGCATCCGTTCGCTCAAGAATGTCAATAAAGTGCCCCCCAAAGCGGCGCGGACTATGCACAATGTCAAAGGAATCAACAAGCTGCTCAATGCTACTGCGCGAGCAACCCCCATCTGCTGTTGCACGCATAACAGAGGCATACACCTCGGCATACCGAGAATCAATATCAAGCACAATCGAGTGAAACTCAGATCCTCGTGCAAACTCATCGTAGACAGTAACAGCATCGGCAGTTGCTCTCCACACAGGATCAATGCGTTCAGTTATCTCAAGATACTCCACATTCTCAACAGCATCTTCGTGTTCCACAGAGACCTGTGGCATCTCAAGCTCAAGTGCACCCGCACGCTCAAGCATGCGGCATAGTGTCATGGGCGCATACACGCTACGATTATCTTTTTGCAATTCTGTTACAAGCTCACTCACTGCACTGGCATGTGCTCCGTCGCGACAAAGGTTAATGATACTCAGCAGTATAGGACGACGTGCGGGATTGTGATCAAACATATCTAAAAGCGCTGCGGTTACGCTACCTTGACGCTCAACTGTATAAACGCCCGCTCGACTTGGCTGCTCGGGCATATTGCGAAGCGTTGGAAAATCAACAGTATCATAGGGGTTATCGTCATCCATGTTCTCTTGATCAATATCAAAGTCATCAACTGCAAGCGGATCAAAATCCTCCTCAAACTCAAGTGCTGTATCACTCCATGATGACTGATGTATCTTTGTGTCTTGCTGAGCTAAGCTTGTCTCATCAAGCAGCATGACCCCTCCTCACATATTCACTTCGTTTTGCTTTCTACCTTCAGCTTGTCCTGCAATACATCTCATACCACTCATAGTAGCGGAAAGTGCAAACCTTGGCTTTGGCCTTATTCTTTACATAGAAAAGTATACGGCGCGAACAACAACTCCCCATCATCCCCATAGGACTAATTATCTTGCTAATTCTATTTTTATGCATATTATCTGGGAAAACACTTATCACCTTCGCCTTGACGCTTACTGCATGCACCTCTTATAATCAACCCCGCGTTGCGAAAGCGGGGCTTCCACGGAAAGGAAGCTCGAATGAACAACGTAGCTAAAGGCAAGCGTTTGCTTGTCGCCGTGGTTCTGGCGTGTACATGCGTCGCACTCATGGTTGTTCCCGCCTATGCACTGTATTACGTGCACAGCGATGATGCTGTTTCCAACAGCACGGGCATGGGCGCAATTGAAGTGTGTTGCACCGTTGATGCCACCGCCATCGGAGAGGGCGTGACAGCGTCGCTCGTCATGGTTCCCGAAGGCTCGACCGTAGAAGACCTGTTGCAGGAGGCTATAGAATCCAGCAACATCCAAACTGGCCTTGATGCCCTTTACGACTACGAGTATACGAGCTTAGCGGACTACCTTGCCGACAAGACATGGACCGCTACTGTCTATGAGGCGGGCAGCCAGAATCCCGGAACACAGACCACCTACGATTCCGAAGGAACCGAAGGCACTGATGTTGCTTTAACGCGGTATTGTAGCGTGGTCATCACGGTGGAGTAAGAACACCGAATACAACAAGGGGCAGTCGACCAGCTGCCCCTTGTTATTTATCTCTTATGAGCGTCTGCCCTATTAAGAGGCGATACGCGTACTACAACCTTGCATTTACACAAGGACCTATTTTGGAGGATAGCCTTTCTGGTTTTGAGCTTTATGTATGCTAACTTTTTCGCTTTGATATCATCCTATGGGGATGATTTCCGTATGATCTAGTTAAAAAAGAACTCTCTATACTACTAGATTGCATTAGGCAATAACGAGCTCGCAACACCAAGACACAGCTCTGGCAGGACACAAACCTTGTCTTGGGATAATGGCATAGTTACACCGCATACATACGTTTTGAATGAGAAGTCGAAACGTCCGCAGGAGTGCATAAGGAGAACCATCAATAAGGGGGGGCGTTCTCATGGGGGTTCCTGTTCCTCGCATCACACTTCATGCCGACTATGACAAGAAGTCTTGGTTCGGTGAGTTGAGCTTAATTTCTTTTGGATTTGGCCTCCACCAAGCTTGGGTCTACTCAACCATGTTTGCCACACCCGAGGTGTTTGGGACCGCCATCTTTGCACATGGCCTGTACGGTAGTTATGCGTCGCTTACGTACCTCATATCGATTTTTGTATATACGGTATGCCTGCTTTTTGCTTCTGCTACTCATCAGCGTTTCCTGCATACGTATGTGTCTAAGAAGCTGTTGGTTGTTGCTGCCATTATCTTGTGCCTTGGATCGCTCATCTTAGTGCTACCGCTCTCTATGACAGACCAAGCAATGCTTATCATAGAAATAATCTCGGGTATTTTTACCGGCTTTGGATCATCAATGCTGATCCTATATTGGGGTGTTGCTTTTGCTCGCTGCGATCCAGATTCTATTGTGCTCAATAGCACCATTGCCATTGTTGTTGGCGTAGCCTTTTATGCCTTACTTGTTCGCTACCTCCCGTTTCCAGCAAGTGGCCTTGTTGTTGCAGCTATTCCTCTTATAGAGCTAGCCATCTTGTTAAGGAAAACACCCGAACCTTTTTATAAACGCTCAATGCCACCTGCCTTTAATCCTCTTAAGGTTAATCGTGTGAAGTTCGCCATACAACTCGGTGCACCTGTACTTGTGCTTGGCCTTGCGCTTGGTTGGTTGCGTCAAACACCGTTTCAAACCATCTTTCCAGCAACATCGTTAGCAAATCAAGGTGCTGTCCTTTTCGCATCGCTTTGTGCAGCCGTGCTGATTCTGATTACCCTGCTTGCACTTGGTGGTTCAACGCGCTGGTCAAGACTTTTTCGCCCACTTATTCCCTTCGTTGCACTTGCCATTGTATTGCTGCCCTTTGCAGGTGATACAAGCTCAATAGTGCCCAGTATTATTTTGCTTGTCGCCTACATTTGCTTTGAAGCACTAATGTGGATCTTTTTCGGCGAGCTTTCACAGCGCTTTAAGATATCGCCGCTCTTTGTGTTTGGTTTTGGACGTGGGCTCTTAGCCAGTGCCATGCTTCTCGGATCCATAGCAAACCTTCTTTTGCCAAGTGATGACGTTTCCATGTTGCCCTTGGGTGAGGGAACCTTGATATTCTTGTTGCTTCTAGTCATGGTGATCGCTTATGCACTTTTACCTGATGAGCGCGATATTAAGCACGTGATTGCACCCTGTCCCGCCATTAGTGCCATACTGAACGACAACAAAGCAACATACAAAATGCCTTCCCCTATCATCGTTTCAGGTACTCAACAAGACAGTATCAACAATACTGTCGAAGCGCAGATGCCCGCCGATTCGATATCTACTAATTCACTAGTACAGAACGCGCAACCAAACACCGAAGAGAGCAGCGCACACTCAGACAATTCGACAGAGCTTGAAGCGACACATAAAAACAAGGAATCGGATCAAAAGACACCGAATGGTATCGTATCCGAAGCTCAATCTAACACAGTGCAAAATGCAGGCAATGCCGATATGGACACGGGTGCCCATCCCTCACCGGCACGCAAGGCTATGTATGTGAACACCATATCGCCTAGCAATAATGCCGATACAGCAGAGAATTCATCGAGCAAACTTTCTGACGGTCATCTTGGTGATACCTTCCGTAAGAAATGTGAGTTTATTGCTTCGCACTATCTGCTCTCAAAACGCGAGGCGGAGGTTATGACCTGCCTTGCCCGTGGTCTTAATGCCTCATCCATCCAAGAAAAGCTTTTTATTTCCGAAGGAACAGCCAAAACACATATTCGCCATGTGTATCGCAAGCTTGATATCCATACACAACAAGAGCTTATCCGACGCGTTGAGGATGCACCAACGGGATAAACTACACATCAGAGATTGCCAAGATGTCGTTAGGCAAAGTCGTCAGAACAATACAAGTTCAGAATTTATACGGCATAAGAGCCGAAACCGGAGAATGAGGAATAACAGAACCGAGAGAATGACAACTAAGAACAAATCTGCTATTTCTCGTCGAAGAAGGGAAGTACCCTACAAGTTGAAACATAAACACACAGCTTGAAGCTAAGACAGCAAGAAGCCCCGAAGTGCCGCATCGCGCAGTACTTCGGGGCTTCGCAGTGTCAAATTGTTATACCGAAATTCTCAAAGCGGTATAACTTGTCAAAACTGGTGTACTTCTTAATACATTCCGCCGCCGCCAGCGCCACCAGCGAGTGCAGACAGATCAGGGCCTTCTTTCGGAATCTCGTTGATTGTTGCCTCAGTAATGAGAATAAGTGCTGCAACAGATGCCGCAGATTGCAGCGCAGTACGAGTAACCTTGACCGGGTCGTTCACGCCCATCTCGATCATATTGCCCGTCTTGCCTGTCTTAAAGTCAACACCTTCGCCCTTTGGCATATCTTTAACGCGAGCAACAACAACACTGCCTTCTTCGCCTGCGTTCTCGGCGATGGCGCGCAGCGGAGCCTCCATGGCACGACGAATGATAGATACACCAACAGCCTCGTCATCGCCTTCGGTTTTAATGGCATCAAGCGCACTAATGGCATTGATGAGTGCCACGCCACCACCAGCAACAATACCTTCTTCAACAGCTGCACGTGTTGCTTGTAAGGCATCTTCAATACGGGACTTGCATTCTTTCAGCTCGGACTCGGTAGCTGCACCAACTTTCAGCACAGCAACGCCGCCGGAAAGCTTCGCTAGACGCTCCTGAAGCTTCTCACGGTCAAAGTCGGATTCTGTGCATTCAATCTCAAATTTGATCTGGGCAATGCGATCATCAATGACCTTTTTGTCACCTGCACCATCCACAATAAGTGCGTTATCTTTGGTAACTTTGACAGTCTTGGCAGTACCCATCATATCAACAGTGGCATCTGCAATAGTCATGCCGAAATCTTTGTCAATGACTTGGGCACCGGTTACAGCCGCAATATCCTCAAGGATACGCTTGCGACGATCGCCAAAGCCCGGCGCCTTAATGGCAACGCAGGTAAGGGTGCCACGCAAACGGTTGAGCAAAATGGTTGCAAGTGCCTCACCCTCAACATCCTCGGCAACCAAGAATAGCGGGCGACCTGAGCGCATGATTTCCTCAAGCAGCGGAACCATGTCTTGAATGTTGGAAATCTTCTGATCGGTGAGCATGATGTAGGGGTCTTTCAGTACCGCCTCCATCTTCTCCATGTCGGTGGCCATATAGGGCGAAATGTAACCACGATCGTACTGCATACCCTCGACGATATCCATTTCAATGCCGAAGGTCTGACTCTCCTCAACAGAGATAGCGCCATCGTGACCAACTTTATCCATTGCCTCGGCAATCTTCTCGCCAATTTCTGAGTCACCCGCAGAAATAGTGCCGACATTAGCGATCTGCTCCTTGGTGGACACCGGGGTTGCATCAGCTTTAATGGCTTCAACAACAGCGTCAGTCGCTTTCTGGATACCGCGACGAATACCAAGTGCATCAGCGCCAGCCGTTACATTACGCAGGCCCTCAGAAACAATGACATCAGCAAGCAGGGTGGCTGTTGTAGTACCGTCACCAGCAACATCGTTAGTCTTAACAGCAACCTCACGCACAAGCTGGGCACCCATGTTCTCAACCGGATCCTCCAACTCAATTTCCTTAGCAACGGTTACACCGTCGTTGGTGATGGTCGGTGCACCATAGGATTTCTCAATCGCGACGTAGCGACCTTTAGGACCAAGCGTAACCTTAACAGCATCAGAGAGCTTCTTGACGCCGGCAGCAAGCGAGGCGCGAGCATCTGCCTCAAACTTAATATCTTTCGCCATTGCGAATCATTCCTTTCGTCTGAAAATCAAGGTTTGCGATAGCTTGCGTGCTATTCAAAGACAGCAAAGATGTCATCAGCGCGAAGAATCATCACGTCCTCGCCGTCAACCGTAACCTCGGTTCCACCATACTTGCCGTAGATAACCTTGTCACCTTCCTTCACCGGTATCTTGACAAAGTTACCATCACGATCAAGTTTACCTTCGCCCACAGCAAGCACAACGCCTGTTTGGGGCTTTTCCTTGGCATCATGGGCAAGAATAAGTCCGCCCGCCGTTGTTTCTTCAGCCTCATCTTGCTTGATGATCACGCGATCGCCTAAAGGCTTCAGATTCATATTGCATCCTTCCTTTCTTCTTATTCCTGCTGCTGGAATTGACGCATGCCACACACGGCTCTAGCTCACAAGCACTCGTGGCTGCCTTGTGCTAGCACTCGCCTTTCCAGAGTGCTAAACAGTGAGTCATCATAGCACCATCGCTTTCAAATGCAAGGGAAGGACAATCAATATAGGCGAAAGTATCCGAGATTACCGAGGAATCATCACGGTTTCATCACAGAGCAGCACCCCTTGACGCGCTCCAATGTCGATAGAAAGCATGATGCCTTGTGAAGCGCTACGCAAACGATGGCTGAACAACAGGAAATGGAGGCTCGGTTGCGCGCTTGTAAGCATAGGAGGCAACAGTGTGTACAACACGCTTAGCAAGGGCTCGGTCAAATCCACGTGCAACAAGATCGTCAACTCCTGCTCCCTGCTCAAGATGCGCCGCAAGCACGCGATCAAGCGAAGCGTAGTCAACGCCAAGACTCTTTTCATCTTCTTGACCAGGTGATAATTCAGCACTTGGAGGCTTAATCAGTACGTGTTCAGGAATAGGCGCACACTTCCCACGCTGTATAGCACGATCATTAAGCCAGCGTGCCATAGCAAACACATCGGTTTTGTACAACCCGCCAATTGGCGCATAGGCGCCAGCGGTATCACCATACAGCGTTGAATAGCCCATGGCTGCCTCACTTTTGTTGCCCGTGTTAACAAGCATCCACCCATGCGCGTTTGACAGCGCCATAAGACACACCATGCGACAACGCGCCTGCGTATTTTCAGAAGCAAGACCCGTCAGTTCTCCCCCGCACGCTTCTGCCAGTAACTCAGAAAAAGCCTCATAAGCCTGTATGATCGGCAACACCGTTGTTGCAATACCTAAATTATGAGCAAGAGCTTGCGCATCTGTCACAGAATGATCGCTCGAATAAGGGCCGGGAAGCAGTACACCATGGACGTGTGCGGCACCGAAGGCCTCAACACACAGCGTTGTCACCACAGATGAATCGATGCCCCCTGACAAACCTATAACAGCATCTGTGAAACCAGCATCATGTGCGTAGACTTTCAAACCCTGTAGGCATAGTTGATGTTGCTCATCTACTTGCATGGATGTACCCCTCCCCTTCACGTCACGCATTACTTGAACGCCACGTATGCTCAAAGCTGTTCAACGATGCTTAAATGCATACAAACGTGCACTCACTATGCGCGACGCACCTGTTCGGCAAGCCATGTTGCCCACAGATCAACACCCAAACCCTTTGTTGCAGAAATCTCAAAGATAGGTACTTTAGGATTTAAGTTGCGCACTGAACCTATAAAAGCATCCTTATCAAAATTAAACACCGGCAGCGTGTCTACCTTGTTAAGTATAACTGCTTGAGATACTTGAAAAACACCCGGATATTTCAGCGGCTTATCATGACCTTCTGGCACCGATAAAATCATGACCTTTGCATTTTCACCAAGGTCAAAATCGGTAGGACACACCAAATTCCCCACATTTTCAATGATGATAAGGTCAAGCCAATCAAGATCAAGAACGTCTATAGCACGCTCTATCATTGCACTTTCCAAATGACACGCGCCACCTGTGTTAATCTGTACGGCAGCTGTCCCTTGTGCCTTGATCTTCTCCGCATCGACCGAACTTGCGATGTCTCCTTCGATAACAGCAATATTGAATTCATCGCGTAAGGCATCAATGGTCGCTAAAATAATTGAGGTTTTACCCGAACCAGGACTCGCAAGTAAATCAAGCACAAACACGTGATGTTCAGCAAAACGCGCACGCAAGCGCGCGGCAATTTCATCGTTTTTCTGAAGAATCGATTGTTTGAGGTCTATACGTGCCATGTGCATTCCTTTGATCTATATCATGCATGCGGAATATCTACTTCGATTGAGTCTATCTGAAGCTCGCGACCTGCAAGCAGTTCGGTGGCAAAGCTGCCGCATACGGGGCACAACATATGAAATCGATCGTGTTCGTATTCGGCATCACATTCAAGACAACGGCTTTTCGGGTGAATCATTTCAATAGCCAATTCAGCATCGCGCATCAATGCGTGTTCATCAAGGTTCTGTAGCGCTTCAAAGGCAAATACTAGTGCATCCTCAATAGCCTCGGTCATCTCACCGACCGACAACCTCACGAAAAGCACGCTCTTAGCTTTAGCTTCACGTGCTGATGCCTCCACAACATCAAACACGCTTACCATAATTCCTAGCTCGTGCATGCACTAGCCTTCGTTTTGTTTTTTGAGCTTCCGTTCTTCTTGCCAAGCTCGCTCTTCGGCTTCCTCTTGTGCCTGTTCAGCAGCAACTTCCTCATTTTGTTTTTTGATGCGTCTTCTTAACACAATACGAGCAACAAACAGACTGATCTCATACAACACAATGAGCGCAGCAGCCATGAGCAGCATGGTTATTGGCGAGGCATCAGGAGTCACAATTGCAGAAACAACCATAAGTGCAACATAGACACCGCGCCACGCCGAACGCAGCTTCTGATACGGCACAATATTGAATACAATCAGGTAAAACACAATAACTGGCAATTCAAAAGCAAAGCCGAAACCAATTTCAAACTTAATAATGACATCGACATAGGTCTGCATGCGAGGCACAACCTCGCCGAAACCTTCGGATTGACCAACCAAAAACGCAAAGGCCGGATCAAGAATCACGAAGTAACAAAACACCGCTCCCAGTACGAACAAAAACACCGCACAGGCGAAAGTTGGTACAAACCACTTACGTTCATTTGGCCTGAGCGCGGGCAAGAAAAACGCAAGGATTTGCCAGATGATAATCGGAGAACATGCAACAATCGAAGTCCACATGGCAACGGTAAACCTTGTACCAAAGGATTCAAAAGGGTCAAATGCGCTTAAGCCTTGTGGGATATATTCCGAAATAGGCCACAAAAGAATATTGACGATTGTTGGTGCTGCAAAGTAAAACACACAAACAGCAATCACAAACGCCACCACAATACGCGTTATACGCATGCGCAGTTCGCCGAGATGCTCAAGAAGAGGCATGCGTGCCGGTCCAATAGGCATTGGAGTCTAGCCCTCCTTCCCAGCGGCACCTGATGCCTTGGCGTCTGTAGCTGAAACAGATTCAGAGACACCTGCGGCAGCAGTATTGTCACGCATATCGCTGGCGGTGTTCTTAGTTATAGCAGACTTGGCAGGCTTGGTATTGGCTCTTGTGTTAATAGTCTTGCTAGTGTCAGCAGCACTACTGGCAGCAGACGCCTTACCGGAATTAGATGCCTTACGAGCATTAGTGACCTTGCTGGGTGTTTTTGTTTTAGTAGCAGAAGCGGTCTTAGAAGCAGCAGCCGTCTTGGTAGAAGCACTCTTCGTAGAAGCGGTCTTGACGGAAGCAGCTTTAGTTTTACTAGTTGATTTTGTGACAGTCTTTTCCTTAGTAGCATCAGATGTCGAAGCTTTATCGGCAGAAACCTGAACGTTATCAGCGGTTTTGCTCGTAGTTTTTGCCCTGCTTCTAGGCTTTTTAGTGGCTGCTGTTTTGGTTTCGGCTTTGGTGGCCTCACTTGCAATCTTGGTAGTCTTATTAGTAGACGCTGCTGTATCAACGTTCTTACTTGCAGACTCACTTGCATCAGCAGTCTTGTTCGTAGTGTGAGTTTTGCTGGTTGTCTTACTCGTAGACGCTGCTGCCTTAGTGGTCTTACTAGTAGTCGTTCGCACCTTACTTACAGCTTTACTGGTAGATACTGTCGCATCGGTAGCTTTGCTGACAGTTTGAGCTTTACTTGCAGCACTTGTAGCCTTGCTCGTCGTATCCACTACAGCTGCTTCACTTGATTGCCCTGCGGATAACTCATCGTCAGCATCGGTAACTTTTTGAGAAGCTGGCTTAGATTTGTTTTGCGCTATTCGTTTAGCAGCACGTGCTCCAGCAGCTTCTTTCTGTTCAGCAGCCTTTTTCTCGGCAGCCTCCTTTGCAGAAGCTGCCTTTTGTTCGGCGGCTTCTTTTTCAGCTGCCTCTTTTTCTGCAGCTTTTTTCGCAGCACGCTCCCGATCATAGCGAGCCTTACGCTCGGAGAACGACTCGGTTTTGACAGCAGAAGGATCCGTCTGAGAATCAGACTTTGACGATTCGGATGAAGCGACATCTTGCTGCGATGTTGCCGCCTTCTTTACCGTTGACTCTGCGGTTTTTGTCAGCTCTTCGCCTGCCTTCGCAAGCGCCTCAATTGGATTTTTGAAGGGCTCATCTGAGTTAGGATCAAATACGTTTGCTGAGGATACCGCCTTCGATACCTCTGCTTGGGCATTACGAACTTTGGCAATCATCTTGCCAAGTTTTGTAGCCATTTCAGGTAAGCGCTCCGGGCCAACAATTAAAAACCCAAAGAGTATTATAATAAACAGCTCAAAGCCGCCGATTCCAAACACAGCGATCTTTCTCCTACCACCCCAACACGCAAACAACCTTCATTACAAGGCTATTGCATAACCTGCTGTATACTAGCACACCGTACTAGCACAACACCCCAATTACAGGTGCATCAGTGTTTAATACCCAATGTTTGCTACGTAAGTTGTTATCCACCCAACAACGACAAAGCCATTGTTGGAATAGAAAGTGCTAACACAAGGATGACACATATCACAATAGTAAACACGCGTTTTGTTTTAGCTTCACGCTCGCGGCGCTGCTTTTCTCGCTCTTCGCGCTCCTGAGCAGCTCGAATACGTTCGGCTCGCTGCTTAGCCGTTAGGTGTTTTTGCTTCATCACTACATCCTTAGCTTGCTTCTAATTTCAATGCAGCGAGCAACGTTTTTCGCCACCTCCACATCAACATTCCAAGTGTTTCTATCACGCAGGCGCTTTCCGGCTACCATTGTCATTACTACATCAGAACCAACACAGGTATTAACTATGGTCGATATTGGATCAGAAGCTGGCACCGGATGTGAACCCAACAAATCAATGGCAATGATATCGGCATACTTGCCAACTTCAAGCGAACCAATCTGGTTATCAAGCCTCAGTGCACGAGCTGCACCAATAGTTGCTAGCTCGAGCATTTTTTGAGAGTCAAGAAACACTCGCGTATTAACCGCACGCTGTATCAGCATTCCCAAACGCATTTCCATGAGAATGTCGGTTGAATCAGTAGCCGCAGGCGAATCGGTACCCAAGCCCACACTTAAGCCAGCTCGCAAAAATTCGTTAATCGGCGCCACACCCATACCCAACTGCGCATTACAACGCGGACACACCGCAATCGCAACATTATATGTACGCAGTTTGGCAATATCTTTTTCATCAACATGAACGCAGTGGATTGCCAAAACATGGTCAGCTTCAAAAGCACCCCAGTTCAATGCATAGCGCACGGGAGACGTACCTGTAGGAAGCCATGGTGGTATTTCAACATAGCCACGCTGGCGATCCATTTCATATAACGAAAAGGCCGATGATCCATACCGAATAAAGTCATATTCTTCGCGCGAACCCGCCAGATGCATTGCAAGCGGCAAGCTTTCGCGCCGCGCAAGTTCTGCAACACGCGTAAACACATATGGATGACAGGTATAGAGAGCAGCTGGTGCAATTCCAATTTGCACACGTTCAGAATCAAGCTCTTCACGCCAGTGCATGATATCGTTTTGAGCCTGTCTCATGGCATAGTCAATGCGACGCTTGTCCATAGCAACCACTTCGCGATAAATGACGCTTCGCAGTCCTAGTTTTTGCGTAGCAGCACATGCCGCGCCTGTTGTTGTAATGTCAGCAATACAGGTAATACCGTTTGATATAGCCTCAAGACCTCCAAGAATTGCCGAATCATACCAATCGGCAACATCCATTTTTGCACTCTTTTCAAGCACCGAAACAAGCCATCTACCATAGGGGACATCATGAACAACGCCGCGCATAATGGAATTTTCAAGATGCGTGTGTAAATCAATCAGCCCCGGCATTAACGCCGCAGTACCGTAGTCGCATACCTCTTCATCGGGATAGCGCAGCTTCAGCATGTCAGCTTTCCCAATGTCAAGAATACGCTTGTCACGAACAAGCACCGCACCGTCAGACAAAGGTTCAGATGTAATAGGTAAAATGTATTGCGCGCATAACAGCATGACTGCCCCCGATTTCCGTGCGAACACGTCGATTCGAGCGCACGAACGTGCGCGTCCTCATAAGAATAACCATCATAACATTACGCAAGCTGTTTCTTTTTGGCTGTTAGCACACGGACAAAAAGCACGCATTCTTGCTGTTATGCCCTTACTATTATTCCGTACCCATATTGGAAAAACGCTCGAAGAAGGATTTGAGCTTCTCGATAACGCGTGCCTTGATGTTGGCGTAGGCGCCTTCCGGATCAAACCTGCTCGGCTTTCTCGTTAGAAGCCCGGCGATCTCGGTGCCCTCCTCCCGAATATCGCCGTCCAAGAACGATCGCGCGACAAACTCACGGGTAGCAGCCTCATCCAACGCTTCATCGGCGATGATAGCCGCAAGCTCTTTTTCCTTTTGCTCTGCAATATATTTCTTCCAGTCAGCGGCAACGTCCTCGCTCGATTCAAGGCTGTCGATGAAGCGCTCAATAAGATCGCGCTTGTTACGCAGCTCATAACTTGCGTTTATGGCTCGCTCTACGTCTGCGATGATGAGCCTATCGGTGCAGTTGGTGTCGTGATATTTCTGCACAA
>CAZXOF010000005.1:0-30097 GCA_964642255.1 uncultured Eggerthellaceae bacterium | reverse complement strand
CTCGGCATCTGCTTGAAGAGCTCCTGCGCAGTATCACTATCGTTTATGTCATGTTGCTTAGCAATACCAACACACAGAAGGGCTGCGCTTGTCGCAAGTATATAAATTACAGTAAGTATCATGGCTGCTCGGATTGCATCTGGTAATCCAAGACCAACACACATATAGATTAAACCACACAAGGCTATTGTCGAAGTGGTAAGTGTGTACTTAAAACTTTGATATGCGTCCTTTATTGTGAAGCATAGTAAAAAGCTTGTACCACCCACAATCACCGTCATTATCGAAGATTCAACACATACGGAAAACAAAGGCGCAAGACGTACAAGTAAAAATATTCCTGCTACCGATGTTACTAGTAGCTGCGCTAGCGCAATGGTAGGCGAAAGCCTCATCACAGCGCGTAGATGTGCACAAAAAGGCATCTGAGCAGATGCCACAAATGCAGCAAGTACAAGAGCTACAAGAGGAAGAGCTGCTTGCGTAGGTTGATCAATAGCCTCTGTGATGAACTGATCAAGCGAAAGTGTGCCAAATACTTTTGCACAGGCACACAAAGCTATAAGAAACGCAATACCGCCAAACAGGCTCGCGCTCAATTGATGAGACCCATTATGTACAACCTCATTAGGTATAGAACTCTTTGTGATAAGAAAAAAAGAGAAAAGAACAATTTCCCAACCGGTAAACAGCCATAGCATGTGGTTAGAAAACAAAATAAGAAATAATCCACCAAGCAGTAAAAAAATAGGTGTACAAGAACTTAATTTTTGGGAAGAGCTCTTATGAGGCTTTTGAAAGTGGGTGTTACCTCCAAAAAAAAAAAAAAAAACGCATATACATGATCCAAGTATGCCAATAATCAAAATCATGATCAGGGAAAACGAGTTTATAGATAAGCTGCGTTCTACCTCGATATCATATGCTGCTCCAAGTTGCAATGCAAGGATTCCTACCAACTGTGCAAGAGCAAGCACAATCGTAGGAATATGCCCATGTCGTATGCCAAAAACAACAATCCATATACTTATTCCACTGTTTATGACAAGGCAAACATAATCAAATAAAGACGATGAGAAAACAATACTGATTGGCGATTGTATGCCAAAATTGATAACAACCAACAATAGAGAAGCGCATACAATACCAAGCGATACAAGGCACACAATGATATCTTGTACTCTCTTGTTACATACAACAGCAAGCAAGGCTGTTGTAGTAAAGGGAACTAAAATAAGAAACCCGAGCAGGCTAGGTTGTACCAAGCTCACACGAGCCCCCTTTTTCTCAAGCAGTGTATATCGTGCACAATAAATTTATATTAAAACGCTCGAAAGCGTCGATAGCGGGCATCAGCAAGCTCATCCCCTGAAAGACTTTCGAGCTCATCAAGGCAACGTTCTATAAAAGCGCCTACATTGCGTGCTGCGATCTCAGGATTTTCATGAGCCGGTTGCGGTCCTTCCGATATCACCTCATCAACAATTCCTAGCTTATGAACACTTGTGGCATCCATACCCATAACACCAGCGGCTTCAGCCGCACGCGATGCGTCTTTCCACAAAATAGAGGCAAAACCTTCGGGAGATAAAATAGAATAGACGGCGTGTTCTAGCATACCAATGCGATTGGCCACAGCAAGTGCAAGAGCGCCGCCCGATCCGCCCTCACCGATGAACACAGCAACAACAGGCACACGCAAACTAGCCATCGCGCGCAGATTGTCAGCTATTGCTCCCCCAATGCCGCGTTTCTCCGCTTCGGCACCACAAAAAGCACCTTGTGTATCTACAATGCAGATAATACTGCGTCTGAAACGCTCGGCTTGCTTCATAAGACGCAAGGTCTTTCGATAGCCCTCCGGTCGTGGACAACCAAAGTTACGCTTGACCCGCTCGGTCAAATCTCGCCCACGTTCTTCTGCTAGGATCGTTACCGGACGTCGTCCAATCCAGCCAATGCCTGCAATAATCGCAGCATCATCAAGAAAGTGCCGATCACCATGAAGTTCGCAAAAACCTTTAACTAAGGTGTCGATGTAATAACGGGCTGTTGGACGATGTGTATTGCGAGCAAGTTGCACACTTTCCCATGCACGCCCATCATTGTCAGCTTCTTTGTGTGTATCAAGGCGAGCATGTCCAAATACGCCCGCAAGTGTTTCATCTCCCGCTCGCAGGGCATCCGCATGATGTAAGGCACGCTTGCGTTCGCGCCGCTTCGTGCGCAGCCACTGTACAGGAGTTTCTATGCCGTGAGCAGCTGCGATAGCATCGGGAGCAATCGAAACCGAACTATAGGCTGTTCCTAGTTCTAGGCGACTTTCAACTGCTTCATAAGATAGTACTACACCTCCCTGCATGCTTGGACGCGAAGCAAGGTGCTGGGCTACGAGATGGGCAAGGTAGGAGCGCAGTTCTTCACGCGCAATAACAGCGTCAATAAGTCCATGTGTAAGCGCGAATTCAGCTGTTTGAAAGTCATCGGGTAAGGTTTCACGAATAGTATCTTGAATTACGCGGCGTCCTGCAAAGCCAATAAGTGCCCCTGGCTCAGCAATTATAACATCTCCCTGCATTGCAAATGATGCTGTGACGCCTCCTGTTGTGGGATCAGTTATGACAGCAACATAGAACAGTCCCGCATCAGCATGACGACTTAAAGCAGCAGATATTTTTGCCATCTGCATAAGGGAAGCAAGTCCTTCTTGCATACGGGCTCCACCAGATGCGGTAAAGATGAGAAGCGGAAGTCTTTGCTCGGTTGCACGCTCAACTGTCCGGGTTATCTTCTCTCCCACCACAGTACCCATCGACCCCATCATAAAAGCAGAGTCCATAATGCACGTTGCTATCGCTAAACCGGCAAGCTCAGCCCTTCCACAGCGCACTGCTTCAGAGAGACCCGTACGTTCACGCTGTTTTTCCAAAGCTGCTTTATAGCCAGGAAAGTTGAGTGGATCTGGTTCGGGTAAATCGGTATCCCATTCTTGAAAGGTGTTCTCATCAAAAGTAATTGCGATGCGCTCGTCTGAAGTAATGCGGTATAAAGCATCACAAGAGGGACAGTGTGTAGCCGCTGTAGCAATAGAATGGTAGTCATGCATAAGGCCACACTGAGGGCAGCGTCGCCAAACGTTTTCGTCAAAGGTGAGTGCATTAGTATCAGCGAAGCATTCCACCCAAAAACGCATGCTTACGTCGCCCTCAAGGTGAGAAAACACGCGAATACCTGCGGCTGCAGCGCCTGCAAGAAAAACATCGTTATCTGCAAGTGTTCCAGAACACACAACAATACTTGCAGCAGAGATCTCGTGAGCTGCTCCTAACACCGCATAGGCGTTGCTGAAGAGGCGCTCATCGAATTTCTGTCCAATGCATACCGGTTCTGCTGCTCCACTAAAGGCAAAAGAGCGGCGTTTATCTTCAGTTGCGGTCACATGCAAAGCAAAACCTTCGCCACGTGCGATATGTACCGCTGTCTTCAAAGATGAGCCAAAACCAGCAAATAGTACAACTGAACCTACTGGTGCAATTTCACTGAGGTCAAACACTACTCGAGCATGAGTATATCGCTCTTCATCTGCATGAGTTGTTTTGGTTGCTTTAGGTGTCGACGCTTGGCTTTGTACTTGTGCCACACCAGAAGACGTGTTATCTGCTACATTTATAGCATTTGTATAAGAAGGCGTTTTTTCAGAGGATGAAATAACGGTGTAGGCACGTTTGTGCTGCTGTCCGAACGATCCCATTAGCTTGTTTCCTTTGATGCAGGTGCCATAACATAGCGTTGCTCAGCAGAAACGCATATCTCATCACCCACGTATGCCTCAAGCTGAGCCACACACATACGAGAACCAGACTTGATAATTTTAGCCTCAAGACGCACGGTATTTCCTGGCAACACTTGACGGCGAAACCGTGCCTTATCAATCCCCGTAAGAAAACCAACACGTCCGCGCTCGCCTTCTACCAACAAACAAAAGCAAGCGGTTTGAGCAAGCGCTTCCATAAGAATGACACCAGGGAACACCGGGTATTGTGGAAAATGCCCAGAGAACAAGGGTAAATCTGCCGAAACATCTAGTTCTGCTGTCGCGCGCACTCCTGGCTCACATGACAATATACGCGTTAACCACAAAAAAGGATCGCGATGGGCAAGCACTAATTCAATGGCTTTTTTTTCGCATGGATAATCCATGTATCAACCCCCTAGCTGCGAAAAGGCGCAATAGCAAGCGATGCATTATGTCCCCCAAAACCAATCGAATTCGATACGGCAAGCTTTTGGGGATATGAGCGCAGTGGCTCCTTCAAAACGCGAACTGGGCATTCAGTATCAGACATTTCAAAGCCAGCGGTTGGCGGCACAATATCGTGTGCCACGGAAAGCGCAGTTACAATCGCTTCTGCAGCTCCAGCTGCGCCAAGCATGTGCCCGGTTACCCCTTTGACTGAGGTAACTGGAACAGTATGAGCTACATCACCGCACAACAGGTGTAAAGCGGCAGATTCAACGCGATCGTTTATGATAGTTGAAGTGCCATGGGCATTAAGATGCCCGAGGTCTTGTGGTGTAAAGCCTGCCTCATTGAGAGCTTCACGCATTGCTCGCACTACGCCCTCCCCATTCGGATTCGGGGAGGTCATATGATAGGCATCACCTGTTGAGCCAAAACCGACAATTTCGGCAATGATATTCGCATTTCTTTTTTGTGCATGCTCAAGCGATTCAAGAATAACAGCGGCTGCGCCTTCTGCAATTACAAAGCCAGAGCGGTTGAGATCAAAGGGGCGCGAGGCATGAGCAGGATCATCTTCATTGCACAGAGCACCAAGGTTGCGAAAGCCAGTAATACCAATCTCAGAGATAGATTCTTCCGTACCACCAGCAAGCGCTGCATCGGCATAACCATACTTAATACTACGATAAGCTTCACCAATACAATGTGTTCCTGTTGCACATGCGGTAACCGTACAGGTACACGCACCACGCAAACCATAGCGAATAGCAAGATCGCCTGCTGCCATGTTTGAAATCATTGACGGAATGAGAAGCGGGTTTACACGCCTTGGACCTTTCGTATCGATAGTGCGCACCGCATCGGTAAGCTCTTGCATACCACCAATACCTGATCCAAAAGAACAAGCAAAACGTGAGGTATCCTCGCTGCCTAAATCAATACCCGATTGCTCAAAAGCCTCATCTGATGCCATGATGGCATACTGGATAAAGCGTCCAAAGCGGCGTGCCTCCCGTCGATCAAAACCGTGTTCTGTCGGGTCATAGTCGGGAACTTGACCAGCAACTCTCACCCCTAAATAATCAGCATCATGGCGAGTTAGCAAAGTGATGCAGCTGCGACCTTCGAGTACTGCACCCCACAAGGCATCGACTCCAAAACCTGCAGGTGTTACGGCTCCTAGTCCGGTGATGACGACGCGGTGCGTCTCAACCATGCTCATAGAGCTAAGCCTCCATCTACTTCAATAACCTGCCCTGTAATATATCCTGCATATTCACTTGCAAGAAAGGAAACAAGTGCTGCAACGTCTTCGACACGCCCAAAACGCCCCATACCAATACGTTCAAGTGCAGCATTTCGTGCCTTATCAGATAGCGTTGATGTCATATCTGTCTCAATAAAACCCGGGGCCACCATGTTAACTGTCACGTTACGACGTGCAAACTCTTTAGCAGCGCTTTTACCAATACCGATAACTCCGGCCTTAGTAGCAGCATATCCAGCCTGTCCGGCATTTCCGTATACTCCCACAACACTTGTCATATTGATAATACGACCGTAGTGTTGACGTATCATCATTCGCGAAACGGCACGTATACAATTAAAAGTTCCCTTAAGATTCACTTCAACCATGCGATCAAAATCAGCATCTTTTACCCGTGCAATCAAATCGTCCCGAACAATGCCGGCGTTGTTCACAAGCACATCAACCCGACCGAAGCGCTTCTGCGCTGCATCGGCGAGTGCCTGTGCTTGACTAGCATTAGATATATCTGCCTGCATACAAAACGCATCGACTCCATAATCATCGGTAAGTATGTGAGCAAGTTCGTTAGCTTTAGCGGCTGAAGCTGTTGTTGAATAATTAATCGCAATTGATAGACCCTGTGCCGCAAGAGCCTGGGCAACAGCGTTTCCAATACCACGACTTGCACCTGTTACAATGGCTCCATGTAGAGAACCTGTAGTTTCACTTTGTATATCCGAGCGCTCATCGTTCTTCACGACGGTTTTACCTTTCTAGATTTGCGACCTGAGCCATATTCCATGAGTGCAATGCCTCTGAGCTGTCAATACAAACTCTCTCAACACTTGTATCAATACGCTTCACAAGACCCACAAGCACACCACCAAAACCAGCTTCAATAAAGCAACGTACGCCCCCTTCAATACAAGTGCGTACACTTTTCTCGAAGAGAACTGGATGTGTGAGGTGATGTGCTAAACGAATAGCTGCTTCATCTGCACGAAAGGGTCTAGCATCAGTATTGCAGATAATCGGAATACGTGGCTCAGCAAAGGTGATGCTCTCACAATAGCTTTGAAGCTCTTTGGCAGCCTCAACCATTAAAGGACTATGAAAGGCTCCGGCTGTTGCAAGACGCAAGACACGCCCCCCACGTGCATGCCATGCAGTCTCGACACGCTCTACTGCAGAAAGATCACCAGATATAACTGTTTGACCGGGGCAATTAAGATTTGCAGGGACCACAATCTCATCTTGTTGTTCAGTCTCACATAGAACAGATACCTCTTCAACACTACCACGCAACAATGCACTCATTACGCCAGGTCGCATCTTTACTGCGCGAGCCGCCATTTCGGCACGCACTTTAATAAGTGTAAAGGTATCAGACAAACTTAAACTCTCTGCAACGGCGAGCGCGCTGATTTCTCCAAGTGAAAAACCAATAAGTGCACGAGGTGCAAAACCCTGCTCTAGCAGCTCCCGGGCAAGTCCAATGGATAATGCTGCCGTTGCAGCCTGTGCACAGATGGGGTCATTTATCTGATCTTCAGATGCAATAGATACCAACCGTATAACGTCAAAACCAAAAACCTCGGATGCTAGTTCACAGGTTTCACGTACTAAAGGAAGCGCTATAGATGACGCACCCATATAAGGCTTGTGCGCCCCTTGTCCTGAGAGCAGCAGTACCGACGCTTCAGCAGATGGCGTCATGAAGCACACCTTTCGTTTTCTTCTGCCAACTGAGCAAGATTCAGTGCTGCAATGCGGGTAGCCTCAGCCATAAGCTCAGTAATAATCTCGGCACAGGGCTTAATATCATGAACCAAGCAGGCGCTTTGTCCCGCCATCATTGATCCGTTCACCACATCGCCCTCAACCGCACGGCGTAAGGAACCTGCCAGCAGGCTCTCGTCGGGATCTGCTACAGTTGGATCAGTTTCAAGTTTGCGTATTTCACGTGAGAAACGATTTTTGAGCTGACGTACAGGATGACCGCTATTGCGTCCCGTTACAATAGTGTCAGAACCCTTTGCGTCAACAAGCTTTTGTTTGTACGCATCCGCAGAGGTACATTCACTTGAAGCCAAAAAGCGTGTTCCGCACTGAACAGCTTCAGCACCAAGCGCAAAGGCTGCTGCAATTCCCCGTCCATCTGCAATACCACCAGCTGCGATTAAGGGAATACTGAGCACATCGCGTACTTCAGGAATAAGAGCCATAGTAGCAAGTTCACCGATATGTCCACCCGCCTCGCAGCCTTCAGCAATGATGGCATCTGCACCACAGCGCTGCATGCGCTGGGCCTGTGCAGCAGAGGCAACAACAGGGATAACTTTGCAACCGGCCTCTTTCCACATGTCAATGTAATTTGACGGACTACCCGCACCGGTTGTAATGACCTCAACACCTAATTCAGTAAGAAGATGAGCAAGATCGGGCGCCTCGGGATTCATTAACATGACATTTGCCCCGATGGGCTTATCGGTTAACTCACGTGCGTGGCAAACCTGCTCTTCAACCCAGTTCAGTGGTGCCGAACCACAGGCAATAATGCCTAATCCACCCGCATTGCTCACAGCAGCTGCAAGTGGCGCATCGGCAACCCAAGCCATTGCCCCCTGAATAATGGGATAGTCGATACCAAGCAGTTCGGTAACTCTGGTTTTCACGACGGTACCTATTTCAAGGAGTCAACGTAATCAACAAGATCACCAATGGTTGTAAGCGACTCCGGTTCGCCAAACTCAATCTCAAGACGCTCTTCCAGATCGCATGTGAGCTCAACCATGTCAAGCGAGTCGATACCAAGGTCTTCAATGCTTGCCTCACGCGAAACCGCATCTGCCTCAATACCCAACTTATCAGATAAAACTTCTTGCACGATTTCCAGTGTGTTGGCCATGATATTCCTCCTTATATCAGCATTTGTACGCTTCTGCACGTCACAGGCGTTATTTAGCCTTTCTAACTAACCAAATATACAAGTATAAAGAAAGCTTTACCTAAGCGCAAACAAGCTTGCCCCTTTACCATGGCGCTTTCACCGAGCACACATAAGACATATAAAAGGCCTCTGTTGGTATTATCTTTGTTTTCCATTCTCCTCTACGCGCAGCTCATATCATGCGCTCTTCAGACGTTGCGCATTTGAGCTCATATTCATAATTCCGGTTTTCAAAATAATGCTTCACTTTCGCAAGCGCTTGTGCAAGAGCGCGTTCCTCTTCTACCGTGAGCTCTGAAAGCGCCTCTTCAACCATGCGTGCGTGAAAGAGTTGATGTAGCCGATATGCCTGCTTTCCCTTACGTGTAAGGGTAACAAGTACGCGCCTTCTATCATCTTCGCAACGCCGTCGTTGGGCATAGCCTTTCTTAACGAGATTATTCACTGAGGCATTCAAAGTTGCAAGTGTCACCTCAAGCCGTGCAGCAACTGTTGACATCGGGTTTTCTTCGTGAAGACCTATTGCTTCTATTGTATGAAGCTCAGCTATGGATATTCCCTCGATAAGACGATTATTGATTGCGCGCTCTTCAATGCGCAGAATCGCATTGAAAGTCGAGGTTAATAGCTCGTTGATCTCTTGTTTCTCCGCAGCGTTTAGCACGGCTTTCCCTTAGTGTTTTTATTTTTGGTACGTATCTGTATCGCTATATCAAGCACACGGTCTGCAAGAGCGCGCTTTGAGCACAACGGTATGGTATGTATCTCACTGTGAGATACTATAGTTACACAAGCTTCATTAGCACCAAACACCGATGTATTTGTGACATCGTTAGCTATGATGAGATCTGCATGTTTGCGTTCAAGTTTTTCCTGTGCGTGCTCAATAAGCTTTTCAATTTCCGCTGCAAAACCAACAACAACTTGATCGCTTCGTTTTGCGACACCACACTGTGCAAGAATGTCGGGATTTTCTTGACATAGGATCGTGCGAAGTGTGGCGTCATCTGCCCCCTTTTTTAACTTGCGCTTGCTTGGAGCTATAGGTCGCATGTCGGCAACAGCGGCTGTACAAACAATAATGTCGCTCTTATTGAAGGCTTTAAACACTGCTTGCTCCATCTCGCATGCTGTCTCAACACAGATACGCTGAACACCTACAGGAGCATCAAGAGCAACCGGTCCACTTACAAGTACAACTTCAGCTTTACGTGCACACGCCGCTTCAGCTAATGCATACCCCATTTTGCCTGATGAACGATTTGAAATGAATCTCACCGCATCAATGGGCTCGCGTGTTGGCCCTGCAGTTATCAACACACACAAACCTTCTAGATCATGATGCTCATCTGATACAGTGCAAGCCGAGCCATCTATAGCTTGAGCAATGCCAGCAAGAATATCAGGCAGATCAGCAAATCTTCCCCGCCCCACGTCACCGCAAGCCAGATAACCTTCCTGTGCTTCAATAATAAGAACATTGCGTTGCTGTAGACGTGCAAAATTTTCTTGCGTTGCCGGATGATCATACATCTTGTCATTCATGGCCGGCACAAGCACTATCGGAGAGCGTGTTGCAAGTGCTGTTGTACTCATGAGATCATCGGCAATGCCATGAGCAAGTTTTGCTGCCATATTCGCCGTACAGGGCGCAATAACAAACACATCGCATTCTTGAGCAAGTGCAATGTGATTGATTGCAGTGGATTCACCTTCAAATAAATCGCATACAACAGCTTCGTGTGTAAGTGCCTGAAAGCTTGCTGGACCTACAAAGGCAGTTGCGTTTTCAGTCATAATAACCTTCACACGCGCGCCTTCATCTTGCAGTGCACGTACTAACTCACAGGCCTTATATGCCGCAATACCGCCACTTACTCCAAGAAGTACTGTCAATCCTGCAAAACGAGCTGCGGCCTTATGCACCGTTTGAACATGATCTGTCATCTCTCTCCTTCAACAAAAGGTGCAAGCACACTACGAAGCACTGAGACCTGTGCATCGGTGGCATTCAGACAGGGAATATAGATAAACTGCTTATGCGACGTAGTGCCTTCTTTGCGATCGATACAATCGTAGTAGTACTGTTTGAGATGTTGATCAATATCAAGGATGGTCTCAAGACAATCAACCGAAAAACCGGGACATATCACAAAGAGGCGTTTAGCGTTTGTCTGCGCCACGGATAAGACCGCATCCTTACTGGTGGGAGTTAGCCAATTACGAGCTTTATCAAAGCGGCTTTGATATGCAAGTATCCATCTATCCTCACTAATACCAAGATCAGCTGCTATGGCTTGGCAACTCTCGATAGTTTGATGATGATAGGTATCCCCTGCCTCAATATCAACAAGCGGCACGGAGTGAAAGGAAAACAGTAGTCGATCACCTGATGTATGGGCGGTGTCAAAACCTGCATCACGAATAAACGAAGTGATAGCATGCACATAGGCTTCGTTAGTACCATAATGCTCGATCATTTCAACGGGAATATCCCAATTCAAGCGTTCACAAGCACTATGTACGCCTTCGCGCACAACGGTGGTGGTTGCATATGCACTTTGTGGATAGAGCGGCAAACATACAATGCGTGTACAGCCGCGAGTTTTAAGTATTGTAAGCGCATCATGCAGCGATGGCGCACCAAAACTCATACCGCATGTAAGCTCAACACAACAGTCGCTTTCAGCATAGGCTTGAACAAGCTTATCGGCGAGTTGTCTGTGAACAACCAAAAGCGGTGATCCTTCATCAGTCGAAATAGAGGCATATTTTGCTGCAGAAGTTCGAGATCGTCGAGGGAGAATAAACGCGTGCAAAATGATACTCCATACAATTTTATTCATTGGCACAATATGCGGATTCGATAGAAACTCGGAAAGATACAAACGCAGTGCTTGAGGAGTTGGTGCGGAGGGAGTACCTGTGTTTGCGAGCAAAATACCAATTCGTTCTCCGCCACCCATGAATACCCTCTTTCGCGGTGATGAAAAGTTTGAAAACCGAAATAATTCCTATCCTAACAAAACACGAGATTGTGCGTAACTGTTCTCAATTCACTCATATCTATCGCAAGATCACTCTACCCTTTTGTGCATCGTCCCACCACAAAAGCCGTTACGACAAAGCGGATCATGACGATGAGAGACTACCCAAAATCTCTTCCCCTGTTGTGGTGCGTCCTTCGCTGCGATGAGCAAGCATGGCAAGTGCATGAGCAAGATCACAAGGCAATACATCATGAAAAGCAAGCTGTTCACCCGTTATGGGATGGTCAAACGACAGCGAATAGGAATGCAGGAATTGACGTGAAAGGCCAAGAGACACTCCTCGTGCTTTTGGGGTTGCAGCTGTATAGAGCGGGTCTCCTACAATGGGATGTTTGATGTATTCCAAATGTACGCGTATCTGATGAGTGCGTCCCGTAAAGAGCTTACATTCAAGCAGTGTATAGCCACTGTCTGCACCCCGTGATTCAAAACGCTCAAGTACGCGCAAAGTAGTAACAGCCTCGCGTGCATTGGTGGCCTCACGTACTGCCATGCGTGTGCGCTCATGTGCAGCACGTGCAATAGGGGCATCAATCATACCGGTATCATGCACGATGATTCCATGCACAAGTGCAAGATAGCGTCGATCAATCGTGCGTGCTCGAATAGCCTTCATAAGGGCATACCCTGCCCTATCCGTTCGTGCACAGATCATGAGTCCGCTTGTATCCCCATCAAGGCGATGTACGATGCCTAATCGATCATTTTCGCCCTGTACATTACACAAACCTTCAGTACCGTAACGATATACCAGTGCATTCACCAGGGTATGCCCAGCGTGATCATGTGAAGGATGACACACCAGTCCGGCTTGCTTCGACAAGACAATAAGATCATCGTCTTCAAAGCGTACATCCAAAGGAATCTGCTCTCCACAAATGCAAGAATCTATAGTTTCTTCATTAAGCGTATAGACAATAGGATCTCCGGTATTTACCAACTGTCTTTTTGAAACAGGATTGCCCTTGACCAATACTAGCTTATTCTCGATCGCCTTTGCGGCTGCCGAACGACTTGGATAGCACGCGTGATCGGCAAGCACCTGATCAAGGCGACGTCCTTCATCATCTGCACAAGCGACGTAACAGACCTGTCGTGTCATGAGACCTTCTTTTCAACTGAAAAAAGCACCGAGACAAAGAAAAGCATCACGCCACAGGTAACACCAATGTCTGCAATATTAAATATCGGAAATTCAATGAATACCAGGTCTATAAAATCAACTACATAGCCATAGACAAAACGGTCAATCGCGTTTCCTAAGCCGCCGGCAACAACGAGCGTGAGTCCAATGGCTTGTCCGAGATTGGCTTGTACATCCCATAACAGAAAGGTAACAAGCGCACACGATATCACAAGCGACACAATGCCAAGAACAAAGGTAGCATCGCTAAAAAGACCCCATGCGCCACCGGTATTGTGTATCACAACGAACTGAAATAGCCCCATAAACGGACCTGCAACTACTTCACCAAAAGCAACTGACGAATTCTCGAAGAAGCGTTTACTCGCAAAATCGAGGAGTAACCACACCAAACCCAACACACACAGCACGCAAGCGTTTCGCTTTCGATGCGATACTAATGTCTCTTCGTCAAGATGAGACGACAAAGTTGCAGGTTCACTCATTATTAGCTAGACCTTATCAAGGACATCGCCACAGCGCTTACATACAGCAGGATACTGTGCGTTTCCTCCAAGTGTGCGATGATTCCAACAGCGCGGACAACGCGGAAGTTCGGTAACCGACACCTCAACGCTTGGCTCATCACGTGAATCATCAGGTATAAAACTCACGCTGGCTACAATGAAGAGTTCCTCAAAAACCGATACATCAAAATGTGAAGCTGCCTCACAGAGCGTATGTGGCGCATATATAAGCAAAGTTGCTTCCTGGCTTTTTGTAATGAGCTTTTCGGTGCGCGCCTCTTCAAGTGCCTTTGTTACGACATCGCGTGCCGAAAGCACACACGCAAAGGCATTATCATCTTCACTGCGATCATGCGGAATAGCCGGAACAAATTCTGATTGCTTTGGCCAGCCAGCTAATTGAACACTCTGAGGACGATCCTTCTGTGCACGCATATGTGGCGGATAGCACTCCCATACCTCATCACAAGTAAACGACAAGATAGGTGCCAGTATGCGTACCATGACGTCTAAGACATGTGCCATGACGGTTTGCGCAGAACGACGACGCGGTGACGCGGGAGCTTCGGAATAGATACGATCCTTTGTCACATCCAGATACACCGCTGACAGTTCGTTCATAAAATCATAGATCGCACGATACACACCGTTAAAGCGGTAAGCATCGTAAGCGGCCTCGACTGTTGCAAGCAACTGAGCAATCTCACGCATAATATGACGATCAAAAGGATCGAGCGCCTCCCAGTCGGTGACAGTATCACGACTTGGATCAAAATCATCAAGACTACCTAACAAGAAACGAAAGGTATTACGAATGCGCCGATATGCCTCGCTTGTACGTTGTAAAACGACATCTCCGATACGCACATCTTGAGCATAGTCAACACTTGCAACCCACAGACGCAAGACATCAGCACCGCTTTTTTCCATTACCTCGGCCGGATCAACGCCGTTACCCTTTGACTTCGACATTTTCTCGCCGTTTTCATCCATTGTGAAGCCGCAGTGCATAACCGAGCGATACGGAGGCTGTCCATATGACCCAACGCTTGTTAATAAAGCCGACTGGAACCAACCACGGTGCTGATCAGAACCTTCAAGATACATATCGGCAGGAAAGCTTACACCCTCATCTGCGCGATATTTACACACACTTGTATGTGACACGCCAGATTCCCACCACACATCAAGAATGTCTTTTTCGGCCGTCAAATCACTATTACCACAAGCAGTACACTTCACGCTCGAAGGGAGATAATCACTTGGCTGTTTGATAAACCACGCATCTGCCCCTTCAGTACGGAATAGCTCAATTACAGCATCAAAGCTTTGTTCAGTTGCTACAACCTCGCCACACGTCTTGCAGCGAAACACCGGAATGGGAACACCCCACGATCGCTGGCGCGAAATACACCAGTCGGGACGCTCAGCAACCATAGCTCCGATACGCCGTGACGCCCATGAGGGTATCCACTCTACACCGTGCTCTATTGCATCAAGCGCCTTATCGCGCAGTCCGGTTGCCTCCATTGACACAAACCATTGCTCGGTTGCACGGAAGATAACCGGTTTATGACAACGCCAGCAATGTGGATAGGAATGCGTGATCTCATGACTCGCTACCAGTGTCCCCTGTTCACGCAGCCATGAAATAATTTTTGGATTTGCCTCATTGACTTCAAAGCCTGCAAATAAGCCTGCTTCGTCAGTGAGAATACCATTGTCATCAACCGGCATAAGCAAGGGTAGGTCAAATTCAAGACCAACAAGATAGTCCTCCATACCATGACCGGGCGCGGTATGAACGCAACCTGTTCCAGTATCAAGTGAGACATGGTCACCATACACAATCACGCCGCTGAGATCGTAACGCACCGGACAGGTATAGGTCAGGCCGCACAGTTCGCGCCCTTTTAAGGTAACGGGTGTGCCATCTGATGCGCACACAAGCTTAAAGTCGCTCCACCCAGCAGCCTCAGCAGCTGATCCGACTAATTCATGTGCCAGTATCATATACACACCATCAACGGCAACCATGACATAATCCGCATCGGGAGCTAAACTGACAGCAGCATTTGCTGGCAAAGTCCATGGCGTTGTTGTCCAAATAAGTATAAATGCCTCACCTGATGCGCCTACCGCTTCAAAAACGCCTGGCATGGCATCAAGGCGAAACCGTACGAAAATAGACGGTGAAACCTCTTCGCCATATTCAATTTCAGCTTCGGCAAGAGCAGTGTGACAATGAGAGCACCAGTGTACCGGTTTGCGACCGCGATAAATTGAGCCATCCAAATACATCTTCTTGAAGATTTCGACATTGCCAGCTTCATATTCAGGTGTAAACGTCAGATAGGGCTTGTCCCACTCACCATTTACCCCGAGGCGTTTGAAACCCTCACGCTGTAAATCAACGTGCTTCTCAGCCCATTCGCGACAAAGCCGACGTATCGTTGGTTGGTCGATCTCGGCCATCTTTTCCTTGCCCAGCGTCACCTCAACCATGTGTTCAATGGGCTGACCATGACAGTCCCATCCAGGAATATAGGGGGTATAAAAACCCCGCTGTGCATGGCTTTTTATTACAAAGTCTTTCAAAATCTTATTGAAGGCATGCCCAATATGAATAGGACCGTTCGCATACGGTGGGCCATCATGTAAGACAAAAGGTTTGCCGTTTTTATTTTTTTCAAGGACGCGGTGATAAAGATCCATTTCCTGCCACTTTGCAAGACGCTTTGGTTCATTTGCAGGCAAATTTCCCCGCATAGGAAAATCCGTTCGAGGAAGATTCATCGTCTCTTTATAGCTTTCGCCCACAGCTCCGCCTTTCTTTTACTGGCATGTTGTAGTCACACAATGAAACTGCTGCGTCAAAGGTGTAAGAACTTACAAATGCAGCTTACGCACTCAAATTAAACAGTATAAGTCATTGCCCGCACCTGCGCGAGTAAGGGCAATGATGCTCACTTTGTATCTTATCTTGCTTGAAGAGGCAAACTTGTCCGTTTGAGCTGATGATAAGTGTTTTGATATAAGTACGTACAATACTTTAATGCGATTGGTATAGGGATTGCGTACTATACACAATATACCTACAGTAAGCTGCGAACAGCAGCAACGATTGCACGAGCATCCATTGCAAAATAAGACAGAAGCTCTCCAAACTCACCAGACTTACCAAAGCAATCACGCATACCAACAAAGGCGCAAGGTGTTGGCCTTACGTGAGCAAGAAGCTCTGCAACTGCCGATCCTAGCCCACCGTAAATGGAATGTTCTTCAGCTACCACACAGCGTCCTGTTTTTGTCACCGAAGAAATGATAGTTTCCTCATCAAGAGGCTTTATGGAAAAAGCATCAATGACTTCAACCGAGATGCTTTCTTTTGCCAAGATATCTGCTGCAAACAGTGCCTCACAAACATCTACACCACACGCGACTATCGTTACATCCGCTCCTCCACGCACAACAAAGGCATGTCCAATAGCAAGTTCGACATCATCAGTATAGATACAAGGCAGTGCTGCGCGCCCCATACGAACATACACCGGTCCGGGTGTTTCAGCAGCAAGTCGAATAGCACAGCGAGCAGCTGTATAGTCGGCTGGTACAAGCACACGCATATTTGGCAGCACGCGCATGAGGGCAAGATCTTCAAGCATTTGATGACTTCCCCCGTCTGGACCAACCGAAACACCTGCATGAGTTGGGCAAATCTTAACGTTTAAGTTGTTATAGCACACGGTATTGCGAATCTGATCATACACGCGACCCGTGCCAAAAACAGCAAATGAACCTGTAAATGCATAATATCCCGCAAGAGAAAGTCCTGCGGCAACCCCAATCATATTTTGTTCTGCAATGCCGCAATTAAACAGGCGCTGCGCATAAGCTGGGTCAGCATCGGCAAACTTTTGTGTTGTAGTTGAGCATGCAAGATCAGCATCAACTGCAACAACAGGAACACCCTGCTCTGCCAGCTCGATAAGTGTTGCTCCAAAGGCGGCACGAGTAGCTTTTTTTTCCTGTGTATGCCCGACACTTGCCTGTTTAAGCACAAACAGCCTCCTTATCTGCCATATTAAGCTCAGTAAGAGCTCTCTCTAACTCTTGGGTATTAGGAGCCTTACCGTGCCAACCCGCTTGATTCTCCATAAACGACACACCCTTACCCTTGATTGTTTCAGCTATAAAAACATGTGGACAGCCTTGCCGAGATATGACAGCGCGAGCAAATGCTGCAACAAGACCATGTACATCATGACCATCGATGCTCTCAGTAGTCCACCCAAAGGCAGCAAATTTCTCTTGCAAGTCCTCAGGGTTACACACTTTGTCAAGAGGTCCGTCAATTTGCAAACCATTGTGATCAACAATAGCCACAAGATTATCAAGACCTTGATATGCTGCAAACATAGCTGCTTCCCATACCTGGCCCTCTTCGCATTCACCATCACCAAGCAGGACAAACACCGTTGATGTGTCGTGCTGCAAACGAAGACCTGCAGCAAGACCTGCCGCAATAGAGAGCCCTTGACCAAGTGAGCCGGTTGAAACCTCAATACCCGGCAGTAAGCTTGCATCAGGATGACCCTGCAGGCGGCTTCCCAGCTTGCGCAGGGTGCTCAATTCCTCACGTGGAATATAGCCAGCATGAGCCAATGTTGCATAAAGAGCGGGTGCAGAGTGTCCTTTCGCCAAAATAAAACGATCATGCGGGCCATGTTGTGGTCGCTGTGGATCGTGCTTCACTACACCACCGAAATACAGCGCTGTGAGAATGTCCGTACACGACAGAGACCCTCCCGGATGCCCACTTCCAGCCTCGGCGATCATACGAACGATGTCTTTGCGAATCTCGTTCGCTTGTCTTTCGAGTTCTGTCATGGTTGAGCGTCCCCTTTTCTCCCGCATATCGCGTTAAAACAGCTGTGGCAAACATGTCAGCGTCATTCTTGAAGCAGTATGCTACTGTGATGCCTTCCAGGTATGATACCCGATTACAAAGTCATCAAGATCTCCGTCAAGCACCGCATCAACATTGCCTGTCTCAATATTTGTCCGTACATCTTTTACCATCTGGTACGGATACAGCACGTAGTTACGAATTTGGCTACCAAAAGAATTTTCCATGCGTTCGCCACGCAACTGCTCGATCTCTTTAGCGCGTTTGCGTTCCTCAAGTTCATAGAGTTTTGCGCGCAGCACCTTAAAAGCAGCCTCTTTGTTTTGTAGCTGCGATTTTTCGTTTTGACAGGTCACAACAATGCCTGTAGGAAGATGTGTGAGACGTACCGCTGAATCGGTGGTGTTAACGCATTGCCCTCCCGGCCCACTTGAGCGATATACATCAACACGCACGTCGGAGTCTGAAAGATTAACCTCGATGTCGTCAGGTAGCAGAGGCAATACCTCAACACTTGCAAATGTAGTCTGTCGACGTTTTTTTTGATCAGTTGGCGAAATACGAACAAGTCGATGCACACCCTGCTCACTTGTAAGCATACCGTAAGCATTGCGACCTTCAATTTGTATTGTCGCTCGATCTATACCAATACCCTCACCAGGCACAAGATCAAGTACTGTTATCTTCCAGTTCTTTTTTTCGGCATAGCGCATATACATGCGATAGAGCATCTCTGTCCAGTCTTGGGCTTCAAGTCCACCTTGGCCGGGATTTATGGACACAATGGCATCGCCAGCGTCAAAGCGTCCGGTGAACCATGACTCAACTTCAAGTACATCAAGTTTTTCATCAAGTTCTGCCATAATACGCTGTGCTTCGGCAGCAAAAGATATATCTTCGCCAGCAAGATCGAGAGCTACACGAGCATCCTCAAAAAGACTGCTTGCTTCCTGATAGGCCGCTAGTGTGTCACGTAGCGTACTTACTTGCTTTGTCACAAAGCTTGCATGGGTAGCATTGTCCCAAAAACCAGGTGTAGCAGTTTCTTTATCAAGGCGAACAAGCTCGGTGGTTTTCTCATCGATGTGCAGATATGCGTGCGCATCATCAAGACGAGATGCAATACGTTCGATCTCTTTTTCTTCGATATCGTTCATAGGCCTTTCGAAACGAAAAGAAGTATGCTATATGCTATATCTGTAGTTTAGTAGATCGTAAAAGCATTACGAACATTGGCTACAAGAATAGTGTTTTTGCCGTCATCGTCCATGACATTTTTTATATTTTAAGCCACTTCCACACGGACATGGATCATTGCGCCCAACATCAGCGAAGGGATCATCTTTATCCTTTATATAGGTTTGGGGTTTTCCAGCAGCGGGCTTGAGTGCTGTTTGATCTGCCGCAGTTGATAGGTTCCCCTCCTGTTTACTAGCGGTCTGTGCACTACGTGCACGCAGTGCCATCTGGGCACGAAGAATACCGGAAGCCTCAAGGGTTCTTTCTGGTGACGAGTAACTCACCTTACCATCAAGGGGGCTTTTTTCTTGAGATGTAGCAATACTAAGAGCAAGACCACCCGATCCGCGCTCAGAGTTGGGCTTTGCAGCTATCTTCAAGCGCAAAATAGTGCGCAAAAAGTCCTCATACATTGAGTGTGTAAGCGCACCGAAAGCCTCATAGGCCTCTTCACGATACTCAGTTAACGGATCTCTCTGGGCAAAGGCGCGCAATCCAATACCGGCTTTGAGATAGTCCATCGCTTGCAAATGTGCCATCCAGCGCGTATCAATGATGCGAAGCATCACCTGTGATTGAAGGGTGCGCATGATGGGTTCGGTCAGTTCTTTGGTTTTACGTTGATAGATATCATACACATAGCTAACAAGGCTATCAATGAGTTCTTCAGGCTCATCAGGCTGTGTGTCGAAGGACTTAAAGTCGCTGGTTCCTGTAAGCTCAGCTACCCACGCATCAACCGCATCGGTGTCCCAATCATCTGGAGCCGTCTTTTCTGAACAATACTGGGTTACAACACGTTTAACTGCATCATCAATCATCTCTTTAGCGCGCTCGGAAAGATCTTTGCCATCAAGAATAGAGTTACGCTCTACATAGATTGCCGCACGTTGCTTGTTCATAACATCATCGTATTCAAGCACGTTTTTGCGAGCAGCAAAATGCATACTCTCTACCTGGCGCTGGGCACTTTCAACAGCCTTAGATACCAGGCTTGCCTGAATGGGAGTGTCATCGGGAATCTTAGTTTTCTCCATCATACGAGCAATAGAGGCCATGCGATCCCCTGCAAAGAGCCGCATAAGATCATCTTCAAGCGACAAATAAAATTGCGAAGAACCCGGATCCCCCTGACGCCCAGAACGACCACGTAATTGATTATCAATACGACGAGATTCATGACGCTCGGTACCGATAACAGCAAGGCCACCCGCTTCGAGAACCTGATCGTGTTCGGCAGTACAGGTACGCTTTGCTTCAGCAAGAGCCTCAGCGCGCTGTTCCTCTGTTGGAAAATCAGGATTAGGATTTCCCTCTTCATCACACGGTGAAGCAGATGGATCAAGTCCACGTGAGCGTAATACATCTTCAGCAAGAACCTCGGGATTCCCACCAAGCAAGATATCGGTACCACGACCTGCCATGTTCGTTGCAATAGTTACCGCTCCCACACGGCCAGCCTGTGCAATGATATGAGCCTCACGCTCGTGATTCTTTGCGTTGAGTGTTTCGTGCGATATACCACGTTTAGAAAGCAGGCGTGAAAGTTTTTCGGAACTTTCAATTGATACCGTACCAATAAGACAAGGTTGACCTGCATGATGGCGTTCTTCCACCTCATCTGCCACAGCATTGAACTTCGCCTCGATGGTGCGATACACCAAATCGTTTTCATCGGTACGTATAACTGGTTTATTCGACGGAATAGCTACAACAGATAAATTATAAATTTGACGAAACTCTGCATCTTCGGTCATGGCGGTACCCGTCATACCGGCAAGCTTTTCATAGAGACGAAAATAGTTTTGTAGCGTAATGGTAGCAAGCGTTTGATTCTCATCACGCACAAGAACTTTTTCCTTTGCCTCAAGTGCCTGATGCAAACCCTCAGAATAACGACGTCCTTCCATGATGCGTCCGGTGAACTCATCAACAATTTTTACTTCACCGTCTACAACCACATAGTCAACATCGCGATGAAAAAGAAACTGCGCTTTAAGTGCCTGCTGTAAATGATTAGGAAGTTGACCCGACGGATCGGAATACAGATCATCAATACCAAGCATGCCCTCTATCTTTTCAAGGCCAACTTCGGTTGCAATGATCGTGCGCTTAGCTTCATCTTTTTCAAAGTCTACACCCTCGCGCAAAGCTGGCATGATGCGTGCAAATTTGTTATAGGTTGCTGCCGCTTGCATACCTGCACCCGAAATGATAAGCGGCGTGCGTGCTTCATCGATAAGGATAGAGTCAACCTCATCCACAATGGCAAAGTAGTGTCCGCGCTGCACACGCATCGAAGAGCGAGTAACCATGTTGTCACGCAGGTAATCAAAGCCAAATTCAGAATTAGTACCGTAGGTAACATCTGCCTCATAGGCGCTACGGCGTTGTTCAGGGCGCATACCATTTTGGATAAGTCCAACTGTGAGACCAAGTGTACGATAGATACGCCCCATCCACTCACTGTCGCGACGAGCAAGATAATCATTAACAGTGACAATATGAACATTATTGCCCGAAAGAGCGTTCAAATAACCTGCAAGTGTAGAGACCAGCGTCTTACCCTCGCCAGTCTTCATTTCGGCAATCTTGCCTTCGTGCAAAACAATACCGCCAATAAGCTGCACATCAAAATGTCGCATGCCGGTTGAGCGATCTGCAGCTTCTCGAACGGCGGCAAAAGCCTCAGGCAAGACCTCATTAAGCGACTCGCCCTTACTAACGCGCTCTTTGAGTGCAACTGTTAACGCGCGCAGCTCCTCATCACTTTTTGCCTGCATATCAGCTTCAAAAGCTGTGATGGTATCTGCCATGTGACGATAGTGCTTCATCTGTTTATTTTCGCCAACAGTAAGAAGTTTAGAAAGGAACCCCATAGATTCGATATCTCTCTCTTATATGCCCGCGCAACACATTTCACTTAGCTGATGCACTGTTATTCATAGCGTTGCTACAGGCGCGTTCGCAGTCCTGTCACTCTAGCACACAAGACGCAAAAAGGTGCTCATCCTTCCCTACCCTCGCACAATCACCCACGGAAACCTCAATCGCTTCACGTGAGCTAACAGATGCACTATCGCAAAAACATCTATAAAGAAGCATTACTTATATGGTTGTCTTATATAGTCGCTCAAACTACTATTCATCTTACCATTCAAGCGTTGCCTCTTCTTCGATAATACTTCGATACAGTGAGACAGCTTCTGCAGACGGATCAATACCCAACCCATCAGCCAAAAAGCGCTTACAATCAAAAAAGGTTGCGAGCGCTGACGCGCGTTGACCCGAGGCAATTTGCGCTCGCATCAGCGCGCAATACACGTCTTCACGAAAACGTTCGAGTTCAAAAGCTGCACGAGCAAACCACAATGATGCCTGGGCATCACCTTCATCTGCAAGGCGTCGCGAAGCACCAACAAGTGCATCAACAATGCGTACGTGGTATTCACGGCGACGCAGAGCAATTTCGTCATTGGCGGTCTCGCATGGCATAAGACCTCCTGCACTTAAAATGCCCAATTCGTTAAGAGACTCAAGCCATTTCTCGGCATCGGTACTACCAAAAAGAAGTGCACGGCATATCTCATCAATACGACGTGCGTCACTTTCAAGCCAAGCATCTTCAAGTTTGTAACCGTTTGACATACGCGTGAGATAAGGACAGCTACCATCGGGAAGAGTTAGCGCGCGTTTAAGTAAACTCCAGAGCGAATAGATATTTTTGCGCGCAGAGTCAATCGAACTTGCTGGCCAAATAGCTTCGGCAAGACGATCCCGAGGTATTTCGCGACCCGCATCAAGCGCAAGAAGCGCTAGTAGAGTTTTGATCTTGCGACGACTAAAGGAGCGCTCATTTACCGGCTGTCCACCAATGGAGACAGCCATGCCACCAAAGAGCTCAATACGCAGCGTTGGAGGCGAACTGGTGGCGCAGCACTTTTTCTCTTGTCCAGAGGATGCATAAGTCCTCGATATATGAAGTACATCACGTGAAGCATTCCCAGATTGGTGCGCCACATAGGAGACACGCTGTTCAGCTAGTGCTACTGCAGCGGCATGTAAGGCTTCTGAAGTACTGGCTGACAATCTTGTGCTTACCGTTTGCGCAACGAAAGGACGAAGCTGGGTAAGCGAGCGATCAGCATTAAGTGCCCACAATCCTACGCCGTCAGGGCTTACATGAGTATCAATATAGGCGTAAAGAAAACTAGCAATACAGGCAAGTGAGGCAGCAAGCTTCTCTGCGTCATGTGCTGCAATGTGGACACTGTGAGCAGCAATTGTTGACGCAGATGCAACTAATGCTATCTCATTTGCTTTAAGTGTATATGCGCGCTCCCACAACTCGCACGCAAGGGGAAGATCGTTTGCAGCACATATTACGATGGTAGCAGCAACACGCCATGGACGCGCACTCACTAATGCAGAAGAGCCCTCGTCAAACAAGCGCCACTTTGCAAACATAGCACGATTCAGCACTTCTTGAGCAGCTTCACGCTGACTCGCATCAAGTGCTGATGCTATGGCAATAATCCCTGCAAAAGCGCGTACCTCATCGCTTACTGCAGCCGAAGACGTAAGCCCAAGCGCTAATTCAAAGGCTTGTTTATGATCGCTAAGTACAAAGTGTCGTAGAGCTTCGGTTGCCATAACCTTCCCCTCGCCGCTTTCCCGTGTTGGGCGAGCTGCCTCATAAAGCGTGCAAGCGGGCTCAAGACAACACAGATTCACTAGCTCACAATCATGTTCTATAAGCCAGGTTTCACGCACAAGACGACTGCTTGCGCATGCCGCATATTGACATGCTCGTTGAGCATTCCTACGATTCACTAATTCATGCGCAAGATTAATCACCAAAATATCAGACGAGGCAGCATGTGCTGTATAAGCTAGAGCAGCAAGACAGGGCTCAAAGGCCTTGATAAGCGCACGTGCAGATAGCTCGGGAGCAGCAAAACGCTCACCAACCTCATCAATTTCAAAGTATGGATAAGCCTGTGCTAAAGCAGTAAGCTCACGTCGTACCACAAATGAGGCTAAATCCTCCTGAACTAGCTCATCAAAGCCTCCTGTGAGAAAAGCGAGCATACGAAAAGCAACAAGCTGCGTGCTTGCTGGTAGTCCTTCGGCAACAAAGGCCTTGATAAGCTTTTCAAGACCTTTGTCTTCACTCCATGCAACAACAGGAACACGCGCAGCGAGACTGTGGTGTAGCGCATGTGCATCAGAATCGGTAAGTTCTGACTTGGAAAGCAGCAGATCAGACGCAGTAACAAGCACACGGTCAGGTTGACGTGAGGCATAAGCATCACTTGAGGGAACCATAGTAACAAGCACCTCAATGCCTGCGGCAAGCAGCTTATCTATTTCACTTGAAAAGGCATCGGAGCGAGCAGCATCAAGTTGAGGTACTGCATCAAAGACAACTAACTGAGCATTTGGGTCTTTTGCTGAAATACCTGATGAAAAGACACCTTTATCAAGATCGCGCAGAAAACAAGGAGAACGCGCATCAAGCCAAAAGGTTCCTGCAAATGCAAAAACCACATCAGCATATTCAAAGGCAAGCTGTGTTTTACCAAAACCATCAGGCGCAACAATAAAACGAGTAACTGAGCGCTCTTTCAGTAACTTTGAAACCAAAGTTGGGCGAGATCGAAAATAGGGTACTGAAAGAGTTTTGGGACGTCGCCCCCGACACGCACTCGCAGAAAGGTAATTGGGCATAGCGGTCTCCTTACCTTAAGAGTGCCGCTCTATCGCCCGTGGCGAGACAGCTTAGCAGTGCGACTACATTTACCGGAAGTGTAGAACCTACCACTTCCGGTACTCACATAGATGTTGTTTAAATCTTACGGTGACTTCATGTTGTGCGTAGTTGAGATGAGCAGAAGCACCTTATTCCTCACTAACCCATACCAATGACAAAGTAAGGCGACGTGTTACATCTGAAACGCTACTTGATGTTGAAGATGAGCTGTACTCATACACCAATAATACCGTCCACTCAAAATAACCACCTTCAGATGCAAGGGTCCCAGTAAATGAATAGCGTTCCGATCGAATACTACCATCATCCCCGTATTGTGTGTATTCACTAGAATCGTCTGGTAGTACTACCTGCTCATCAGCAACATCGACGCCTGCAGCGCGCAATGTTTCCTCAACCACGCATGCTTCGGTTACCGCATCGGTAAAACTCATCGATGCATAACCAAGCTGGGCAAGGCCTGCCGCATAACTGAGCCCCACAACCGTTTCGTTCTCGTCAAGACTGAGATATACCGTTGGCGTACCGGTGCGCGCATCGGTCGGCTCGTCAGAAAGTTCTACCGTCACAATGGTGCATACAAACGACCCTTCTTCATCAATAGAAGTTTCAGCAGTCTCTTGTGCTCCATGACCAAGCACTTCAATGGCATCTTGACGACTTAAACCAATAGCCGAAACAAGATCAGGTACCTCTGTAGTACTCTCCGTTGGATCGGATGTATCACTACCCTCACCCGCATCGGTGCTTGTGGAGCGGTTTTCAGCAGACTGGGCTGTTTGCTGGCTGTTTTGCATAATAAAAGTCATTCCTATGGTACCTGTTGTAATAATAAGAATCACAACACATACAATAATGATTTTAAGGAGCACCCGCGTTCTCCGTGATGATCGTCGCTCTTTCAATGACGAAAAGCCCTCAGCTGCAGCTTCTTTTTCTTCTTTATAGAGCTTATCTTCGGGGGTATCTTCAAGCGCTTCGGGATTTGTTGCATGTTTCGCCATTCAGCTTACTCCCTCCGTCATACATACCTACATGTCATTTGAGGCAGCATGATGATTTATAGTAATTACAAGAAAAATGCCTGATATACAATGAAGCCAACAATGAGAAGCACCGCTACAACTAACACAATTTTTTGTACAAGGGGCATGGGCTGTGCAGCAAGATCTTCAAGGTGCTGCTCAACCGCCAGCTCCTCTGTAGTTGAGACAGATAAGGTCTTTTTCTGGGATGCGTCTGTATCAGCACTTATATCAGCATCTAGATTTACATTCACTCCAAACGACATGTTATTGCTACATGCATCATCATTTGTATACCCTGTATGAGTGTTTGCTTTTGACTGAGATCTCTGCGCGATATTTGCAGAAATCTTGCTTAGGTCAGCATATGCCTGCGCATCAGTTTCTGGTTGGCTTTGGGATATTCCAGCATAAATGACACGTTCGGTCTCATCGGAAGATGACACCGAAATATGCGAAAACCCCTTGCGGTCTGACATACCAAGCTCTCCTTTACTCAAGGCATCTGCCATTATAAAAAGCAACGCAGACACATGCGGCAGGGTTCAGACAATCCACACGCAAGGTGAGAAGAACGCTTGTAATCGCTTGTGGTGCACCAACGATGATACAGGCGTTGTATATGTCAGCCCTTCGTAAGCGCATAGGGACAATATGCTATTCTATCCTGCAAAAAATAAGGCTGAAATATTGTTGGCAAACCGCTTATTTCAAGCAGTTCGTTATTGTTTTTTTAGATTATTTTCCTATGAAAGGTATCTCTTATGGAGTTTTCCCTTGGACAAAACAGTTACGGCTTTGCCGTTGAAGCCATTGAGGCCATCCCTGAAATTGATGGCGTAGCGTATCGTATGCGACATGTCACAAGTGGGACACGCCTACTGTATCTTGCCAATGATGATGCGAATAAGGCTTTCTCGATTTCGTTCAAAACTCCTCCGGCTAACAATACAGGAGTCTTTCATATTCTTGAACACTCGGTGCTGTGCGGCTCCCAAAAATTCCCGGTCAAAGAACCCTTCGTCAACTTGCTTAAAACTTCAATGCAAACCTTTTTAAACGCAATGACATTCCCGGACAAGACCATGTATCCGGTGGCATCAACGAATATGCAAGACCTTATGAATTTAACTGACGTTTATCTTGATGCAGTACTACACCCTGCCATTTTTGAGAAATCCGCCATCTTTAAGCAGGAAGGTTGGCACTACGAACTCTCCGACCAAGGTGAGCTATGTTACAACGGTGTTGTTTACAATGAGATGAAGGGGGCTCTCTCAAGTCCCGATGCAGTGCTGTCCAATGCAATTACAGCAGCACTGTTTCCTAATACAGCCTATCGCTTTGAATCGGGTGGTGACCCCGCCTCTATTCCCGATCTTTCTTACGAGAATTTTCTTGATACGTATCAACGTCACTATCGCCTCGACAACAGTTATATTGTGTTATATGGTGACCTTGATGCCGCACGTATGCTTGCCTTCCTTAATGAAGAATATCTATCCCCCGTTGCTGCCGAACAAGAGCTTGTACTTGTAGGAGATCCAAATCCCCTCGTATCGCAAACGCCATGTATTGCAGAAGGCATCGTACACAAAATGGAAACCGCTCCTGAAAACGCTATGTGTGGCTTAGGTTTTGTTGTTGGTGATGCCACACAGCGTCGACGTCTTATAGCTACAGATATTCTTGTGGATGCTCTGTTCGGTAGTAATGAAGCCCCCTTGAAGCGAGCAATCCTTAACGCCAACATTGCTGATGATGTTAATGCATGTTTAGTCGATGCAATGCTTCAACCTTTTGTACTGATACAGACACGTAAAGCTAAACCTCATACACTCAAAACACTTGCTACCGTGATACATGAAAACTCAAAGCGTCTTGTGCATGAAGGCATTGACCGCGATATTTTACGCGGAGCTCTTGCAAGTGCTGAGTTTGCAATGCGTGAACATGATTTTGGGTATGCCGATGGTGTCGTGCTTGCAATGAGCGCTCTATCTGGTTGGCTCTATGATGATGAAGCTGCAACAAGTTATCTGCACTATGAAGAGGACTTTGTGGCTTTACGCAAAGCCTTAGATGGAAATTATTTTGAAAGCTTACTGCACGATGTCTTTCTTGATAACGATCATTATGCAAGCGTTGAACTGCGCCCTATTGCCTCAGATACGAACTCTCGTGAAGCCAAACGTCTTATTGACATTGCACAAGAATTGTCCGATCAGGATCGCACACGTATTACTCATGAAACAGCCGAGCTGCGTCGTATTCAAGAGACACCTGATACTCCTGAGGCACTTGCCACTTTACCGCGTCTTTCACGTAGTGACATTGGAGAGCCTCCTACAGAGGCACCGTATAGCGTAGTCGATGCTGCAGGCTTACCCTGTATTCTACATACGATCAAAACTCATGGTATTGCTTATGCATATCGCTATTATGATATCTCTGATATAGCAATAGACGATTTGCCCTATGTTGAACTACTTGCCATGGTGCTCGGAAAGCTAGGAACCACACATCATTCCGCTGCCGAACTAGACACCTGTGTTCAAAATGAACTAGGTTCGCTATCCTTTTTCTTAGAGATTCATGAGAACAAGGCTGACACTACAGTGTGTATACCACGCTTTGTCGTGGGAGCAAGCGCCTTATCAGAACGTATTACTTCCCTGTCTACCATTGCCTGCGAAGTCATACATGAAACCGATTTTTCTGATATCGCGCGAATTGCTGATGTATTACTACAAAAGCGTGCGGCCATAGAACAGCTCTTTGCTAATGCGGGTCACAGTGCTGCACTTACTCGAGCGTTTGCCCATGTCACACCAGTAGGTGCCATGCGCGATTTGATCGGAGGAGTAGGTTTTTACCGCTTCGTAAAAAGTGTGCTCTCCGATTTCGAAAAACAAAGTGAAACACTTACCGAACGCCTTACCGAACTAGCACAGCGCATTTTTACCCTTGACCGTTGCATCATCAGCTTTGCCGGTAGTGCAGCCGATTTTGAAAGCTTTACCGAGGTTGATCGTGCAGCTTTTCCTCGTCAAGCAAACAATGAATACATACAAAACCTTACCGTTGATACGCTTTATGTACCTCGTTATAGAACGCTTCCCTGCCGCACTCTTTCTGGGTCATGTGAGGCCTTTATTGTACCAACCGATGTTGTTTATGCTGCTCGTGCTGCAAATCTATATGATACCACGATCCCCTATACTGGGGTATGGCAGATTGCTGCACGATCGCTATCGTTTGATTTCCTGTGGAACGAAGTTCGCGTAAAAGGAGGAGCCTACGGTGTTGGCTTTCAGGCATCACGTACGGGGGCACTACGCTTTTATTCCTATCGCGATCCTCATTTAGACGAAACACTCGCTCGCTATCGTGCTGCTGAAGAATGGATAGCAACCTTCAATCCAAGCCCCGACGAGCTTGATGGCTACGTTGTCAGTTCCGTTGCTACCCTTGATGCACCTCACAAGCCTCGAGAACTCATGCGACGCCAAGATATTGATCTCTTGTCCGGCTACACGCCTCAGGATAGAATACGCACTCGTCATGAGATGCTAACTGCTGATGTTCCATCAGTTCGATCTCTTGCTCCGGCTATCGCGCACACAGCTATAGATGGTGCTGTATGCGTATTTGGTAATGCCGAGATCATTGCAAACGCAACTGAGAAAATCGAGATATGTGATCTTCTGGCAGAGCCTATACAATCTCTTGACGAGATCTTTAAGGAGTATTGCACACAATAAGACTTGAGCTTCACTCCGAGTAGTAGCATAGATACAGAATAGCTCGCTACACAGCTTACCGCTGCAAAATGAAACAATACAGCTACTCTGTCACCACGGTAACCGTATCAAGATCAAGCGTTGTGCCAAGCCATTTGCGCTCAATAACCGATATAATGCCTTCGCTTTCTATTGTGTCTAGGGCATTTGAAATAACCTGTTGCAAAGCAACGTTTGATTCCAAAACACCAATTACATAACCGGAT
>CAZXOF010000004.1:0-30845 GCA_964642255.1 uncultured Eggerthellaceae bacterium | reverse complement strand
CAGACGCCCCTCCATTGACAGACTGCGAATGGCGCTACCCGAAAACTCCATAGCCTTATACAGCGCACCATCCACCCCAATAAGGCCAATCACATACAAAATGATGTCTTTGCCGGTCACTCCAGGTGCAAGCTCCCCTTCCACCACAAACTTAAGTGTCTCGGGTACCTTAAACCACGCCCGACCCGTTGCAAATCCCACGGCAGCATCGGTTGAACCTACACCTGTAGAAAATGCACCGAGCGCACCATAAGTACAGGTATGCGAATCAGCTCCAATAATCAAATCACCCGCAGTGACTACACCTTGCTCAGGCAACAGTGCATGCTCAACCCCCATACATCCAACCTCGTAATAACGTGAAATACCCTGCTCTTTTGCAAAATCACGTAGCATCTTGGTCTGTTCAGCAGACTTAATGTCCTTATTTGGTGCATAGTGGTCTGGAACTAAGGCAATCTTGTCTGGGTTAAACACGCACTTGGCACCAAGTTTTTTAAACTCTTTGATGGCAATAGGGCCGGTAATATCATTTGACAACACTAAATCGAGCTCGCACTCAATAAGTTGGCCAGGACACACTTCGTCAAGACCAGCATGTGCGGCAAGTATTTTTTCCGCCATAGTCATCGGACGAGTCATACTGCTTACTCCTTTTTTGTATAGCCCCTTTGTGCAAGACGATTTGTCTTGCAATCTAAACATCAAAATCGACTAGCTCTTGCAAGGCTGCACATAGCGCATCGAGCAAAGTAATAGCAAAATGCTGCGCTGAACGCCCTTCGCCGGCATCCTCCCACATCTCACCCGGCAACTCAACCGCAATGCGATTAGAGGAAGCTTTTTGGGCAGCACGAATTGCCGCTTCAAGATGCAGTACCAAGCCTCCTTCGTCATCATATATGACACAAGGAACACTCGGTACCCTCTTTTCAGCGGGAAGAACAATATGCACCAATAACATGTCATTATCGGGCGCCACAAGTAATGCATCGGCAGATAAGATCTTTGATGCCGGATTTGTTGCAAGTGCCAGATTTGACATACGTGCTGCAACGCTGCGCGTGAATGAAGAGGTTCCAAACAAGCACAGCGCCGTGCTTTCAAGCACATTAGCAGCTCGGGCAAAACCTAACGTAGGTATTGGGCAAGCGGCTGACTTTCCTTGCCACGAATGATGCAAGTTACGAATCGCTTTGTAGGTATAGGCACCAGCAATGCCATCTGAGGGCAAACCAAGATTTAATTGAAACTTCCGCAAAGCAAGCTCGGTATGGGCACCAAAAATACCATCTTCACGCCCCGCAGAAAAACCGAGTACCCCTAAAACGTGCTGCAATTCAAGCACGTCGTTACCATGGAAATAAGGCATACGTAAATAGAGGGTTCTGTCTCCCAACGAAAACGAGGCATCAACGAGCGCAACCCATACCTGCTCTGTCACTTCTTCAAAGGTGGGTAGACCCATATCGCAACAAAACGCTGCTACTGCCGCCGCTGTTGCATCATCATAGTTGCCACTAACAGCATTGGTGGACAAATGTCCTGTTACTACAAGACGCTGCTGTACGTCTTCAACAGCAGCCCCGGTATCATGTCGTTTGATGGTTTCCATACCACAGTATGGTAACGCACATTACACACACTCGCACGTTCAACGCAAACGAGACACGAACCAATCAGCCATTGACAACAATAAATCGCGCGCAGCAGAAGGAGCCACCATATCGGTTAGGCGATTTTTTGCAATACTGGTAAGGTTTTCCGCATAGGTTCGCGCATAGTCAACACTACCAACTGCCTCCATAATAGCGACAGCTTCGGCAAGCACAGCAGGATCTTTTTCGTGAGATGAAAGAATATCAATAAGACGCTTTTTGCTTGCTTCTGGTGTATTTTGTAGGGCATGTACCACTACAAGCGTGCGTTTGCCTTCGGTTATATCATTGCGAAAATCTTTTTGTGTTGCCTCTTCGCTACCCACCAAGTTCAAAAGATCGTCTTGAATTTGAAAGGCGAGTCCTGTATCAAGGCCATAATTACGCAAAGCTTCAATTTCAGATTCGGTACCACCACCAATAATTGCCCCAATAGCAAGCGGAACAGCTCCCGAATAATGTGCTGTTTTATGCGTTGCCATAACTAGATAATCTTCTGGCGTAAGATCATAACGACCATCGCGTGCCCAACCAATATCAAGCGCTTGACCCTCAACTGTACGGCGCGTCATATCAACCAGCTCGGTGATAACACGTACCTTCGTGGCGTTGTCAAGATTTTCATCGTGTGCAACCGTGCCATTGACTAGGGATAAGGCAAGGTCTCCCATATTAATTGCAAGCCCCAAACCTTCGCTTAAATGTAAACACGCACAACCTCGGCGCACTTCAGCATCGTCTGCAATATCATCATGGATAAGTGCAGCACTGTGGAAATGCTCAATTGCAGCTGCAGCTGATAGTGCACGACGCATATCGCCACCAACTGCTACACATGCGGCAAAACAGATGAGCGGGCGATGTCGTTTGCCGCCGTTGTCACTATAACGTTGTAACGGATCATAGAGATAGCGATCCATATCTGTATGTGTTCCATGCGGAATAAACTGATTTACCAGACCACCTACCTTATCCGCACAGTTTGTGAGGTAGTCCTCAAAGGTATCGGGTGCTGTGTCGGCTGAAGAAATAATGTTAACAATGTCACACAAAGCGTTACCGTCGATATTTCTCATATGATCGTCGAAAATCCTTCCCGCTGTATCCCCCTGCACAACACTCGTATACATAGAGTATGCGCACCCGAAGGGCGATTATACGTTATAGCTATAAGAAAAAGTCCGGTGACGTGTAGAGAAACTGCAGGTAAACTGAAGCAGTGGCAAGTCAGCTACCGCCACCAGCGCAAACTCACCCCGCAACGTCACAAGAGTCGCTTTAGATACCTTATGTGATGTGGTGATTTACGATAGAGATGGTAGGAGCGGTGGGACTCGAACCCACAAGCCTTGCGGCGGCGGATTTTAAGTCCGCTGCGTATGCCAATTCCGCCACGCTCCCACAGATGCGCACCCTAAGCGCTTGCTGCATCGAGAATCGTACCATGAAGAATGTCCGATTCGCTTACGGTAAAGCCTGCTACACCGAGTAGATCAATAATTGTACGCAAAATCAGCAACCCTGCCACAATAACCGGTGCTCGTCCCGGATGCAAGCCAATCACCTGCGCACGCTCTTCACGTGTAAGACTAGCAAGCCGATGATACACCATATCAAGATCAGATACAGATACAAAGGAGCCATCAACACGCGCAGCGTCATATACCGCCATGCATTCGAGAATAGATACTACCGATGTAGCTGTTCCTGCAACAGCTACCATACGTGAATCACCGACATCACTAGTGTGTAGGCGATCAAAGAAATCATGCATGATGTCATATATCCATATTTGTGCCCGCATTAACTCTTCAGACTGAGGAGGATCAGAAATGAAGAATTTCTCGGTTACACGTCGGCACCCAATATCAAATGAGTGGGAAAAAGATGGCGCCTGTCCAGCAAAGCCCGCAATAATTTCGGTCGAACCGCCACCAATATCCGCAACAACAAGTTGCTGTTCTGAAAACCCGCGCGACACCCCACGAAACGAGCGGTTTGCCTCTTGCTCACCCGAAATAACAGATAGCTCAATTCCTTCATTCGCAAGTAATCTTGCAAGTTCATCTGCATTTGCAGCATCGCGAGCTGCTGACGTTGCAGCACATATAATTGTCACGTTTGTATCTGACCAACGTTCAATCTCGGCCTTAAACTCTGTAAGAGCTCGAACAACGCGCTCCATAGCATCACGACGCAAGATGCGCGACGCATCGACACCTTCACCCAAATTGGTAATTGATGTCATGCGCACACATTCTGATAGCTCAGCTTTCTCATCGACGTCGGCAATAAGCAACCTACAAGTTACTGTCCCAATATCAATTGCCGCATAACGTCCTGCTCGAATATGCATAAATAACTAACCTTCACCAAATATCATGTCAAGTAAAGGAGAATACCACGTGGTAGGCGCTTCAATAGAGCCTGTCTGAATAACACCCGTTGTACTTGCTGTATCCTCGTCATCTGATGAATCTGTTAGACCTTGGATGTAGACACTGATTTCGTCTTCACCCACCCAGCCAAGCTCGGTACGAGCAAGCTCCTCAACTCCCTCGTCGGTTTCAAGAAGAGCAACAAGCTGTTCAAGTGTTTCATTTTGTTCCTGCACGGCAGCAAGCTCCGCGGCCACCTGATCATACTTACGAAGTGCATGGTAATACTGCTGAGCTGGAGTATATAAAAATGCACAGATAAGCACGAGACACATAGCTGCCCCAACAAATATGGATAGCTTACGCAAAGATATCTTCTTTACAATATGTGCCCCTACAGACGACACAACACGTGCACCACCCGATGAGGCACATCTTGGTTTTTTGTGCTCTTGCATGCGAATCGCACGCTTGTGTGAGCTTCCTATCCGACCCGTATAGACAGCAGCGCGTGGTTCGATGGAACTATGTGTTGCACACTCAGAGCCAAACTGACGCACAAACTGCCGATCTGCACGTTCCTTTGTTTGAGCGCGCCTGCGTGCCTGTATCGCAGTTGTAAGTGTTGCAAAGCGAGCTTTTTGACGCTTCTTTTGACTTACCCCATCACGTCCTAATGAGGATTGGTGCTCTTGTTTCTGTGATTGCGTACGCAACTGGTTTCGTACTGCCCTATTACTCGTATGGATTTTAGATTTGTTTTGTGCCACATCAGATGCATTTATTGTGCCTCTCCCGCACTGCACGGTTGAACGATAAGAGGATTGCATGCACCTAGTCGAAGATGTAGCCACCCGTGCCGAACGATTCGTCGAAGAACGCCTTGTTTGCTGAGAAACTGATATATGAAACTTATCTTGAGTATCACGGAAACGAGAAGATTGATTGATCTTCTCACGAGTCTTGTTGGGTTTATGACCATATTGTTTGTCTGTTTGTTTAGCTTTGCCATGCGCACAAATATCTGTCCGCGACCGCGTAGCACGGACATCATCAAATGAGAGAATATTCATGCGATTGTTCACAGAACAAGCTCCTTGCATCGTAGTTCGTTTGTGGTGTAGGTAATGCAGAGCCTAAAGTTAGGTTATCACAGAAAATATATGTTAGTCCATGTCAAGACTTTTAATATAAGCGCTCCATTTCTCAAACGACTCATCACTAATAGCGTGTTCCATTAAGCAGGCTTCGGCCTCAGCACGATCCTCGGGAATACCAAGTTTTTTAGTAAGAAAGTTAAAAAGCAGCTCGTGTCGCTCAAAAACGGCGCGGCCATATTCATAGCCTTCAACCGTTAGTGTAATGTCTCCATAGTAGGGTTGATCAAGAAGCTGTTGTGCTTTAAGTGTGTGAACAGCTTTATTTACAGACGCTTTTGAAACGCCAAGCTTATTTGCAACATCAACAGAGCGCACCGACTGCTTTGCTGTACCACCAAGCATGACGATAGCTTCAAGATAATCCTCAAGCGATTTTGACATCTTTTTCATAGATGCCCCCTTAATCCTTTAAGAGTGCTCGTATAAGCGCCATGGTAACACATCCCCTGTGAGGCTAAACACACAACCATTAGGCATCCCTTTTGCGACACTACAGACCAGCATGAGTTTTTGTAACTGCTCTATAAGCGTTACTGAAAGCTATTCATCCACAGATAACCATAGACCAATAAAAAGAGCCGAAGCGGGTGAGGGGGACGCCTGCTTCGGCTTAGGGTGGAGCAACGACCAGACGAGAGGAGCCGCCGCCCCCGAGTTAGCAAGAAAGTCTTGCTAGAGGAGGAAGATAGTTGCTTTTCGCAACCTCTTGAGCACGGTGTTAGAATAGGGTAACTCCTAAGGTACGTCAAGAGTTTTTTCAAAAAGTTTGCTTGCAATTACTTTTTATGGAGACTCTATGTAGAGGCATGGAACACACTTACATGTTTACGCAGTTTGTCTTTTTCCCAGTCGCAAGATAGTCCACAACTTCCGACACAGCCATCACAGCACAGTTATCCTCCGCTTCAGCAGTTGATGCTCCCAAATGAGGGATGGCTATGACGCCTTCCATTGCCATGACAGCCGGAGTAGCAAAGTCAGTTACATATCGATGCAGCTTTCCCGACGAAAGCGCTTTTGCCATAGCTTCAGCATCAACTATGGTTTCACGAGAGAAGTTAAGAACACTTGCACCATCTTTCATGTGGGCAATAGCGTCGGCATTTACCATACCAATGGTGTCAGCTGTTGCCGGCACGTGTATGGTGATATAGTCACAGCGCGAGTACAAATCGGCAAGATTATCTACAAGCTCCATTGCAGGCGAAGTATCTCCCGCATGATTTACAGAATAAGACGGATCGTAACCAACCGTATTCATTCCAAGTGCTTCTGCCGCAGCGGACACTATTCTGCCAATAGCACCGAGCCCAATAATACCGAGCGTTTTTCCAGCAATTTCCCCACCGGCAAAGCGTTTCTTTTCTTTCTCGGCAGAACGCGCAATGTTGGGGTCATCCGCGTTGTCTCGACACCACGCAATGCCGCCCGCCACATCACGTGCGGCCAGCAAAAGGCCGCATATTACTAATTCTTTTACCGCATTTGCATTTGCTCCCGGTGTATTGAATACTGGCACTCCTCGTTCAGCCAGTGCTTCAAGCGGAATATTGTTCACACCAGCGCCAGCACGAGCAACCGCCTTGAGTGTTGCAGGAAGTTCTAGCTCATGCATATTAGCGCTACGCACTAAAACCACATCGGCCTCATCCAGAGAATCGGTAAGTTCATAGTCCGCAGGCAACAGAGCAAGTCCTTTTGATGAAATATTGTTGAGACAGCAAACCTTGTACATGACAGTTTCTCCTTACCTTAAAACCGCGCCCTGCAAACACACACGTGTGCAATTTTTGGGGCTTTTTCTACCTTGTGCTCACTAGCAACAGCTGCGTACTACACCATTGCGCGTACAACAGCTATTAAATCCTAACACTATGCCTCTTTGCTGTTTGTATCTGCATCACCAGCAGCCATCTCGGACGCCGCATTTTTGGTGATTGAGGTAGCTTTTGATGGTCGCAAACGGAACAACAAACCCATCTTTGTGTTCTTGCTGGCATCATTGGTCTCTTGGTCATGACCGGCTTCATCAATGCCCGTTTGATCTGAGCTATCGGCTGCATTGCGTCTCTGTGCATTTTGTCTCGCCTGCCTTGCTCGCTCTTTCTTCTCCTTTATGCGCGCCTCTTTGAGTTTTTTTTCCATATCGGCAGCATATAGTTTACGTTCTTTGCTCACCTTGGTAAATTCAAGCACAAAGGCAGCCAAAAGTGTCACATACGCAAGACCAATAAACACATAGCTCACCGCACCAGGAGCGTATTCTTGCAATACCCATGAGAGAACCATGAACACAACGGCAATCCCCATAAGTATCCACCAAATACGGCGAAACTTTTTATAGCGCGGCGTGTCAGGCACAGAGTATTGTCGTTGTCGCTCGGCTTCTTTCTGCCGAGCTGCTCGTTGTGCAGCACGTTTTTCTTGGGGTGTTTTCTCTGTTGGTTTGATGTATACCGTTGCTGCCGCTTTAGTCTTTGGTTTTGCAGATGCAGCGCTTTTACGTGACACACCGTGACGTTCATCGTTCATATATCGATCATTTAAGGGGTTTCGGGTAGACATCACTACTCCTTGCAGTAATCGCCTCTAAAGTGACGAATTGCTGCACTCGAATTACATTTGACACTCATAACCACAGGCTGTGCTGTTATACATATAGCCTGCCTCTTTTGAAATGCATACCATCCATGATGCCAAGCAATACCGCTGTTACATATCGCAGCATTTCTCACAAAAGATTAAGTGGTGTACCCACAATACTTGTGTAGGCCTGTCGGTATTTCTCAGCTGTTCGTTCAATCACATCGGCTGGCATATGAGGTGGCTCACCCTGACGATCCCAATTTGCAGAAAGCCAGTCACGTACATACTGTTTGTCAAAACTTGCCTGATCTCGACCAACTTCATAGTCATCCCCCGGCCAAAAACGCGATGAATCGGGTGTCAACACCTCATCGGCAAGCACAATGATATTATCAATAATGCCAAATTCAAACTTTGTGTCGGCGATAATAATGCCATTACGTGCTGCATGATCAGCGGCTTTTTGATAAAGAGTAATCGAAAGATCACGCAGAGTATCGGCGATGCTTTGTCCTACCATATCAACACATGCCTCAAAGCTTATGTTTATATCATGATCACCTATTTCGGCTTTGGTAGAAGGCGTAAAAATAGGCTCGGGTAATTTCGATGAGTTTTTCAAACCGACAGGGAGTGTAATGCCACACACCGAACCCGATTGCTGATACTCTTTTAGCCCACTTCCGGCAAGATAGCCACGCACAATACACTCAACGGGAAACATCTTGGCTTTACGCACAAGCATAAAGCGACCCTGCAAAGCATCCTTATAGGGTTTGAACTGTTCGGGCAAGGCGGCAACATCGGTTGAGATTAGGTGATTATCAACAATGTCGTCAAGCAGCGTAAACCAAAACCGAGATAGCTGAGTGAGCACGCGCCCCTTATCAGGAATTTCATCGGGAAGAATGTAGTCATAGGCTGAAATACGATCACTTGCCACCAACAATAACTCATTGCCCAAGTCATAAATGTCACGTACCTTACCCCGCGCCGTAGGCGTAATGTCTATATCAATCATGAAGCGCCTTTCCATTCAATATAAGCCCGCATAGACCTTGTGTGTATCCTTTTATGTTTGTGTAAACACCACCCCATTATGCATCATAGATTCCGTATATGTGATCCATAAGCGCTCGCTTTTCTCTTGTGTTTATCAAACATTCCAGATAAGCAGATAGCTACTCACTTTAACCCATAACCTTAACTAGGTCCTTTGTTCCTATTTATCGCTCCTTTTGTTGGCGTTGGACTTTTTGAGCTCGTTGCTGCTGACGCTGATTTTCTCGCTCCTGAGCACGCTCAGCTGCAGCATCATATAATGGAAGATGAATAGTAAAACAAGCACCTTTGCCTTTCTTGCCATCAACTTGTACCCAACCGCGATGGCGATTTACTATCTCTTTAACAATTGTAAGCCCAATGCCCAAACCTCCGCTTTCCCGGTCACGTCCAGCTTCGGCACGCCAGAAGCGCGAAAAGACCATTTTTGCCTCTTCAGGAGTAAGTCCTATACCGGTATCCTCAACGGCGATTGAAGCCATAGTCTCACCCTTGCTTACGCGTACAGTAATCGAACCCCCTTCAGGTGTATAGCGCACGGCATTCGACAATAGATTTGCCGTAGCCTGACGAATCATGTCGGCATCACCCCGTACTAAAACCTCGGGTTCAGCGTTAAACTCAAGCGTCAAACCGGAATCGGTCATATAGGCGTCATGAGCCGCAACCAAGCCTTCAATAAGCTCACCGACATCTAATATATCCAGGTTCATAGGATTAGACCGATTTTCAATACGAGAAAGTTTTAGCAGTGCATTCACCATACGACTCAAGCGTTGCACCTCGGAGTTTACTGTTTCTAGGCGCTCTTCGTCTGCTTTAAGTACACCATCAACCATCGCCTCTACTGTTGACTGAATAGCCATGAGTGGCGTGCGTAATTCATGCGCAACATCGGTTGTTAAGCGTCGCTCAAGTTCACGATCTTTTTCTATAGAGTCAGCCATCGCATCGAAGGTTGCACCAAGGCTTGCAATCTCATCCTCACCAGACATACCAGTTCGCGCCGCCAAATTGCCTTCCTTAATGGCACGGGCTGTTTTTGTTACTCGATTGATTGGTCCAACTAAGTTACGGGCAAAGAGAAAACCAATACACGACGCCAATATAATGGCAAGAACGCTTGCAAAAAGCATTGCACCATATGAGTTTTCACGGAACTGTTCATCGGTTTGTGTAAGCAAGGTATCGGAGCCATAAACCCATACCCGCACCGATCCAACAGCAACGCCATCTACCACAATAGGAGATGTAGCTATTTGAGATGACTGTGTGGGCGCAAGAGATTCTTGATATACCGAGTCGCTACCAGGAACCGTAATGGTCGAATCGTAAAGCACATCTCCAGAAGAATCGACTATTGCAATACCGATAGCCGGATACATCGCCTCCGCAAGCGATGCGACCATAACTGTATCGATCGTCCAACCACCATCTGCTTCATAGCGTGATGCAATGCGATCAGCAATAGTGTTAGCAGTTGATTGGATATTTTCCCTCGTGTAGTCTTGAAAATGCTGCTCCCACACAAACGACAATACACCAATCGCTACCAAAGCCGTCATGGCAGCAATGAATGCAAATGCAATGGTGACACGTGTGGTGTACGTAAGATTTGTCCACCAACGCAAGGCAAAATTGTCTCCTGATGACAATTTTGCAATTACCTTTTTCTCATCGTTTTTCGAAGTAGTTGAAAACACGGTGAGAACCTGTCGGGGCTTTTCGGCTGTTATTCGTCTACATTGTCAGATACACTGACTTTAGAAGGCTGTTCAATCCTGCTCGCAAGATCAGCCTTTGGTGAACTCGCATTTTTTGTGGGGTCTTCAAAGCGATACCCGACACCATGTACTGTATGCAGCCATGTGGGACTACGCGGATTATCACCAATCTTGGCTCGAAGGTTTTTCACATGCGAGTCAATGGTGCGCTCATAACCCTCAAAATCATAGCCAAGCACCTTTTCGACCAGCTCCATGCGCGAATAGACACGCCCTGGATAACGCGACAAGGTGGTGAGCAGCTTAAATTCACTAGCGGTGAGGTCTACCTCTTGACCAGATACGAGCACCTTGTGCCCTGATACATCGATAGTTAATTCACCAAATTCAAGTACTTCTCGCTGTGGTTCAGAATCAGAATGAACGCGACGCAGCAACGCACGAGCACGAGCAACAAGCTCACGGGGACTAAAGGGTTTCACCAAATAGTCATCGGAACCAAGTTCAAGCCCAATAATTCTATCTTCAACTTCACCTTTTGCCGTCAACATAATAATCGGTACATCAGAGCTATCCCGGATGGCGCAGCAAACACGCTCACCCGGAACACGTGGCAACATGAGGTCAAGAATAACAAGATCAAAGTGATGCTTCGAAAATTCTTCGAGCGCCTCTTGGCCATCGCCTACAGCGGTAACCCAATAGTTCTCGCGTTCAAGATAGGCTGTCACGGCATCACGAATAGCCTTTTCATCCTCAACAAGAAGAATCCGACGGGTCTCGTTACTCATGCCTTGCTCCTCACTCATCGCACATACCTGGCCTCAACACAATAAACCGCCGTAGCGACATAGATGGCGCAGGCTGTTTTAGTGCCTACACATTTGCGGTTATTGTAACAATTGAAAGAAAAACCCTTTTAAGACCAAGATGAAATGACACAATATCTCATCATGCCGACCAAGAGAACGCCACAGAGCCGCCGCAAACACACCACACCTCGAGCCTACGAGCATGCACATTCACGGCGCACACAGGGGACACAAGAGACATATTCACGTTCGAGTGTGCACTCACAAACACAGACCAACACATGCGCATACACCAAACCGCGCAAACAACAACGAACATCTACCACAAAGACTCGCAAACTTAAATCGTCTATAAGAAAATCGAATACTGAAAAAAAGACTGTTACCTACCGTCGCCGCGAGACAAGCCTTAATCGTACACTGGGGCAAACAGCTTTTACTCTTGAAACTCAGGCGGGAGATATTGCCATCACACGCCGCCACCTCCTTGTAGGTGCTGGTATCACTGCTGGAATTGCGGTTGCCGCCGCAGGAGGATTTTTTGTTTATAGTCAAACAACCACGCCATCTTCTTCAGATTTTGAAATACTGTCTGTTTCTGAAGATGCCGTTAGCACCAATAGTTCACTTACTACTGTCGAGTCGGACGGATATTTATCACTCATTGGCAGTTATGAGCTAACGTATGGTACACAGGTTTGGGCAAATAGTGATCTTGTGGCAGCCTGTCTTGTTCCCGGAGAAACATCTACACCACTTACTACTGTTGAGCTTTTATGGCTTGATAGCGCTACCACACAAACCGTTTTAACGCAAGCAATTGGACAGAGTGAAGGTTTTAATATCTACGATGTTCGCGCAAGTGATCAAGGTATTATTTGGGTCGAAGCCGATATTCTTGACGGCACATGGAATGTATATACCGCAGTACTAACCGACCGTATTTTAGGAGAGGCTGTCCTTGTTGATACGGGCGATTCCAATTGGGAGATGCCACAAATAGCTGCAGTAGCTAACAAAGCTTTCTGGCAAGTACTTCCTCGCACCGACGGCAATACCACAAGCGAATCCTCAATACTGCGCGCTGCTACTATGGGATCAAGTGAAACACACATTGCTTATACCAGCAGTGGCCGCATGGCTACACCCCCCTATGCAACGGCTACTGGTGTGGTTATTACACCACGCGTTGATACATCAGAGGTTTATTATCAGCTCACCTACCTTGATGCCATAGAAGAAAATGTTCTGGACTCGCTTATTCTGCCTGTCTCGATGCGTCCTCTTGAAGCAGGATATGGTGAAACAGGCTTTATGTTCTCATTTGATGGCACCTATAGCTATGGTGACGGCATATCGCAGCTTGGCACCTATACGCCTTTACGGACAACCACAGGCGATGAAGCAAGTTCATCTTTGTGGTTTCGCTACGCGCGCACCCCCTCAGCAGCACCCGCCTGGTGTGGCCCCTATCTCATGGTGAAATCAACCACAGCCGTTGCAGGAGTAAACCTTGAGGCAGGCGAATTGTTCACTTTGTCGGTTGAAAGTGGCTCTGATGACTATGGAGACTACCTTGCATCAACTGGCACCCATAATACCGTTATCACCTTTGCCAATATTGACGATGACCCCATTAGTGGTGAGGCGCGCACCTGTTGTTTGGTGCGCGTGTGGGCTCCTGTCTAGAATTCCAAACCTTCAAGACGATCAAATATAGTATTGATATGCGTTAAAAAGTCTTTCGGGTCAAAAATCTTATCAAGCGTTTCAGGTGATAACCTTACATCAGGATCTTCCTCGAGACACTCTCGATAGGTTGGTCCCTCTGTGGCGTTTTGGATATCACTCCACACACGCATTGCGTTGCGCTGCACAATGATATAAGCATCTTCGCGCGTGATACCTGTTTGTACCAGAGCAAGCAGTACTTTGCTCGAGAAAATAAGGCCACGGGTACGCCACAGATTATGTTTCATTTTGTTTGGGTAGACACATAGCCCATCAAGCATCCACTGCATTTTGCCAAACATATAATCCAACGCAATAAAGCTGTCGGCAAGGGCTACGCGTTCGGCTCCAGAATGTGAAATGTCGCGCTCATACCACAGAGCAACATTGTCAAGCGCTACCTGCGCGTTTCCTTTTATCACCCGAGCAAGCCCACATACACGCTCGGCTGTGATGGGGTTGCGCTTGTGTGGCATAGCGGATGAACCCTTTTGCCCCTGCGCAAATGGCTCCTCTGCTTCAATGACATCAGATTGCTGCAAAAGACGCACCTGAAGTGCTATGGATTCTAAAATTGCTGCTGTTGTTGCAAGCGCACACATAACTTGCGCATGACGATCACGTGCGAGCACTTGAGTAGACAAAGGGTCGGGTGTTAAACCTAGCTTTTCGCATACATACTGCTCAACATATGGGTCAATGGACGAATAGGTGCCTACCGCACCCGAAATTGCCCCTGTTGCAGCTGCCACCCGAGCCTCTTCCATACGTATTTGTGCTCGCTTTAGCGCCCATGCCCAGCTACCAAATTTCATACCAAAAGTCATTGGTTCGGCATGAATACCGTGAGTACGCCCAACACACAACGTATCTTTGAGTTCAAAAGCACGACATTTGCAAGTATTTCCGAGCTGACGAATATCGGCAAGAATAATATCGATAGCTTGAGTAATTTGGTATGAAAGTGCTGTGTCACCGAGATCAGACGAGGTCATACCATAATGTACCCAACGACTTGGCTTCTCTGCGCCATCAGGAATGTTAGCGTCAATGTATTCTGCCATGCACGTGATAAACGCAATAACATCATGATTGGTTATTTTTTCGATCTCGTCGATACGCTCGACAGTGAAGTCAGCATGGGCACGAATCCAGGCGGCTTCTTCCTTGGTAATGCCTGATATTCCAAGCTCTGCCTGCGCCTCACACGCAAGAATCTCAATCTCTTTCCAAATAGCGAACTTGTTGTGTAATTCCCAAATAGCTCCCATTTCAGGGCGAGTATAGCGACCAATCATGAAAACATCCTTTGCCTAGCTGAAAAAGCACAGCGGTACAATAAAACAAATATACCCTACCTTGTGCACAACATAGCCTACACCAAACACATCGCTATGTGATTTTTGGTTTAACGTCAAACACAATTAGGCGCATGATGCGCACGCATATGTGAAAGATATCGCTAGATCAAAGTCATTTGGTACAGTGTTTGACTGTACCAATCCTCCCAAGTCGGTGGGCAATATTTTGCAGCAGCCCACTCCGAAATGGTATAGCCATACCCATCAGCAAGGCCAGCAACATGATCCCAAATTGCCTCTTCCCAACTGTTCCACGATAAACCACTCATCCATCCCCACGCATTATAGGAAGCAAAGCAGTATCGACCTTTTGTGCTTTCGGTGTTCGCAATAGCTGGTGAAAAGCGTGGATCAACGCCATACTCCCACGCCGCTTCGGCAAAAATTGCTCCATAGCCATATAATGGTGAGCCATATAGATAGGCATCAATACGCTCGCTCCATTCACTGATAAAAGCTTCCTTGCCAACCGTCCAATCGACCGAGGACAGACCGGAAGGAATACCAACCGAGGCTTTTTGGCGTGCCATGGCGGTTTGAGCAGCTTCAATATGTTCAGCTTCTTCTTGACGTGCAGCTTCTTCAGCGGCAAGACGTGCAGCTTCTTGCGCTGCGGTAATATCTTCAACACTTGTGGTGATATCACGTGTGGCTGTTGTTTGTAGAAGCAAGGTTTCTGCGATCTCCCACGATGAGTCATCACTTGTTGTGTACGATGATGTTGTAGTAGAAGTACTGTCTACATCTGAATCTTGCGATGAAAGATCTATTGTTGAGTCACCTATACCAAAAATGGAAGCATCTTCGGCACTGCCTGCCATTGCGATGCTATAACCCCCAATGCATCCCCCTATAATACACACAACAACCACAGTACTTGCGGCTTTTATAGCGATACTTCTGCTGCTTTGTAACGCTAAACCCATGCTTCTCCGCTCTCACAGCCTCGAACACATGGTCAAACGCCTGTTAAGAGCGTCGCGCCCTGGCAAAGGCGCTATCGTGCAGCAAAACTCAATGCTAACATAGGTACTGCAGAATGGATCATGTGCATTTTTACTCGCGGCATTCTAACGTAAGGCACTCTGGAATGCAAAAAGTGTGAAGCTTTGTTCACAACCTGTTCGCTTGACAAATGCTCTAAAAACATTTCTGCAGATTAGCTTGCGGATAACGCTTTATTATTAAACAAACGAACTTTTTCTTGGCAAATGGCATGCCATTTGCCAAGAAAAAATATAGCACACCAGACCGCTCACAACAGTCACATTATCTTTATTCTCCTATATAACCACTAATGTTCGGTTACTGATGAAACCTCATCTTAAGTACTGTCTACAATATTAGATTTTGTAGCGTTTTCCACTTGGATTCTCACGCGTATCTTTGAGATGCGATGTCTGCGCATACGCTCAACCGTAAACGTATAGCCATCTTTTTCATATATATCGCCCAATTGGGGAACCTCATTGATCATGTCAAGCAACCAGCCGGCTATAGTTTCATAGTTATCAGACTCACATACTGGCCACCCAAGCGCACAGGCATCCTCAACGGAAAATCTGCCGTCAACCAACCATTCGCCATCACCAAGCTGCATAAAGTCCGATATATCGCGTGATGCTGCTCGATCGGTTTCATCAACAATCTCTCCGACAATCTCCTCTACAATGTCTTCTAAGGTAATAAGCCCATCGGTCCCACCGTATTCGTCAACCACAATGGCCATCTGACGGTGGCTTGCCTGCATTTCTGAAAGCAACGGAAACATATCTTTGGTTTCGGGAACAAATAAAGCTTCGGTGGTGTACTTAGATACTGGGTCAGCCCCTTTGCCATCAATAAGAGGAAATACAAGATCTTTGAAATACACGGTGCCAACAATGCAATCAATATCCTCATGAAACACTGGTAGACGTGAATATCCTGTACCACGCATACGATCAACCACAGTGCGAACATCTTCGGTATCTTCAGCAAAAATCATATCAACACGTGGCTGCATTACTTCGCGCACCGTCATGTCTCCCAAATCAATGATCTCATGGATCATGCGCTTTTCATCATCAAGCAGCTCATTATTGACTGAAACCATATCGCGAATCTCATCTTCGGTTGAGGTTTGTTTTTTGTGTTTATTGCGCCCAAACAAGCCCACAAGACTAAAGCTGGGCTTTTCTTGCTCATTGTCTTTTGCTGGTTTGTATTCTTGGCGGCTTTGTTCATCCTCGTCATTTTTGTCGCTCATCATCTGCTCACAACTCCCTTTAATACCCTAACTTCGCTACACAACATATAAATACACCGTGAAGAACTGCAATACACTTGCTAGCAATACCCACAGATGAAAAACAGGGTGCATATAAGGAACCTTTTTAAGAAGGTAGAAGATGCATCCTACCGAGTAACTAAGTCCACCCGCCAACAGCAACACAAAACCTGGAAGTGGTAATGTGACATACAGCTGCGGCAAGAATATGACACAACACCAACCAAGCAACAGATAGAGCACAACCGATATCCAGCGCGGACGAAATACCCAAAACGCCTCCACCGCAATACCTATAAAAGAAAGTGTCCACACAAACGCTGCAAGCCACAAACCCCCAACATCAATAAGAGTAACAAGACAAAACGGTGTGTATGAACCGGCAATAAAAAGATAAATGCCACCATGATCAAGCACCTTAAACACATGTTTTGCCTTTTCAGTCGCGATGGCGTGATACAGTGTTGACATAAGGTATTCAAGAATCAGTGCAATGGAATATACAAGTGCTGCTGCAAGATGAAGCGGCTCACCCGATGCTACAGCTTTTAACACGAGTAATATAAGTGCCACAATGCCAAACAGGGCACCAATACCATGCGTAATCGCGTTCGCTATTTCTTCACCAAGCGTATATTCACGAATCGTTCGAGATTTATGGTGACGAAAAAAACCCTTGTGTGTTGCGTCCTGCTCTAAACTATTGCAGGCACCTTGAGCTTGCAACACTGCAGCTTCATGATCTGGCATGCTACATTCGGTACTTCGACCAGGATTGGGGTCTGATGACACTTGATGGCTCATGCGCGCACTATACCACACGCACGTGTAGACTATGTTTTATGTGTATGGTCAGGCACACATTCTGTATCCAGCTCTTATCTAATACCTTATACGTACATCCAAAAGGTGTTGAGCACACTAAAGCCAACAGGCTATTGCAAATCTACATCGTTATAAGTCTGTATTACCCAATAGATTTAGTGTGAGCTGCGGGTTCAAGCCAAGAAAGCCACGCGGTTGCCTCGGGTAGCGCAACATCAATCAAGCATGTTGTTGTACCTCTTACACCCGCTGCTGTTCTTACACAGATCGTCACCGTTTCCGCAAGGCGCTGTAAGGGGTTTGCGCATGTATAGCCAAATTGAATTTTCTGACGTGGAAAACTTATCGAATTACAGGAAAAACCTCCGTTAGATATGCACATAAATCGTTCGTTATAAGCAAAACCAGAATACTGAAACCACAAAAATGCCCCCACTACATCAATCACGAACAGCATGAAGCTTAACACATACAGTATTACCAACCCCGCCGCCACATACGCCAATACCTCTTGCGCTTCGTAAATAGCAGGGTCATGCCATACTGTGGCAAGTTCAGGATTGCTATATGCAAGCAGCAAAAACACCATAATAATGCTTGTTGTCACCGCAAGCCACAGGCCACTGCCATAGAGAAATGCTCGACGCATAATGGCTCGACGCAGAGCAATCCGTGGTAAGGGATGTAAATCAACAGGCACATCAGCATAGTCCGGGACAAGACCATTCAAGATTTCAGGTACACGATCAAGCTTCACGCAAGGATGCACCACAAAACCCGATACGGCTGACATGTGTTGCTGCGAATATTTTTCATCAACAGAGGAAGCATCAATCTTGCCAAGCGATAATTCACAATAACCGATAAGGCGACGGATAAAACCCTGTTTGATAATGACCGACTGCACACGGTCTATATCAATACTTGATGCCTGGTGTTGTAACAAACCTCGCTCAACCTCAATACGATTTGCACAACGACGAGCACGAAAGCCACCAAAGGATACACAGATCCCAAGAACTGACAGCATCCAGGTAACTATGGCGACAGCAACAACCCCTACCGTAACGAGCATTGGGATACCAACACCAAACATTTGCACTGTGACACTTGAAGCGTCCGGTGTAAACACATCAAGATCAAGCAGGCCGAAAAAAGTTGGTGCAACAAAATACGCAATCAAACTCGCACATATCACAAGCACAAAACCTACCACGCTCGCATTTGACAGGCTGGTAAGCAGAAGTTCTTTGTTTGATAGTCCATATTCATATGAAACACTCAGATCAGCATACGCACTTTCTCCCGCAAACGGCGCAGGCATGTCTTTCCACAGCTCTGCTGGCGCATCAAGAAGTGCCGTTGGGGAACCATCAGCAGCAACAGCTTGCAAAGAAGGTAGGATATGTCGCTCGGATTTTGCAGCACTAACGGCCTCATTCTTATCGACTTCTGCAAGCGCCGAAAGCTTACGTGAAAAAAGCTCTGCTCGTATTCGCTCTGCTACAAAGCGCTGTACATATGGAACAATAACAGCCTTATTCGCCACGCCTCCCGCAGTATCAATACTAAGCGTACAAATGCCTAAAACACGCTGGATGAGTGATGCACTAAGATCAACAGACTGTACGCGCCGATAGGGCACATGAACACATTTTTTATTGAAAATGCCTGAACTAAGCGTAAATTCTTTCTCTCCAATCTCGCAAAACAGGTGCCGCCACGACCACCATCGTAATATAAAGATAAACACACTTAGCATAACGATTCCACAAATCGCACCAATGAGGGTTGCGACAACAACAAATGATGAGCTTTCACCAAAACCTATAATCGTAGCTATGATCACATTAATACTTGACAAAATAAGTGTGCCAACAACAGCCCCTACAATACCAATACCACCAAGCCAGATATAGCTGTGGTGTACATGCCGTACCCCTGTTACAGCATAGACCTCATGTATAGGTGACCGACTAGACAGAAAGTACGATGGAAAAAGTCCGTGATATTGTGCGTTGTGCTTCCCTTGATCGATAGTTGGTGACGAATAGGATTCTACGCATGCTTGGTTTTGTGACAACTGTTGACTTGATGTAGTTGAACGATCAGATACATCACAACCAGGCAAGGGTGTTTCGTTTGAGCTCATCTACACATCCTCTCGGGCAAGACGCGCAAACTCAGCTGCACGGTCGCGCAGCGCTTCAGCGGTCTGTGCATCAAGACCAGGTATCTCATGTTCACCTGCCGCAGTTGCTACCGTGACACTTGAAAGACCAAAGGCTCGCAATATTGGCCCTTGCTTTGTGTCGGTGTTTTGTACACGAACAAACGGGATAATAAAGCGTTTACGCCATATAATTCCGCGTGCTATATCCAAAAACTCTGGAGTTAACTCGTAGCGCCAACGCACATAGCGAATAGGAGGAAGAACAACAACTAATACAATAAGTGCAATAATCCATACAAGCGTAACCGCCGCTGTTACAATCCATGCCCACCAAGCTAGCGACGGATTAACAATGGCAATAATCGGCCACGTAATCACACAGCACACATATATTAATGTGACACCAATGGCATCACCAATGCGCCACACATATTTAATTTTCGGATTGAGTTGATTTTTGGGAAGCGGTCGTGCCATCAGCTTCCTTTCAAACGATCCCTTACACTTTTGAGTCTTATAGCACAGCGGTCTGTTGTGCTGCACTCTAGAAGTGCCTTTTGCTCTCCCTACATACATTATAACAAGGCTCTGTTAACCCAGCGTGGATATAAGTTTGTACAAGAGGGTTAGATGCTAACGGATAATTCAAAGCCAAAGAACAAGTAACAATAAATGAAACTCCTTTGTCGTCCCAATTCCGATTTTGTAGGATCTATATCCACGCTGGGTTAACAGAGCATATAACAAAGACAGCGGGGTCCTTTGCTCTATATTGTCTGAAATAAAGCTGTGAATTATAGCCAAAAAACAACAGTGCCGGAGCCATGAACCCCGGCACGTGCTGCGCATATACAAAACGTCATTAATAAGGCGCTTATATGTTACCTAGACAAGGTGAGCATCTGTTTCCTGAATGCGCCCACGGAAGGTACGATAAATAATGACATGATATATCAACACAATCGGAACACCAATACATGCAATGATAGTCATCCACATTAGCGTCAACTCAGAAGAAGATGCATTCATAAGTGTAATGGTGGTACCCTCGGTTGCTACAACAAGGTTCGGGAACATCGAGGTAGCAAGCAGTGCGACCAAACAAATAGCCGATCCTGACTGAGCAACAAACGATAGCAGGTCATTGTCGTGCGAGTTGCCAAATACAACCGCAGCCGCAATAAGCACAACAACCAAAAGTGCGAAAAGCCACCGCAGAATAGATAACCCGGCAGCCATTTCAGGCTGAACGATCAACAACGCATACACGCTCACCACAAAGAACAACAGCAAAGACGCAACCTGCAATGGAAAACGTAGCCCGACCGCTCGTTTACGCAAATCAGAGCCAAGCGGTGCCTTGAGTGCAAGCCATGCTGCACCTTGCGACAAAAACATAGCAAGACCCAACAGACCAGTCAGCAGTGTAAACGGATTCACCAAACCAAACAGCGGGAAGCCTGAATAGTCACCGTTTGCATCCATCGGAATACCCATGTAGACATTTCCAACCGCAACGCCAAGCAAAAGTGCTGGCAAAAATGATCCCACCACAAAACAGCCATCCCACAGCTTTCTCCACGCTGGATCGTGCGCATGAAACTCAAACGATATTGCACGCACAATCAAACCGAAAAGCACTAGCATGACCGCCAAATAGAACCCTGAAAAAGTTGTTGCATATGCAGAAGGAAATGCCGCAAACAGCGCACCTCCTGCTGTGAGCAACCATACTTCGTTACCATCCCATACCGGCCCAATACTGCTGCGCACAATAGTCTGTTCGCGCTCGTTTTTTGCCACAATCGGATACAGTACACCAGCACCAAGATCAAAGCCATCAAGTACGAAATAGATGGCGATGAGCAGAAAAATCAAGAAATACCACAGGATTTGAAACAGAGTCGCGTCCATCGCCTACTCACCGCCTTTCGTATCAGATGCACTTGCCGAAGCAACTGCTGCTGTTGACTCAACTTTGCCCTCAATAACAGGATCATTGTTATCAAGATCAATACCATCAACCACAGCAAGCTCGTTGTTGCCCGGGCCTTTCTTAATGATACGTGAAATAATACGCGCCCATGCAATAATGAGCAGCACGTAAACCACAAAGAACAGCAACAAGGTGATCAGCAGCTCTGGCGTGGTAACCGACTGCGAAACACCATCTTCGGTAAGCAGAACGACTCCGTCAGGACCAGACTCAGACGGATAGACAACCCACGGCTGACGGCCAATTTCAGCAGTAAGCCAACCGGATTCAATAGCAATAATAGGGAACAGCGGCGATATAAGAGCCAGACGCTGCAGCCACCGCATCTGAGCAATACGTCCGCCGCCTTTAAATGTAAAGACCAACGCAAGAATCGACGTGATCATAATAAGGCCATACATAAGAACCATAAGGTGATAGGTCTGGAATACAAAATTCACTGGCAACTCATCAACTTCAAAGCCTTCATATTCCTCGGCAAGTTCATTAAGGCCAGGATATACCGTATCCCATGATCCTGATGCTAAAAAGCTTGTACCACCCGGAATGGAAAACAGAGTAAGAACTTCCCCGGTCTCCTCATCAACCCAACCAAAAGCATAAAGAGCTACCGCCTCGCTGTCATACATACCTTCCATCATGGCAAACTTTGTTGGCTGCTCTTCAGCAACTGTTACCGCAGAAGAGTGAGCTGTGATAAGCATTACACAGCTTGAAACAATAGCCACAACCGAACCGATGCGCATTGCCTTATTAGCAAATGTTTCATGTTTTTTCTTGAGCATATACCATGCAGCAATCGACATTGTGGCGAACGCACCCAAAATGATCAGACCAACAACAACGTGCGAGTAGCGCACAAGTGTTGAAGGGTTAAAGGCAGCAGCAAAAAAGTCTGTGATAACAGCATGCGTGCCATCTTCAGACAGCTCAGCACCTGCAGGTGTTTGCTGCCATGAGTTTGCAATGATAATCCACAGCGCACTCAGACATGAACCAAGCCACACCAACCATGCCGATACCAGATAAAACTTTGGAGCAACCTTGCCGCGTCCAAACAGCAATACCCCTAAAAACACCGACTCCAAGAAGAAGGCAAACAAAGCTTCGGCCGCAAGTGGTGCTCCGAAGATATCACCCACAAACCTCGAGTAATCTGCCCAGTTCGTTCCGAATGAAAACTCCATTGTAATACCCGTTGCCACGCCAAGAGCAAACGACACAGTAAAGATCTTCACCCAGAAACGTGCTGCCGCTGCATTTTCCTCTGTTCGAGACCGATAGTAGCGAGTCTCAAAGATAGCAACAATGAGACCAACACCAATAGTGATCGGTACAAACAGGAAGTGATAGGCAGCCGTAATTCCGAACTGTATCCTCCCGAGCAGTACCGGATCGGAGAAGATATCCATCACATACTCCCTTCATACACATAACCTCTGGGCACCAGAAAACTTACTGCTTGCATACATACGCAATACAGCATTGAATTTGGTGTTCAAAGATCTCCCCAGGCATGCGACAGGCACCCTCTCCAACGCCTACCGCGACCTATTCAAACCTCATCATGATAGCATCATTCAAACGCATCAGCTACACAATATAAATAAGAGTGGGTATTTATTGTTTCAAAATAGTCTGGTCACCCTACAAAACTGCTTCTCATCCTGATTTAATAGTGTTTTACTTATATTTAGAATTAGTTCACATTAACAATATCTAAAATATGTCGCGCAACTACCTTCTGAAGACACCATACAAGGGCCAATTGGGTTTTCGGGTGTACACAATGTCTTAAACAGTGCACATTCGTTTGGGGTCGTAATTCCCCGCAATACATCACCGCATCGACAACCTTTGGGGTCTTGTGTAGGTTCAACTGTAGGTTGAAACCGCAACAGCGCATCAAAATGCGCAAACTGTTGTCGTATACGATAACCAGAACCCTCGATATCACCGAACCCGCGCCACGTTGCCGTACATGTTTCAAACACTTCATTGATGGCAGCGCGAGCTACAGGGTTACCGTCAGGCATAACACCTCGCGTATAGGCTATTTCTATCTCGGATCTCCCTTCATAAAGCTGCCGCGCAATCATCGCTACTCCCTGCAATATATCAACCGCTTCAAAGCCTGTAATAACACCAGGAATGCCATAGTGTGTTGATAGAAAACGATAGGGCTCAATACCGATAATTGTACTGACATGACCAGGCAGAATTAAGGCATCAACATTAAGATGTGGGTCATTCACAATGACCTCAAGAGCTCCGGGCATATTTTTGTGAGCAGAAAACACACTGAAATTCGAGAGTTGTAGCGCTGATGCACGCTTGATAGCCATGGCAACTAAAGGTGTGGTAGTTTCAAAACCAACGCCCACAAATACAATTTCTCGGTCGGGATTATTTTGAGCAAGCTTTAATGCATCAAGAGGTGAATAGACTATTTCAACCTTATGTCCCGCTGCTTGTTCTTTCAAAAGAGATGAGGTAGAGCCAGGAACACGCATCATATCTCCAAAAGTTGCTATAGTAACTCGTGGAATACGAGCAAGAGCAATGGCGGTATCAATGTCGCGATTCGCTGTCACACACACCGGGCAACCCGGACCTGAACTTAGTGTAATATCTATAGCAGCCAAGGCATTACGAATACCATTTCGTGCTATAGCGACAGTATGCGTACCGCACACCTCCATAAATGTTACGTGCTGCGAAATATATACAGCAATAATATCAACCAACCTACGAGCAAGTACCGGATCTTTAAATGCTGCAAAATCGATGTCTGTCGCACAATCAGAAATCACAATATACCCCTTACGATATCGCAGAAGATACATCAAACAGTTCTGGCAACTCTTTAACAAGGTTGATTGTTTCTTGCGCGCAATCTTTATTGATGACTTCAATGGCAAAGCCGGCGTGTACCAATACATAATCACCAACCTGTGCCTGTGGAGTCAGGTCAAGCGAAATCGAGCGAGTGACTCCTAAAATGTCGCATGTCGCCATGCAATCAGAATCTTTTTTTGTGATGAGTGCCGGTATGGCTAAGCACATCGAGACCACGCCCCCTGCCTTCACACTACGACATCGATACTACTTTATACTCATCTGTTGTATCGACCTTTGGTACCTTTTGTTTTTCCTATCTCATGCTACCACGCACAGATACAACGTGGGTGTTGTGCAATAAAGCCATTTCGCACCTGCGATGAGGATATCAACAAGAGTACACACCCAGTAAGACTCTATTATCCTGGATTTTCATATAGAAACTTTTTAGTGCGCAATACTGCTAGAAGCAGTATCTACGATAAATGACATGTTAAGCGGCGGTGTGCGACTACAGCCTGCCCAAAAGAAATACAGCCATCGTTAGGAGGTAAATCGCGATTCAAAACAACCGTGTATCCAAGAACACTAAGAGCAGCAGAGGTTCTCTCAACAAGATAGCGGTTCATAAATACCCCACCCGACAACACCACGGTATCAATGTCATAGAGAGTATGAGCAGCTTGAGTCGAAGCAACAATAGCCCCAATAAAGGCATTATGAAACCGACGAGCAATACACGCAGTTGACACACCCGCCGCACTATCATCAAGGAGTGACTTAAATGCAGGGGCGGCATCAAGCATAAGTACCGAGGTATCGTGTGCTGTACTTTTAATAGTTGCAACATTTTTCTTGAGGGCAATTTCATAGCACTCGACATGATGGTCTGCTATTTTGTCAATCGTATACGTAGCAGTTGTATCGACTGCATAATTAGGTTCATTATCTGGTGCATCTGCTTCAATAATAGCCTCAAGCATCATGGCAGGCTCACCTTCATAGCGTGCTTCAGTGCACACACCAAGCAAAGCGGCAGCAGCATCAAACAGACGACCCACAGATGAAGTCACTGGTGTATTTAGACCTGTTTCTATCATGCGTTCAAAAGTTTGAGAGGCGTCCCCTAGCGCTACAAGTGCGCGACGAGCCTGTGGATGATCAAGTAAATCAAAGGCCCATAATACTCCGTAGGCCATACGTAGTGGATATGTGATAGCGGCTGCCCCACCGGGCATTGGAACATAGGCAAAGTTTGCAAATCGCTCAAAATCAGATGTATTTGCCAACAAAACCTCCCCACCCCAAATAGCACCATCTACACCATAACCACTTCCATCAAACGCAAACCCAATAACAGGGCCTTCAATACCGTGCTCGACCATAGCGGAAACAACATGCGCATGATGGTGTTGCACTTCAACAAGCGGTATATTTAAGCGCCGCGCCTCGATTCGTGCTTCTTTTGAAGGTAAATATTCAGGATGCATATCGCAAGCACATACAGTTGGTGTAATATCAAAGAGCGTCTCATAGCGTTTGCGTACATCATGAGCTACATTATCTGTTTCAGCATGCTCCCTGTCGCCGATATACTGCGATACAAAAGCTTCAACCGATTCGCCAAACTCTCCACCGCGCACTAAACACAGAGTGTTTTTTTGCTCAGATCCTGCAGCAAAAATGGCCGGCGTTTGCACGCTTGGTAATACATCTACTTGTCCAGCAGTGTCTTCACTCTCACCTATCTCTGGTTGTGATGTCTGTATACTTGTAATAAGGAGAGGTGTTGGCGCAAGTCCTCGCGCTCGCCTGATGACTTGAAGAGCACATGTTGAATCTGTTACCTTGATTATACGTACAACCGAATCGTCATAACGCGCGAGAATAGGCCGATTGTTACCAAGGATAGCGTCGGCAATACCAGTAAGCTTGGCTTGTGCTTCGGTATCGTCGATAATAATTGGTTCATCATGCACGTTTCCCGAGGTCATAACAAGCATAGATATACCTAGCACCGCTAGATCGTTAAATATAAGATGTTGTAGGGGTGTATAGGGAAGCATCACACCAAGTTCTGCAAGCCCATCAGCAAGCTTTGGGACAAAGTGTGTGTCTTTACGCTTAGTAAGCAAAACAATGGGTCGCTCAGAACCGGTGAGTATGGCGGCTTCTTCATCACTTACTTTGCAAAACTGTCGCACAACAGCAAGGTCGCGCATCATAACAGCAAAAGGCTTGTCAAAACGACGTTTGCGCGTGCGCAGGCGTGCTACTGCTTGAGCATTGTGTGCATCACAGGCAAGATGAAAGCCACCCAAACCCTTTAGTGCAAGAATACCTCCCTCACAAAGAAGTGAAACGGCGCGGCTAATAATCTCATCCGAGCTTTCTCGTGTTGATCCCCATAAAACACCACTTGTTTCTGTACGCCTATCAATCCAACTCACCTGAGGCCCACAGGAAAAACACGCATTTGGCTGCGCGTGAAACCGGCGATTATTAGGCTCTGTATATTCAGTGGCACAGGCTCTGCACATCTCAAAGGCTGTCATTGAGGTATGTGCGCGATCATAGGGCAGCTTTGCCGTAATCGTAAAACGCGGCCCGCAGTTAGTGCAATTAATAAATGGATAACGAAATCGCCGATCAGTAGGGTTAAAAAGCTCTCGTAAACACTTATCACATGTTGCTAAGTCAGGAGAAATCAGCGTAGACTTCTTAACAGACGCGCTGTTGGAAAAGCGAATCTCAAAACTTTCAAAGCCTTCAAGTGGTACTTCGCGCAGCGACACTTCTTTCACGCGTGCAGCAGCTGGCGCCTCTTGGGTGAGAGCAAGAACAAATTGATCCAACAGGTTTGATTCTGCTTCAGCATGGATAGTCACACCATCGATCGCATTGAGTACCCAGCCGCTTACTACGTAGCGCTTTGCTAAACGGTATACAAAAGGGCGAAACCCTACCCCTTGCACAATTCCAGTTACCTGAATGTGAAGTGCTTCAATCACGCTTGGATTGCGTCACCTCTAACCCTTATTCGACACTGTCGCTTCTGAAAGTGTGCTGTGGATTGCGACCTCATTGTCAGCATGACTTATTTCTGTTGCAACTTTATCGCACACCACATTCGTTCCACTTTCGCACTCTTCGCTACACACGCCTTCTATATCCGCAACAGATCCAGTTGCTTCAACAGAGCCAACAACGCTCACCTCGCGAGAACCTTGCATACAAGACACCTTACCAAGAGCCGCCGTTACCATATCGGCAAGTGCCCGTAAGGTTACCGATGAGTTATCGGGTAAATGCAAATGAATACAACGACGTCCGCGCGCAGCAAGGATTGCCAAATCTCCCGATGCCTGTGCCTTTGCAAGCATACCAAGACTGTCTGCTTCGCAATCAAGCGGAATATCTTTTAGCTCATCAGCCGATAAAATAAGAAATACACCGTTATTTTGGCCACCTTTTTGCAGCTGGCCAGTTGAGTGTAGATAGCGTGGTCCTATTTCAAGACACGACACTACACCTCTTTTCCCGGCAACAGCACGGCGCATAGTTTCAAGCGCTTCGCGACGTCCTTCCCCCGTGAAAGGTAAAAACGCATTGAGCGCAAAATAATCGCCCGGTTCGATACTTTGTAACAACGCACACACCGCATCGAACATAGTTGTTGCACTCTTAAAGCAAGGTGCAAGGGTTACTTCGACCTCACCCACACGAACGTCCCCAATAAGTTCTTCAACATAGTCAGGCTCAGGGCAACCATTAGCCAAGATGTCGAGTACTTCAGATTTAACAGACGCGACATCGGGTTGATCAAAGGGGCATATTTTCATAAGATAGCCACACATCGCAATGGCATATTCCCACATTACAAAATGCCCAGCTAATTCCTCAACTGAATCAATCTTATAGCTAAGACGCGGAATGGCTTGATCAATATAAGCAAGACCCATCTCAAAGTTTTTACGCTCATCCCACAAATCAGCCCGCGTTTGATAAGTAATGACACTACGATCGCCTGGATCATGGGTTAACAGCAAAGAATCGACTTCAATATTAGGAAGGATGCCTTGACTATCTTTTCCAAGACTTTCGGCAACAAGTTGTTCAATCCACAGCCCCAACACGCGTCCTCGCTTTGGCGTTAGCAACGAAAACTTATTGCGTCCCTGCATATAATTGTCATACAAAAACGCTGCAAGACCAATAGCAGGATTATCAATAGCATCTTCACTACAAGCAGTTTCGGCAACAATGGCACGCTCTACAAATGTTTCAAGGTCGATACCCACTAAGGCAGCGGGCAGCAGACCAAACACTGACAGAGCCGAGTAACGCCCACCAACTGAAGGAGAACCAGAAAATACAGCTCGCCATCCCTCTTTATGTGCTTGACACTCAAGGTCACTACCAGGATCGGTAATAGCTACTACGTGGGAGGCAAACTCTTTATCAGACATCTGATCAGCCAACTGCAAACGCACTGCCCGCAGTGCTAATCTTGGCTCTATAGTGCTGCCACTTTTCGATGAAATAAGAAACAGGGTTGTTTTTGGATCAACTTCAGCCAAAATACCTCGTACACGAACAGGCGAGTCCGAGTCAAGCGTTCGAAATATAACGCGACTTGAATCAAATTTGTTATATTTAGTGATTGTCATAGGAGCCTGTGTTGAGCCTCCCTGCCCGATAAGCACAACCGACTTAAATCCATCGGCAATCACAGAATCGGTAAAAGTCTGTATGTCCTTAAGCGAAATTGGTGGATTACTTGCTAGATCAACCCAACCAAGAAACTTTTCGGCACACGCTTGAGCTTCTTCAGAAAAGTTATAGATGCTTGCGTCCTTATTGTGGAGCCTGCTTGCAATACATTCTTTAACAAGTGTTTTTCCTGACGGATACAGTTTTTCCATCTCTGCGGTAATCATACATTCCTCTTCCAACAGTGACTCACACAGTGTTTATACGCTGTGCTACGACCTCATTATTTATGCGATCGACACACATATCAGCAGTCGTATCATAATATTCTTGCCGACAAACACTCTGATGCACGCACTCAGCCAAGAGCACTTTAATCTCTTGGGGTAAACTACTCGCTTCCGCACAATCAGCGCCATTCTAACAAACCGACATCTGTGTCTTAAGAGCGTATGTATGCCACGAGCTTTCTTCATTCAAAAGTCGGTGAATATGCGTTAAAGTAACGCAAAACAGTCTATAGATACTGTTTATATTTGTAGCGTTGCTTAACTCTTAATGACACCTTGTTACTCTTTCAAAACGCTAGGGAACTATAACATCAGTAGTTTTTGAATCTAGGCTTACACCGCAGGTAAGACGCTGAATTTATTTTGCTTTCTATAGTGTTGACTTATAATAACGACACGAGCATTCGCATAATTCTTAAGATTTTTGGAGGATTGGCATGCTAAAAACAATAATCGTTGACGACGAAGCTCCTGCACGATCTGAGTTGCGCTATCTGCTTGACGAGCTCGGACAAACCGAGGTTGTTGCTGAAGCGTCAAATGTACGTTCAGCAATTGAACAACTTAAAAAGCATCCGTGCGATGTCATGTTTTTAGACATTAATATGCCAGAAGCAACCGGTCTTCAACTTGCCGATGCACTCCAACATCTCAAATTTCCGCCAGCTGTTGTTTTTGTTACCGCCTATAGCGAGCATGCTCTTGAAGCCTTTAAAGTACATGCAATCGATTACTTGGTAAAACCAGTTGAAACAAAGCGCTTATCGCAAGCTCTTTCTCGTGTACATGAACATGTCTCACTTCATGCAAAGATTCAACAGTCAGAACGTATTCCTGTTGAAAAGAGTGGTAAAAAGATTCTCATAAGCATAGATAAGATTCGTTTCGTTATGGCACGCGATGACTATGCATATTTACAAACCGATACCGATCGCTATTTCTCAACTGTTAGCCTCGCACAACTTGAGAAACGTCTTGATGGCTATGGTTTCTTCCGTGTTCATCGTGGCTATTTGGTAAACCTATCAATGATTGAGGAGGTTGAGCCGGTATCTGGAGGTACCTTATTGTTAACACTGAGTGGTATTGAAGAAAAAATTCCTGTAAGCCGTCGTCGCGTTTCAACTCTCAAAAAGGCACTCGGTATATAAATAAGTTTTCGAAACAAACTTACAGCACAATACTTATTGTTAAAATACCAGATCTTGTTTTATATAAACAAAAACGGGCAGCAGCTACACTATGTCGGTAGGTCGATCTGTGTGT
>CAZXOF010000003.1:0-31163 GCA_964642255.1 uncultured Eggerthellaceae bacterium | reverse complement strand
GGGTTTTATCTGGTGGCTTGCTGGTTAAGCGGACACACTTTTTGTCCTATAGCCCTTGATTACTGCTATGAGTACGTCTATAGGTGTTAAGCTTATTAAGCTTGAAACAGCATATGAAGTAGAGCTTGCCGCTGCTGAGGCTATCGCTGCCGAAGTTGCACAAAGCTCCAGTAGTTTCCTCTAGCTTATATTGCTGTTGCTGCTTTGCCACGCTTGGGCAGCTCCAAAAAAGATGCCTGCCTCTGGATGTGCAGCGATCATTGCGCTATGTGTTGTGCTTCGGTGTAGATAACCTTTATTTTGGACCTCCCTTTTATACGGAATTATGTTCTAGACTCCTTTTGTCCTATAAACCCGAATTGCTGTTGTGTTCGACGTAAATACCTTCTTGATTAACCACCGTTATGAAGGTGCGAAAAAATATCTTTATATCAAGGCAAAAAGATAGGTTACGTACGTAATACACATCTAAAGCAAGGCGCTCATGCCAGGGAAGCGAATTGCGCCCATATACGGCAGCGTATCCGGTAATACCGGGCTTGACCAAGAGTTTTTCGTGTTCGTTACCATGGTACAACTGTACTTCGCGTTCAAGATCGGGGCGCGGTCCAATAAAGCTCATTGATCCATTCAAAACATTGATAAACTGAGGAAACTCATCAAGACTTGTGCGGCGAAGGAAAGCGCCAATCTTAGTCATACGTGGATCATCAGAACCATTGTAGGTTGACCCGTCCTCCATGACTAAATCTGGTGCATTTACTCGCATAGAACGAAATTTATACATAATGAATGTTTTGCCATTTTTTCCTACGCGTGGCGCATTGTAAAACACAGGGCCGCCATCTTCACGATGAATGAGCGGCCCAATAATTAGTATCAGTATGCCAAGAAAAGGAAGAGCTATAAGGCTGATCACGATGTCGAATATGCGTTTAACAACACAGCGATACATCAGAGGCAACCTTTTGCGTCAAGGTCGGCAAGGTGCCAAGCGAAGCGTTCGCACACATAATCCACATCATCGTCTGAGAGGTGCGTGTGAAGCGGTAGCGTGATCTCATTCTCGAATTGGGCATATGCATTCGGGAAATCCTCGATGCGAAAGCCTAATTTCTGGTAAGCGGTAAGCAAGGGTAAGGGCTTGTAATGTACGTTGGTAGCTACACCATCGTGTGCCATACGCTCAATAAGCTGATCGCGTACGCTACGTGTACGACCAGGCAGGCGCACGAGTGTAAGATGTGCCGAACTGCGAAAATCGAAGCCTTCATGTGCAATGACATCAAGTTCTAATGGAGCAAGAGTATACGTGTAGGTATGTGCAATTTCGTGACGTCGTGCGAGTAGCTCATCATAGCGGCGAAGTTGCGCTTGGCCAAGAGCGGCCTGTATATCGGTCATATTGCACTTCCAGCCAGGAAAGATAACGTCGTATTCCCAAGCACCAAGACGCGTTTTATCAAGGGCGTCTTTTGTTTGACCATGAAGAGATAACAACATGAGGTCGCGATAAAAATCTTCACTATCAAATCCTAGGTCAGAGCGCCACGTTGCTGCGCCCCCTTCAGCTGTTGTGAGATTTTTTACCGCATGAAAAGAAAACACCGATATATCGGCCGCTGCTCCACTTGGAATTGCTTTTCGCATTGCGCCAAACGAGTGAGCAGCATCGGCAATGACGGCAACGCGGCCAAGTGCTTCTTCTCGCTCGGTACGTGGTGTCCAAAGCGCACGATGTGCACACAGTGTGTCCATAATGCCATCGTAGTTACACATAACGCCCGCAATGTCTACAGGGATGACGGCTCTGGTGCGACTTGTGAGAGCATGAGCCAGACCATCAAGACTCATCTCGTAACTATTTGGTGTCACATCAACAAGTACCGGAGTTGCGCCGACGTGCACAATAGATGCAGCTGTTGCTGTGTAGGTATAAGCGCTTGTAATGACCTCATCACCTGCGCCTATGCCCAGTGCGCGTAATACGCATTCAAGTGCTGCTGTTGCAGATGAAAAACAGGCAGCATGCTCAGTAGTAACAAAAGCGGCAATGCTGCGTTCGAAGGCTTTGGTTTGAGGTCCGGTAGTAATCCAACCGCTTTCAAGTGCCTCAATAACAGCCTTGCGTTCATCTTCGCCAATGTCAGGGGGAGAAAATGGTATTTCACGGTATACTCGTTTGGTGCCAGGTGACATATCGGATAGTTTTTGGGCGTGGATCATATCTGTGTTGTTGGCAAGTGAGCGGTTGGTATGTAGGCGGTTTTGCGTCATATAAGCGTCCTGATCAAGGTAATTATTTTGTGGTAGGAGGTGCGCTGGTCAAATTCCTGTTCGGCAATATGCCGCGCCTTAGTACCCATCAGTGCACATTGTTTTGGATGCAGCGCTAGGTCTACAAGAGTCTCGGCAAGTTGATTAACATTGTTGGGTGCAACATTGATGCCAAATCCGTCAGAGTTGACCTTTGCGCAAAACTCTGGGCTTTCTCCTGTGTTAACAAGAGGGCATCCACTTGCAAGATAATCACCTATTTTGGTAACAATACTTTGGGCGGCTCCCTTAACAAGCGAATTGACCACAATGTCAGAAGCAGTAAGATAAGCTGCCATAAGAGGGTAGTGCACATAGCCTAGAAAATCGACGGGCGCATTACAGTCGCGCGCAATCAGCTCAAAGCGTGCTCGATCAGGTCCATCACCTAAAATCTTGCCTCGTATGCGTATATTGTTCGAACGTAGATGTTCATTTGCAAGAGCGATAGCTTCTACAAGCGTTGCAATGTCGTAGCTTGCTCCTAAAGTGCCAGCATAACTTACCCATAACTGGTCGTGAGGTTTGTTAATAGAGGCAGTATGTGTCTGCACGCCTTCATCAAAGGCAGCAAGATCGTTGCCCACATAGACCGTTTCATGGAGGTAGGGAGTCTTTCGGTTGCGCGCTGGACGTTGGGCGTATTCATCAGAAGTACCCACAGCAGCGTCAAGCAATTGATAAACACGTGTGGCATCTCGCGCAAAAGGATAAAACACCACGTCGCTTACCACGGGAATATTGATCATCATGCGCATAGCTTCTGGCCATAAATCATTGATATCTGCAACAAATGGAATATTATATGTATGTGCTATTTCAGCTGCTGCTCTCGCAACGTCGTTTGGGGGAATCTCACAGTAAATAAGATCGAAGGCATGTGGATTGTTATCAAAAGCGCTATGAAAGAATGCACGAAGATTCTGCGCAGCAACGCGATGGCTTTTGATGCGATTTAGGTCAATATTTGTGCGATAACCAGGCTCATCAATAAATATAAGCTTAAAGGGATAACCTGAATAGCACTCTTTTGAGATGTCGCGGTGTGCTTTGTTCCAGTGTTGAAAATTTGTAGTGATAAGTGTTGTATCAAAGCCTTCTTTGGCAAGTAGAGTAGCAAGAAAGAGAAAGCGCGTATAACCGCGCGTTTCATCTCCCAGCTTAACGCCCATAGTCACTACCGCAATGCGCCCTGCGCACGATGAAGTGCTCGTATGAGAACTATGTTGTAGATCCATTTGTTTCATTAGAGCAATTATAGCAACGTAGGAGTACACTATAGACGTTGCGTTTGATTCAAAGTGTGTGATCTATGGCGTTTGATTCATGCAAAACGTGTACGCCGTTGGCGGCGTGCATTCTTGACAAGATGAGTCGTTTGGTTATGATGTGCCCCATGCGTTCTCGATTCGTACATACCATGTTGATGCTGATGCCCAAGCCTGGGCTTGTCGGCATGCATGCTGGCGCTCAGGCATAACCTTTCAGTGGCGCGCTTTTTGCGATCGGCAGCGTGCCGTGCACCTGAAACCTTATAGTACGAAGCGGAAATTACGTTCATGATCCAGTTGGAAAATCTATACAAGACTTACGAGGGTTCCTCACAGCATCATGCGCTTAAAGGTGTTAGCCTTGAGATTCGCGATGGTGATGTGTTTGGCGTCATTGGTGCATCGGGGGCCGGCAAATCAACCTTGGTGCGTTGCATTAATTTATTGGAGCGACCAAGTTCTGGACGTGTCATCATCGACGGTGTTGATGTAACGAATGTGTCTGGCAAGCGTTTACTGGAGCTTCGTGCTGGTATTGGCATGATTTTTCAAAATTTTAGCCTCTTTCAGCAGCGTACCGTACTGCAAAACGTTGCTTTCCCGCTTGAATTGCGTCATGAATCTCGTGGCGCATGTGAGAAACGTGCACGTGAGCTTCTCGACCTTGTGGGTCTTTCCGATAAAACAAAAAGTTATCCCAGTCAGCTTTCGGGTGGTCAACAACAGCGTGTTGCCATTGCTCGTGCACTTGCAAACAGTCCGCGCATCATGCTGTGCGATGAAGCTACCAGTGCGCTTGACACCAAAACAACAGCTTCAATTCTCAACCTCCTGCGCGAGATCAATCGTGAACTTAGAGTCACCTTGGTTGTGATTACGCATTCGCTTGCGCTTGCTCAAAAGATTTGCAATCGCATTGCAGTGATTGATGAAGGCTGCATTGTTGAGGAAGGGGATACGGCTGAAGTATTTGCGAATCCACGCAGTGTAGTAACACAAGAGCTTATTGCCAACGACAGTCTTGCTCTTGTCAGTGCAACGCATGTAAGTAAGCCTACCTGTGAAGTGAAGAAGGTGTCGTAATGGTGGAAACGCTTCTTGCTTTTTTCAACCAGTATGGTGCCCTGCTTGCCGAAGGAACATGGGCAACGATAGTCATGACGGTTGTTTCAACCTTCTTTGCCTACGTTATTGGTATACCGATTGGTGTTGCGTTGGTCATTACTGGTCCTAGTGGTTTGAAGCCACATCGTGTAGTCAACGCAGTGTTGGGTTGGGTGGTTAATATTGGCCGGTCTTTGCCGTTTATCATTTTGCTGGTTGCGCTTATTCCGCTAACACGTCTTATTGTGGGCACATCGCTTGGTACGCCGGGGGCAATCGTTCCGCTGGTTGCTGCGGCTGCTCCGTTTGCGGCACGTATGGTTGAACAAAGCCTTGCCGAGCTAGATAGTGGACTTATTGAAGCAGCACAGAGTTTCGGTGCAAACATATGGCAGATCGTAGGGAAAGTCTATTTGTGCGAAAGTCTGCCTTCGCTGGTACGAGGGGTCTCAATCACCTTCGTTACCTTGTTTGGATATTCGGCAATGGCTGGTACAGTTGGTGCAGGTGGCTTAGGTGACATCGCCATTCGGTATGGTTATCAGCGTTATCAGGATGATGTGATGATTGCGGCAGTCATTCTTTGTGTTGTCTTGGTGCAAGTGTTTCAGTCTATAGGTAACGGTGTTGCACGTACCATAGACAAGCGCTCTTAAGCAGTAAGATTTATGGCAAATATACGAGCGAGCTGTCTTACATAGCGAATCGAGAAATGCAAAGTATATTCAGTTGATAGTAGTGACCACGGTTATGCAAACAAATTAAGGGAGGAATTATGAAAACGAAGAGATGTACCATAGCAAAAGCAGTTATAGCAGCTGCCCTAAGTATAGTGACCGCTTTTGGCTTGGTTGGGTGTAGCTCAAGTAGCACCACCTCGTATCAGATAGGCGTTCCGTCTGATGTTACCAACGAGGCACGTGCCTTACTGCTACTCCAAGAGCAAGGTCTTATTACACTTGCTGATGATGCTGGACTTGAGGCTACCGCCAACGACATTGTTGATAATCCTTACAACATTGAAATTGTTGAACTAGAGGCAGCACAGGTGCCTTCGTCTTTGCCCGACCTTGCCCTTGGTGTTATTAACGGAAACTACGCTATTGGTGCAGGCATTGATACAACAACAGCGCTTGCTATCGAATCAGCTGATTCTGAGGCCGCCGAGCAGTATGCCAATATTATTGCAGCGCGTCCTGACAATGTTGATTCCGACAAAATTACAGCGCTTGTCACAGCACTGCAAACTCAGATCGTTGCCGACTTTATCGAGTCATCCTATGATGGTGCGGTTATATCGGTGTTTGAGATAGTTGATGAAAGCGAGATTCCCGATGCTACAGGTGATGACACAATCATTCGTGTTGGTGCTTCACCAACACCTCACGCAGAAATTCTAGAGCAGGTTGCAGAGCTGCTTGCCGAACATGGCTGGACGCTTGAGATTGTTGAGTTTAGCGACTATATTCAACCCAACGTTGCCCTTTCTGATGGCGAACTTGATGCAAATTACTTCCAGCACATTGCCTACCTTGAAAACTACAACGAGGAAAATGGCACCGATTTAGTATCTGCTGGTGCTATTCACTTTGAGCCACTGGGTCTGTATCCGGGAACCATCAGCGATCTTGCAACTATCATTTCGCAGTAGGTACGTAGTGGGTACATATCATGCTGAGTACAAAGCCGCTCCATATGTCGGGGCGGCTTTGTTGTAGAGAGAGTGAGCGTTTTTAAGACTTTGAGAAATGACCTAGAAACGAATACTTACTACAATGTGCGTGGTAGCGGTGGATTTTGAAAGGATGTCTTATGACCTCGAACCCAGAAGAGGATTTCGTCCTAAAGACAATTGAGAGTCGCGATGTGCATTTTGTTCGTTTTTGGTTTACCGATGTGCTTGGCGAGATGAAATCTTTTGCCGTGATTCCTAGTGAGCTTGCTGTGGCTTTCGAGGAAGGCATGGGTTTTGATGGCAGCTGTATTGAGGGTTTTAGTTATCGAACCGAATCTGACGTATTGGCGTTTCCTGATGCTGCAACTTTTCAAGTGCTCCCGTGGCGTCCAGCAGAAAACGCAGTGGCGCGTATGTTTTGTGATATTCGTCGTCCTGATGGTTCTGCCTTTGAAGGCGACCCGCGTCATGTCCTTGCCCGTACAGCTGAAAAAGCGGTCAGCATGGGTTATGTGTTCAATGTTGGACCTGAGTTAGAATACTTTTATTTCAAAGATGCCGGTGGTACCGAGGTGCTTGATAAGGGCGGGTATTTCGATCTCACATCGCTTGATTATGCCTCTAATTTGCGTCGTGATACCGTGCTTACCTTAGAGAAAATGGGTATTCCTGTTGAGTACTCGCACCATGAAAATGCGCCATCACAGCATGAGGTTGATCTGCGCTTTACTGATGCGCTGTCTATGGCAGATGCTGTTATGACCTATAAGTTGGTTGTGAAGGAAACAGCCTTAAAACATGGGGTATATGCATCATTTATGCCAAAACCGCTTGCTGGTGTTTCTGGAAATGGCATGCATGTACATCAAAGTCTGTTTACTTTAGAGGGACGCAATGCCTTTTTCGACTGCGATGATCCGGAGGGTTATCATCTATCGTCTCTTGCGAAGCACTATATTGCAGGCATTCTAAAATATGCGCCCGAGTTTACGCTTGTTACCAATCAATATGTCAATTCGTATAAACGTTTAGTAGCAGGAAGTGAGGCGCCTATCTATGTAGCTTGGGCACAACGTAACCGTTCAGCACTGGTGCGTGTTCCTGGATATCGTCCCAATAGCGAGCTTGCTTGTCGTGTTGAACTACGCAGTCCTGATCCAGGTGCGAATCCATATCTAGCCTTTGCTGTTATGCTGGCGGCGGGTTTGCGTGGTATAGAGGACAAATTGCCTCTCGATAAGCCAGCGGAGGGACGCGATTTATTCTCGTTGTCGCGACAGGATTTGCGTAAACAGGGTTTTCAGACGCTACCCGAAAGTCTTGGCGAGGCAATTGATTTGTTTTCAAAGTCTGAGTTAATGCGCGAAACATTAGGAGAACATATTCATTCTTATCTTGTTCGAGCAAAAAGCGAGGAATGGGACGCATATCAGCGTTATATTTCTGAATGGGAATACGAACGTTATTTGGCGGTGCTGTAATACGATGGATCGAAAAAGCGTCATATTTATCGCGGATAGTCTTGATAATGCGAATAAATTTCAAGCCGTGCTTGCCAGCCTTGACGTTGATGTGGCGGCTGGTTCTTCCGTCCAGTTCAAAAAACTTTTTATGCAACACGCTAACTGCGATTTGGTGATCTATGAGGCACGATCTCAGGCGCTGGCGAATATTGCGCAGATAGAATCAGAACTGGCTGAGGATGGCTCTACGGCGTTGTTGGTGATTGTGGACAAGGAACGACTGGGGGAATTTCGCTTACCGGTTCAAATAAAAAGTGACTTTGTGGTGCACGGAGCATCTTCTGAAGAGTGTTCAGAGCGCATTCGTCAGCTGTTGTGGCCAGGCAATGAAAGTGCGACAAGTGATTATGTGGTCATTGATACCATGGTAATTAACCTTGCAACCTATCAGGTAAAAGTGGCCGGAGAGCCGCTTGATCTAACCTATCTAGAGTACGCCTTGTTATCCTTTTTGGTCACACATCCTGGTCGCACGTATTCGCGCGATGTGCTTTTGCGGCGTGTGTGGGGCTTTGATTACTATGGTGGTTCGCGTACCGTTGATGTGCATGTGCGACGCATTCGTTCCAAACTTGGGCCTGAACTTGCGCAAAGGCTTGAAACGGTACGTGGTGTGGGATATTTATGGACGGCGTAGTAAGCACACAAAACTATATACCGTACATTCAATTATTGTGTGATGTCGTTATAAGCAGTGTTACAGTGCAGCGCCAATTTAAAAACCGCTGACGAAAAAGGGTTTGTTATGCCAAAAAAAATCGTGGTGATCGATGGTAATTCACTGATGCATAGAGCTTATCATGCGGTACCGCCAACAATGAATGCGCCTGACGGTACGCCAACCAATGCCGCCTTTGGTTTTATGGCCATGTTGCTTAAACTTCTCGACATGACTAAGCCTAATGCGGTGATTTGTGCCTTTGATGCAGGTAGACCAGCTTTTCGCACGGAGGCGCTTCAGCAGTACAAAGCACAGCGCCCCCCTATGGATGACAATCTACGTGTTCAGTTTCCCATTATGAAACAACTACTTGCGTCTATGGAGATACCGGTTATTCAGGTGCAAGGTTGGGAAGGTGATGACATCCTTGGCACAGTAGCTGCACGCAATGAAGCCCGAGGCTTTGAAACCCTGCTAGTGACTGGGGATAAAGATGCTTATCAGCTTGCTACGAACTTAACGCGCATTGTTACCACAAAAAAGGGCATTGCTGATGTTGTTGTGTATGGGCCTGATGAAGTATTCGAGCGCTATGGGGTCACGCCGGCGCAGTTTCCAGATTTTTTGGGTTTAATGGGCGACTCATCAGACAATATTCCTGGAGTGCCGGGGATTGGTGCTAAGACAGCGGCTAAGCTGCTGCAGCGTTTTGGCTCAATGGATGGCATCTATGAGAATCTGAGTGAACTGAAAGGAAAACAGCTTGAAAATATTCGGGATAACAAAGATGCCGCCTATATAAGCCGCACAGTAGCAACTATTGTATGTGATCTTGATTTCCCACTTGATCTTGATGCAGTATCATTTCCCTCGTTTTCCTCAGAGTCGGTAATTGAAGCTTTTGAGCAGCTGCGATTTAATACGCATCTATCACGTGTGTTATCTCTTGTGGAGGAAGAACATAACGCATCCGCATACACAGCGCCTATACAAGACGCACTTGTAGAAGGCCGTGATGCGTGGGCGTTGGTGGATGCGGCCATTGCTGAACAAGAGATTCTTGGGCTTGCTTTTGTTTGCCCGCAGCAAAGTTCACTGTATGAAACAGATGCAGTGTGTGTGGTCGCAACGTCAGTAGGTACGGCGGTCTTTGCGGGTAATGACTGTTGTGAACTTGTGACTACTTTAATACGGCGTAGTCGCTTTGCAACGCTTGATGCAAAAGAGGCATTGCATTGTAGCGGTGCCTATCCTGTTGATACAGCTATAAAAACAACGCTTGTAGAGAGTGATATTTTATCCATGCAGGTCTTTGACCTGGGAGTTGCGGGTTATGTGCTTAATTCATCAACAGATCACTACTCTTATCAAGAGCTTATGCAGACCTATGGTGGAACTCGGCTGTCTATGCCTCATGATGAGCGTGTGCGTGCTGCTGTCGAGGCGCAAGCTGCACGCGATCTTGTTAAGCCCATGATCGCCGCTCTGAAAGAGGATGGCACCTACGATGCCTACTTTCAGATCGATTTACCCCTTGTGAGTGTACTAGCTATTATGGAGCGAACAGGTGTGGCGCTTGATGTTGAGTATTTGACAGATATTGGTAAGCGCACAAAAGAAGAACTTAATACACTGCGCGAGCAAATATATGCTTTAGCGGGCGAGGAGTTCAATATTGATTCACCTAAGCAGCTTGCACACATTCTGTTTGAAGTGCTTGCCTTAAAGCCACGTAAGAAATTGAAGCGGGGATATTCAACAGATGCAAGTGTGTTAAAGGAACTTTCAAAAGAACACGAATTGCCTGAGCTTATACTACGTTATCGTGAATATGCCAAAATGGTGTCTACCTATATTGATGCCCTGCCTAATCTTGTGGGTGAAGACGGTCGATTACATACCTCATTCAATGAGACTGTGACAACAACGGGTCGTCTATCCTCGTCAAACCCGAATCTACAAAACATTCCTGTGCGCACTCAGTTTGGTCGTCGTATTCGCGAATGTTTTATTCCACTGCAAGATAGTGACGTATTTCTATCGGCTGATTACTCTCAAATTGAGTTGCGTCTGCTGGCTCATTTATCGGGGGATATGCACCTTATTGAAGCTTTTCAGCATGGTGTGGATTTTCATCTTGCCACCGCCTCGCGTGTATTTGGCATTCCTGTTGTCGACGTAACACCTGAGCAGCGTCGGCGCGCAAAGGCAGTGAACTTCGGTATTGTCTATGGGCAGCAGGCCTTTGGTCTTGCTCATAGTTTGGATATCTCTCTTGTTGAGGCAAACGAGATGATTGAGCGGTATTTCAAGGCATATCCGGGTGTGCGAGCTTACCTTGATGAGGTGGTTGAGCAAGCAAAGGCTTCGGGATTTGCAGTAACAATGTTTGGGCGAAAGCGTCATATACCTGAGCTGAAAAGCCGTGTTGCTACTCAGCGCTCCTTTGGCGAGCGTATGGCAATGAACCATCCCATGCAGGGGAGCGCAGCCGATATTATCAAGATTGCTATGCGACGTGTAGTTAAGCGTATGCAAGAGCAAGGATACAGAGCAAAGTTGATGTTGCAGGTACATGACGAACTTGACTTTTCGGTACCCCTCGATGAGGTTGAATCTCTCTCTGCAATGGTGCGCGAGCTTATGGAGGGCGTTATTGAGCTTAAAGTTCCGCTTGTTGTTGATCTTGCATGGGGAAAAAACTGGGCAGATGCCCATTGAATTGCAGAGAACATTCACGAAGAAAATCAAATTCTCGTGTTAAAATAAGAAAACCCGTGTCTCGATGCGGGTCGCACGACTTTCAAGGCCGCGCACGATACAACGAACCAGTAACGCAGCAAATAACGTGGAAGGACGGTCATGGACGAAACAGGGGTTATGGGGCTGTTCGAGGAACTCTCGATTCTGCTTGAGGACTCAAAGCCAGTATTTGGAAAGAGTAATCTTCGTCAGGTTGATATAGCCCAAGCGCTTGAGATTATGGACGAGATTAGGGAGATATTCCCCAGTGAATTTGCTCAGTCGCGCCAGATCGTTCGCGAGCGCCAGGGTCTGCTTGATGATGCTGAAGCCGAGGCAAATCGCATGATTGAGGACGCTCGCAGCCAGGCGATGACCATTGCAAGTGAGCAAGAGATCGTGCGTATTTCTCAGCAGCAGGCTGATCAAATTCTTGCTGATGCGCGCGAGCTTGAGCGTCAAACGCGTGCTGGAGCAGAAGACTACGCCGATGAGGTCTTTGGCCATGTTGAGCAGAGTCTTGATACCCTGCTAAGCAACGTTCGTCGTTGTCGCGATCGCCTCAATACGAACTCAGGTTCCTAATACGTAAAGAATTCGTACATACCGTGCGTTGCTGTGTATTGTCGCTTATGTTTTAGACTGCGCTTTGCGCCTCTTGCGTGTAAGGTGTGCAACGTACAGCTATAATCCCGTGATGAATCAACTTGATGAATCAACTTGATGAATCAACTGGCGCTTTCTTAAGGTAGAAACGTATGCATGCACTACGGCTTGAAGTTCCGCATCAGCTTTTTACGCCCGCAATGCACGAGCGTTTTGAGGGAGAATATTGTTTAGGTAACATTTCAGCCGGAGTTGATACCTACCTTATATCCGAGCCTATGTCGTGGATGGTTGATCTTACAAACACTGGCAATGCCATTCTTGTCACGGGTAATGTTATAGGGGAGGCTACAACTTCCTGTGCCCGCTGTCTTGAAGATGTTCATGTATCGATTACTGGCGAGATTGAGGCATATTTTCTCATTGATGAAGAAGTTGAAGGGATTGATGAGGAGGATGAAGGCGAATTCGAAGTGCTTGCAGAAGATCGCACCATTGATCTTGCCTCGCTCATTAAAGCAGCTGTAATACTTGAGTTTCCTCTAGTACCGCTCTGTAGCACAGACTGTAAAGGACTGTGCGCTTGTTGTGGGACTAATCTCAATGAAGATTCGTGTGGTTGTGCGCGGGCAGAAGATCATGGCAGAAGCGCACATCCCTTTGCAGCGCTTGCTGATTATTCATTTGAGTGATACATACAAGAGTGTATGTTTATGCTCTGTATACTTGCTTTGTGCGTTGTATGATCGCTGCCGCCAAGGAGGCGGTTTGCACCGAATAGGGTATAACCCGTTACGTTACACCGTTTCCATACTGCTGTATTCCTTGCATTGCTACCGTACTTTTGATAGCATAAGCTTTTGCGTGTTTACACTGCATCATTATATGGATTTTATTTCTGGGTAGCGAAGGAGCTAGGATCATGGCAGTACCCAAGCAACGCAAAGGCCGTGCAGCTGTTCATCATCGTCGCAGTGCGCACGATCGCATTTCGGCAGCAGCGCGGTCAGTATGCCCTCAGTGTGGTGAGGTAAAGCTTCCTCATCGCGTTTGTCCGAACTGCGGCTACTATCGCAACCGCGAGGTTATCGTTACTGACTAACGAATAACAAAGTCATTTTACGATAGTTTGCCCCTTCGCATGTTTGCCAGTTGGCGCGGCGAAGGGGTTTTTCGTGTAATGCATGTGGGCAGCGGGCTTGGTGCAGGAGGTTATGGTGGGCAGAGGTGCTCAAAGTGTTATTGTCGTCGATGTGATGGGAGGCGACAACGCACCTGATGTCGTACTTAAAGGATGCAAGGCGGCACTTGAGGATGACCCATCGCTGTCTTTGATTCTGTGTGGACCGGCTGAGGTAGTTGAACCTTTTGCGTTGGCTTATGATCGCTGTAAGGCGCATCCAACAACTCAGATTATTGCTATGGATGAGCATCCGGCTCAAGCAGTGCGCAAGAAAAAGGATTCCTCAATTGTTGTTGGTTGTCGTTTAGTGAAAGAAGGGCAAGCTGGTGGCTTTTTTTCCGCTGGCTCAACGGGCGCTTGTCTTGCGGCAGCAACGATGATTATCGGTAGGCTTAAAGGAGTTTTACGTCCGGCTTTGGTTGTAGTTATTCCTACGCCTGTTCGCCCTGTTGTTTTAGCTGACGTTGGTGCTAATGCCGATTGTAAGCCAAGTTATCTTGTGCAGTTTGCCAAGATGGCGCGCGTGTTTTCACATAAGATTGTGGGCGTTGCGGAGCCAACAGTTGCCCTTTTGAACATCGGCGAGGAAGAAAGCAAAGGATCAATGTTTGCGCAAGAGGCCCACAATCTTATGCGTTCTGAAGTACCTCATTTTGTTGGAAATGGAGAAGGTCGTGATATCCCTGCTGGTGCCTTTGATGTATGTGTAACGGATGGTTTTACAGGAAACGTTGTGCTCAAGTCAATTGAAGGAACAGTTAAGCTGCTTTTTGGCGAACTGAAAAGTGCGTTCACATCATCTACACCAGCAAAACTGTCAGGGCTTGTTATGCAGAAACAATTTCGTGATTTACGCAATCGTCTTGATCCCGATACCTATGGTGGGTCATTGCTTTTAGGTCTTAAAGAGGTGTGTATTGTAGGTCATGGCAGCTCAAGTGCGCGTGCTGTTAAAAACGGCATTTTGACGGCAGCGCGTTCGGCGCGTATGGGGCTTGCAGAAGCTATCGAAGAGACCCTTGCACCTGATGTGTCGTGTAACGTTCAGTCGCCTAATATGATGAAGGAGGCACTGCGGCCATGAAGCGCACACAAGAGCAGGAAACAAAACTTGTGCAAGCTCAGGAGCTGATTGGATACCGCTTTGCTGACGATAGTTACTTGTTATCAGCCATTACACACCCATCTGCCACCGAAGGTAAATCAATTGCTTATTCCTATGAACGTCTTGAGTTTTTAGGTGACAGCTTGCTTGGTGCATTTGTTGCGACCGAAGAGTTTCATCGTTTCCCCGACCTTGACGAGGGAGGATTAACGCGCATCAAGGTCTCGTTAGTCTCGGGCTTAAATCTTGCAAAAATTGCTTCTGACCTAGGATTTGCCGATATTATTATGTTTGGATCATCGGAGGCGGGTACAGGACGACGTGGTCTTACATCAGCACTCGAAAATGTATACGAGGCGGTTGTTGCAGCATTGTATCTTGATGGAGGTATTGATGCTGCGCAGGCTTTCGTAAAGCGAACTCTTATTCCCTTCATGACCATTGATCGGGCGGCTGAGCCAGAAAATCCGAAAAACGTTTTACAGGAAATTCTGCAAGAAAATGGCATTACACCTACTTACAAACTTGTTGAAGAGCAAGGTCCGCCACATGATCGGGTATTTGTTGCGCAAGTGTATGCGAAAGAAAAAGGTTTAGCACAGGGCAGCGGACGCACAAAGAAAGAGGCAGAAAGTCAAGCGGCAAAAAAGACTCTTGCCAACCTTAGCTACTATCTGAATGGCGCTCCACAAAACGGCATGCAAGCAGGCAGCCATGCATCTTAAGTCACTTGTTCTCAAAGGTTTTAAGTCCTTTGCTGATCGCGCTGAGTTGGCATTTGAGCCGGGTATTGTTGCTGTTGTTGGTCCCAATGGTTCAGGCAAGTCAAATATTTCCGACGCAGTGTTATGGGTACTTGGTGAGCGCAATGCCAAAAATCTACGCGGACAGGTAATGGAAGACGTTATTTTTGCAGGTTCATCTGCGCGAAAAAGTGTTCGCGTTGCTGAAGTTGAGCTGGTGCTCGACAATTCCGATGGGACATTGCCCGTTGATTATACCGAAATTTCTATAGCTCGGCGCATGTATCGTAGCGGAGAAAGCGAATACCTTATCAATGGATCGGTTGCTCGTCGTCTTGATGCGCTTGATATTCTGCATGATTTAGGACTGGGAGCAGGTACGAATTCAATTATTTCCCAGGGGCATCTTGATGCGCTTTTGCAGTCAAAACCTGAAAATCGACGCGAGCTTATAGAGGAAGTTGCGGGAGTGCTCAAGCATAAGCAACGCAAAGCGAAAGGCGCACGTAAGCTTGAGCAGATGGAGCAACATCTTGCACGCGTACGGGATGTGGCTAACGAAGTTGCACGTCAGCTTGGTCCGCTGAAGCGTCGCGCAAATCGGGCAATTGCTTATCAAGAAGCTACAAAAAAGCTATCCGAGCTAACGCTTCAGCTGGCCGTAGATGATCTGCGCAATTTGCAGTGTAGGTGGAATGAGCTTGAACAAAATGAAGCAGCGCTTGTAGCTGAAGTAGAAAAGCGTCACAGCGATCTTGAGATTGCAGAGACTGAGGCCGAGCGTATCCAAGAGACTATCAGGCATTTTGGAACAGATTCTGAAGTACTTTTGCGCTCACGACAGCGAGCGTCTGTTGCTGTAGGGAGTTTAGATACCACAGTGCAGCTCATTTCTGAAACGCTGCGTGCGTCACAGCGCCGCTGTGAGGAATTACGTAAGCGCTTGGCAGCGGATGCTGAGCGCATACATACAGCACGCATAGCACAGACTGAGGCCGAAGCACACTGTGTCCAGGCAGATGATGCGTATTGTGCGGCGAAGCTCGAAATGGAGCAGGCACGTGCGGCCTATGATGCGGCAACTCAACAAAGAACTGCGCTTGAGCGTGAAGTATCAACACATCAGCAAGAGGCGCGTAAGGCCGATGCTGCACTTGAGCGTGCTTATACCTCGCTGCGCTCGCTTAAGGAAAAACATGCTGCCGATAAAGAAAAGTTGCAGTTGTTTACTGAGCAACTCACAGAAGCTAATAAGGCACTTGCATATGCTTGTGAAGCTTGTGAAATGGCAGATAGTGAGCATACCGAATTAGAGGCGCGTCTAGTCTCACTCCAAGCTCAGGAAGAAGTGACGCGTCAAGCATATAAAAAAGCTTCTGCAGCTTCTGCTGAAGCGGAAGCAAAGCGCTTGGCAGCAGCAGATGCCCAGCGTGCTGCTGAGGCTGATATTGCTGCTATCGAAACTATTGAACGCTCGGCAGCAACAGCGCTTGGCGAAGCCCGAACATGGTTGGTGTCGCACTCAGATGACGCAGGTGTCCCCACAACTGTTCCCATTGCTGATTTAGCAACAATTGATGAGGGCTATGAGAGTTTGGTCGAAGCAATCTTGGGATTTGAGGCTGCTGCACTAGTTGTTACGAATGAGGTGGCACTTGTGCATGCTGTAGAAGCTGTGCGTATACAGGATAAAGAAGGTGAGATTGCACTTGTTGCCCGCTCAGGCTGCGGGCATGCAAGTTTAGCGAATGCGGCTCGTACGGCAGCGGCGCGTTGCGGAGGCCTTGCTTTGATTGATGTGATACATCCTTTGCCTGGCGCTGAAGCAGTAATTGAGGCTTTGGTGGGAGATGTTGTGGTATGCGATAATGAGCAAACAGCACTTGCTGCTCATCGTGAAAACAAAGAGTACCTTCGTTTTGCCACAAAAACAGGTTGTGTTATTTGGCCATCAGGTAAGACGATCGCAGGTGTGCGTGTGGCGCCTGAGGGACAAGGAGCCTTTGCGCGTGCTCGCCAACGCAGTGCGGCACGCAAAACACTTGAAGCAATGCGTGCGGCACACCAAGATGCAGAAGTGCAGCTTGCCACGTTGCAAGCACATGTTCAAAGTGCTCACGAGGCCTATCTTTCCGCACAGCGAGAACTCAGCCATATTGAAGGAAGTCTTGCTGCTTCTACTGCTACAGTACGCGATGTACAAGCAACACTCAAACGTCGAGAGCTTGATGTGGCGCAGGCTACGGAACGCCTTGATAAGGTGCGGCAAGCATGTAATGAGGTTGCTCCTCGCCTTGTGCATTGCGAAGAAGAGGTAGTCACATATGAAGCAACTGCCACAGCGGCAGCTGAGGCTCTTGCAAAGGCTGAGCAGGCGGTCATTCCAGCACGTAGCACTGAGGCGCATGCCTCACAGGCGCTATCGGAAGCTCGACTAGCGCAGGCGACGCTTACCGAGCAACTTGAGTTTGCCAAACGCACATGTGCGGCGACGCAACGTGAGCTTAATTTGGTATGTGAGGATCAAAAGCGTTCTCAGCGTACTTTAGAGAATCAAACGCATCTCGCAAAACGAGCTACGGAACTTATTGCGATACTTGAAGATCTTACTATTGCTGCTCGCTTATGTGCTGAAGGGCTTGAGCAACAGGCCGCTGATGCGCGCGCAGCAGCCGATGGTGTGCATCTACAATTCGATGAGGCGCGAGCACGGGTAAAACAGGCTCGAGAGGCCTTTGATACGGCGCATGAGCAGCTATCAGCAGTGCGTGTCGAAAAAGGTGGGCTGTCAGTACGCGTTGAGGCGGGTGTATCTGCTATTGTGGCGGAATGCAATACCCCGCTTGAGCAGGCGCTTGAACTACCGGCACTTGAGGATCGTGCTTCAATTGAAAATGAAGCTTTCCATTTACGACGCCGCATTGCCCATATGGGAACTGTAAATCCCGATGCGGTTCTTGAATACGAACAGCTTAAAAATCGCCATGACTACTTAGCTGCTCAGCTTACTGATTTGGATTCTGCTCGCAATGCGCTCAAAACCATAGATCATGTGATAGATGAGCGCATGAAAGGTGACTTCATAACGACATTTGACCAAGTTAATAAGAGCTTTCAAGAAATATTCTCACTGCTGTTCCCGGGCGGGAGCGCCGAGTTATCTCTGACTGATCCCGATGATCCCGAGTCAAGTGGTGTGGAGGTGTCTGCTCAACCGCGGGGCAAGCGAATTGCGAAGATGTCGCTTATGAGTGGAGGCGAAAAATCCCTTGTGGCGCTTGCCTTACTGTTTGCTGCCTATCGTATACGTTCGGCTCCGTTTTATATTCTTGACGAGGTTGAAGCGGCTCTTGATGATACCAACCTGCGGCGACTGACAAGCTATCTCAACAGTTTGCGTGAAACCACACAACTCATTTTGATCACGCATCAGCGTCGTACTATGGAAATAGCAGATGTGCTTTTTGGGGTTTCAATGCAGGCTGACGGCGTGACAAAAGTTATCAGCCAACGTCTTGAACATGCGCTACGTTATGCTGAAGGCTAAAGTGGGATGTATAGTTTTAATATGATCTGGACTATGATGTCGCTGGCTATGACAACACGAATTGCGACATCATGACATGTGCGCATAGTAAGGCAATGTGTTGCTTGCGAGATAGACTTTGAGCGAAAAGGTGAACCTATGAGTTTTTTCAAGAAGATAAGCGAAGGACTTTCGCGCTCACGTGAGAAATTCAAGGAGCAGATGAATGTCTTGCTCGATCGGGGTCCAAAGCTTGATGAGGAGTTTTGGGAAGAGCTTGAAGAGCGCCTTATCATGAGTGACATTGGTGCACGTGCTGCCGCAGAGATTGTAGAAAGGCTTCGTGATCAGGCAAAACGAAAGGCGCTACCCGATGTGTATGCTGTGCTTGAACTGCTTAATGAAGAAATAGCAGAAACCTTTACCAAAGGCGGTCAAGATATATTTGATAGCACAGAAGCAGTGATACTGTTTGTCGGTATTAATGGTACAGGCAAGACAACCACTGTAGGAAAAATTGCCAAAGAGGCTGCTGATGCAGGTCGATCGGTCATTTTGGGAAGTGCCGATACCTTTCGTGCTGCAGCTATTGAACAGTTGAAAACCTGGGCAGATCGTGCGGGTGTTGAAGTGGTCGAGCGTGATCGGGGTAGCGATCCGGCAAGTGTATGTTATGCCACTATCGAGCGCGCCGAACATAAGGGAGCTAATTTGGTGCTCATCGATACGGCGGGACGTTTGCATACTTCGGCTGATCTGATGCGCGAGCTTGAAAAGGTGGTCACAGTTGTACGCAAGCGATCATCTGTGCCGGTGTTTACGGTGCTTGTGGTTGATGCGACAACTGGGCAAAACGGTCTTGCTCAGGCGCGTGAATTTAATCAGACATTGTCGCTAGATGCACTTATTATCACGAAACTCGACGGTACAGCAAAAGGTGGCATTGCGCTTGCAGTAAGTCACGAGCTCAGATTGCCTATCATAAAGGTTGGTGTTGGTGAGGGACTTGATGATCTCAAGGACTTCGATGCGCATGATTTCGCATCAGCTCTTGTAGGAGATTTCTCTCATTCATAGCATATCTACTAATGCTTAGCAGTACCTACATCCTGCTGTCTTTACAGTGTTGGACAAGTGTGGTGTTTCGTGGTATAAAATAGAACGATTGAGCGCATTGTTGCGCACCAATACTTTCGCTTGTGAGAGAAAGTGGGCTTGTCCCGCTTTCTTTTTATGTAGGGCTTGTGTATCGCATAAACCGCGCCGTGTCATGCACAGGAGTGTGGGTTATGAAAGGTGCGAGGCGCTACTTGGTAGAACACGGTCGTTAAGAGGAAAGAACAGAGAGGAGCGTCATGCTAACAAATCGAGAACGCATGTTGCTTGAAGCGCTTTCCCCTGCAGCCGCTGAAAACGATATAGAACTTGTGGCAGTTGAGATTGTGGGCTCAAAAAAGGCACCGACTATTCGTGTGTATCTTGATGCGGAAGGTGGGGTGAGTTTTGATGTTTTGGCATCTGCTCACACATGGATCAATGACATTCTTGACGAGATTGATCCGTTTCCGGGTGCCTATACGCTTGAGGTGTCCTCACCAGGTATAGACAGACCGCTGTATACCGAAGAGCATTTTGCGCGCTTTATTGGAAAGCGTGCTATTGTTCGCACAAAAGAACCTCTTGAAGGGCGTAGTACTTGGACGGGAAACATCGCATCGGTTGAGCATGGCGTGGTGGTTATTGAGGCCGATGATGCACGTGTTGCAATTCCTCTTGAAGCCATGAAAAAAGCCAACCTCAAAGGGACAATTGATTTTGGGTCGTAGCGACTCGTTTGTGACGGGAAGGAATGTATTGCTGTGGCAACATCAGAACTGATCGAAGCGCTGCACGCGCTTGCGCATGAGAAAAAGATCGACGAGATCTACCTGATTGAGCGCCTTGAGGCTTCACTTGCTAAAAGCTATCAGCACATTCTTGATCTTGAGTGGGACGCACGCGTAACTATTGATCGTCAGACGGGCAAAATATACGTCTACGAGTTGGTTCCTGTAGGTGAGCCCGATGAAGAAACGGGCGAATATAGCGAGTTTCAGGAGCGCGATGTTACCCCTGACGATGTAAGCCGTATTGCTGCCACGAATGCAAAAAGTGTTATATCGTCCATTGTGCGTGATGCGAGTCGTCAAACTATCTATGAAGAGTTCAAAAATCGTGTTGGTGATCTAGTTACTGGCATGGTATTGCAGGGTACACCCGACTTTACCATCATTAAAATACTCGAGGGCGTGGAAGCCGAGTTACCTCACTATGATACCCAGCGCTATCCGAATGCGCACAACGAGCGTCTCGTCGGGGAGCGTTATCGCCACAATCAGCGCCTTAAGGTGCTGATTATTGAAGTGCGTGATCCTAGTGAAGAATCTTCTCATACGCGTGGCGACCATACGCGTCCAACCATTGTGGTATCTCGTACACATCCGGCTTTGATTAGGCGTCTCTTCGAGTTTGAGGTTCCCGAGATCTATGACGGTTTGGTCGAGGTTAAATCAATTGCACGCGAGCCAGGTGCGCGCTCAAAAGTTGCTGTGTTTTCTCGTGAGGCAAATCTTGATCCGGTGGGAGCCTGCGTAGGTCCTAAAGGCAGTCGTGTGCGTATGGTAGTTGAAGAGCTGCGCAACGAACGCGTTGATGTTATTCAATGGGATGAGGATCCTGCGCGCTATGTTGCAAATGCACTATCGCCAGCAAAGGTGAATCAAGTCATTGTTGACGCTGAAAACCAGTATGCAACGGTTATTGTTCCTGATGATCAGCTTTCTCTTGCTATTGGTAAAGAAGGACAAAATGCTCGTCTTGCTGCGCGTCTAACAGGCTGGCATATCGATATTAAAAGCGTGTCATTTGCTGGTGAGCCTTTAGTGGTTGATAACGAATTGATTGATGAACTTGATAGCGAAGACAATGAAGGAAAGATAATGTGCTCACATGTAAGCGAAGATGGTATTCACTGTCGCAATCATGCGCGTCCGGGTAGTCGTTACTGCGGCGTGCATGAGTCTTTTGATGAGCGTGGATAACAAGCTTTGAGGATTAAGAGAACTGTTATGGCACATGAGCAGGTACAAAAACGCCGTCGCACCTGCGTTGCTTGCGGAAGGCTTGCAGGTAAGACCGAGCTATTGCGTATTGTGCGCACTACTGATGGAGTCATTGCCTTCGATCCAACGGGACGTGTTGCAGGGCGCGGAGCTTACGTGTGCTCAGCACAGTGTCTTGAAGCTGCTGTAAAACATGGAAAACTTACTCGCGCTTTAAGAACGAAAATTGGCGAACACGATTGCGAAAGCATCGCCTGCGATCTTGCGCGGGCTGGGTATGAAGCCCGCGACTAGATGAGGAGTGGTTATATGGCAAGCATGCGTGTACACGAGTTGGCAAAAAAATTTGAGATGACAAGCAAGGAGCTGCTTGAGCGTCTCGCTGAAATGAAGATTCCTGCGAAAAGCCATGCCAGTGTGCTCAATGACGCCTATGTCGAGAAGGTGTGCAAAAAACTTGAGCCTGAAATTAAAGAGCGCACGGGACATCTTGATGCCAAAGAGGCCGCTGAGCTTGCCGAAAAAAAAGCCGAGGAAGAACGCAAGAAAGCCGAGGAAGAGGCGGCTCGTCGTGCAGCTGTTGAGCAAGAGCGCGCAGCCCGCGAAGCGGAGCGTGCTCGTCGTGCAAGTGGCGACGAGGCGTCAAGTGTATTAGCTGATGCGACATCTAAAGAAGGTGTTGCTGCAACTTCAGAGAAGCAAGTACCTCCTGCTCAGTCATCTATCTTTGCTAGCCTGGAGCATCAAATTGAAAGCGAACGTTTGCGTGTTGAGCGTCAGAAGCAAGAAGAGCGCGCACGGGCGCGTGCTGCAAAGACAGCCATTGAAGTTGCCAAGAAGCAAGCTGTTGAACAAGCGCTTCGTGATCGTACTATGAAGCGCGGTAAGCATACAGAGAGCAAAAGTAAGGATAAGGCTGTCTCTGCACCTGTGATACCGCTTACATCACAAAAGGGCGGATTTGATTCGCTCCTTTCTCAGATTGAGGCGGAAAAAAGTCGCTTAGAGGCTCAACATCATACAGGCGGCGGGCGCGGTCGTGCTCAGACGCATGATGGTGGTAAGGGAGCTTCACGTTCAGGTCGCAAGCAAAAAAGTGCTCGTCGCAAGGACATGATGTTCGAACCAAATGTGCCCGAGCTTGAGCAGCGTTCTGGAGCAGGAGAAGATCGTTATACCCAGATGGCTGTTCAGGCTGAAAAGCTTCAGCGCGACAAGGTACTTGCCGAGGCGCGTGCTGCAGTTGCCGCAGCATCGCATGAAGGGGAGGGTCGTCGCAAGAAACGCAAGGAAAAGCGTGAGGCAGAAAAGCGCGAGCGAGCAGAGATGGAAGCCTTGAAAAAAGGTCTTGATCCTGAACTTGTGTTGGACGACTCGGTTGTTGAAATCCCGCAGGGTGCCACTGTTGCCAAGTTTGCCGAGTTGTTGGGAGTGCAACCAAACGATGTGATCAAGCGGCTCTTTTTGCTTGGGCAGGTGCTCACCCTTACGCAGACAATGAGCGATGACTTAGTTGAGCTTATTGCTGATGACATAGGACGCAAAGTACGCGTTGTGTCCCCAGAAGAAGAGTTTGCTGTTGTTTATCATGACTCACAAGATGACCTAAAGCCAAGACCTCCTGTAGTAACGGTTATGGGGCATGTTGATCATGGTAAAACCTCACTGCTTGATGCCATTCGCCATACAGGAGTTGTTGAAAGTGAAGCGGGAGGCATTACGCAACATATTGGAGCATCGGTTGTCATGATTGGAGATCGCCAGATCACCTTTATTGATACCCCTGGTCATGAGGCATTTACGGCCATGCGTGCACGTGGTGCTCAGGTAACCGACGTTATCGTGCTTGTTGTTGCTGCTGATGATGGCGTTATGCCTCAGACAATCGAGGCAATTAACCATGCAAAGGCGGCAAATGTACCCATTGTTGTGGCGGTCAATAAGATTGACAAGCCTGGAGCAAACCCTGATCGGGTCCGTCAAGAGCTTACCGAACATGGGGTCATTCCTGAAGAGTGGGGCGGCTCGAACATGTTTGTCGAGGTGTCGGCAAAACAGAAGCTCAACATTGACGATTTGCTTGAAACCATTATCTTGCAGGCTGACGTGCTTGATCTGAAAGCGAATTCTGACGCTGAGGCATCTGGCTTTGTCATTGAGGCGAACCTTGATAAGGGTAGAGGCGCGGTTGCTACGGTATTAGTGCAGCGTGGTACGCTGCGTCCGGGTGATGTAGTGGTTGCAGGAACAGCCTATGGGCGTGTTCGTGCGCTTATTGATCCGAAGGGTAATCATGCTACTGAAGCACGGCCTTCTGATCCGGTAGAGATCTTAGGCTTAAGTTTGGTACCAACCGCTGGTGATGAGTTTCGTGTATTTGCAGATGAGCGTGATGCTAGAAAACTTGCAGAGGAGCGTGCTTTCCGCGCTCGCCTTGCCGAACAGGAGACCAAGGCGCATGTGAGCCTAGATGATCTATTTAGTCGTATTGAAGAAGGTAAGCAAACTGACTTAAATCTTATTGTGAAGGCTGACGTACAAGGCTCTATTGAGGCTTTGCGTGATGCCTTTAGTAAGATGGATCAATCCGAAGTGAGAATCAATATTGTGCACTCGGCGGTTGGTGGCATTACTGAAACCGATGTAACCTTGGCTGCTGCATCTGATGCCATCATCATCGGCTTTAACGTGCGTCCAACTGGTAAATCAAAGCAGCTTGCCGAGAAAGAAACGGTAGATATGCGCTTGTATCGCATCATCTATCAGGCTATTGAGGATATCAATGCTGCTCGCGCGGGTCTGTTGTCTCCCGAGATTGTTGAACAAGACACTGGTGTTGCCGAAGTACGCGATACGTTCAAGGTGCCCAAGGTGGGAACCGTTGCGGGCTGCTATGTGGTTGAGGGTGAAATTTCTCGTGACAATCAGGTGCGTATTGTGCGAGATGGCACTGTGGTCTTCGAAGGCACTATTGCCTCGCTGCGTCGCTTCAAAGATGACGTGAAATCGGTAAAGCAGGGTTATGAGTGTGGTATTGGTATCAATGGTTACCAAGACATCAAGGTTGGCGACCTTATTGAGGGCTTTACAATTGTTAAAGTTGAACGCACAGAGTAAAACTCAAGTGGTACAAGAAGTAAGTAAGGCTTGCTGCGCTTAAGATCACATTGGGCGCAGGCAGTTTTAGCGATGCGTAGCGCCGTTGTTGCGTTTGATAGTGGTGAGGGGGTGTCGCATGAAGCAATCAGCATCAAGCAGAAAGACAAATGAGCAGGCACGTGAGACAATTGCAAATATTTTGCTGTTTGCACTATCTGATCCGAGACTGTCAAGCGCCACTATTACGGGCTGCGAGGTAAGTTACGACAAAAGCGTGTGCAACGTATTTTATTCTGCTGCTCCTGAAACTTATGTCGAAGTAGCTAAGGCTTTTGAGGGGGCCAAAGGACATATTCGCTCCCTTATGGCACGTCGTCTTTCATGGCGTGTTGCTCCTGAGTTGCGCTTTATACTTGATGAAAGCGTTGATGAGGCAGAACGCATTGGGCGGGCGCTGTTGCGTGAGCGCGATCGCATGGAAAACCGCAGTATGGCAGATGAGGACGTTGTCTTGAATGAACACGGTGAGCTAGGGCAGCAAAAAGTCTCACATATACTAGAGCCTACATTTTCACCCAAGACTCAGCGTGATGGCGTTCAAGCTCAAGAGGGGGTTTGTTAGTGGTAGCGACATCACATACAAACACCACCCTTGCCGCTATAGCAGCCGAAATGCTGAAGTGTACTTCGTTTGCTTTATGTGGCCATGTGAGCCCTGACGGTGACTGTATGGGATCTGCTCTGGCACTCACGCATGCCCTTAAGGCATGCGGAAAACGCGTTGTATGCCTCAGTGCCACAGATGAACCTCTTGATGCTACGTTGGCCACCCTTCCCGGTGCTGATGAAGTCGTTGCTGCTCAGCACTATGACGAAGATGTTGAAGCCTTTATAAGTGTCGATGTGCCTACCCTCTTACGCATTGGGGATGCGGTTGCTGTGTACAAGCGCGCCACCGTTACTTTTTCTATTGATCACCATGCTAGCGAAACGCGCATGGCAGACTGGTGCTATATTGATTCTGATGCTGCTTCAACAACAATGCTGGTGTGGGAACTTATCCACTGTTTAGGGGTGAAGCCCTCACCTGACATTGCTCAGTGCGCCTATACTGGGTTAATGACTGACACAGGAGGCTTTCGTTTCCAGAATGCCACCGGTGAGGTTTTTGCTCTTGCAGCTGAGATGCTCGGCTATGGAGCTGATCCAGCACGTGCAGCCTGTGACTTTTTTCAGAACCGCTCGCTTGCCTCATTTGCGCTTTCCCGTGTAGCTTTTCAAAACATGCGCCTGCTTGGGGAAGATTCTTCGCTTGTGCTTGCATGGATTTCAGAGGCTGATATGCAAAAAACAGGAGCTACACGTGCTGATGCTGAGCCAATTATTGATGAGTTGCGCTCTATTCGTGGTATACGCGTGGCATGTCTTCTGCGTGAACATGATGGTACTGTGCGAGGAAGCCTGCGTGCGAAAGATACTACGAACGTTGCCCGCATTGCTCAGATGTTTGGTGGTGGTGGTAATGCTGCAGCAGCGGGATGTACACTAACTGTTTCCTTGTCAGATGCTATTGGCCTTGTAACAGCGGCACTTGAACAGGAAGCGGGCAGGGTCTCGTGAGGCGTACCTCATCGGGACTCTCACTTGTTGTGGGTGTTGATAAGCCAAGTGGCATAACTTCTCATGATGTAGTGAATGCGTGCCGACATATCTTCGGTGAACGACGGATTGGACATGCGGGAACTCTTGATCCGCTTGCAACCGGCGTACTGTTAGTTTGCGTTGGTTCTGCCACAAGGCTTGCTACTTTCTTTTCTGCCAACAACAAGCGTTATCACGCACGCATTGCTTTCGGTGTGAGTACCGATACTGACGATGCGCAAGGTGCTATACGAACTGTTGGTGATGTCTCGTCACAGTTCTATGATGTCGCCTTTGCTGAGCAGGCAATTGCAGGGCTGTGTGGGTGCATAGATCAGATACCTCCTGCATATTCTGCTCTCAAGGTGGGAGGCAAAAAGGCGTGTAATGAAGCACGTGCTGGACGATCGATTAATTTTGAACCCCGTGAAGTTGAGGTTTTTGAAGCGCGACTACAGCGTATAGTGACGCGTGAGGAGTTGCAGACCGAGGGAGAAATACTAGTTGGCGTAGCGGCGGAGTGTACGGTGTTTTGGGACCTTGAGTTTTATGTGTCAAAAGGAACCTATATCCGCTCTCTTGCACGCGATCTTGGTTATGCCTTGGGGTGTCCGGCGCATCTTGCCGCATTGCGGCGCACGGCCTCTGGACAGCTGAGCTACACAGACTGTGTGAGCCTTGAAGTCTTGAGAGACCTGCGTGAGCATGCAGCGCTTGATCCTGTTAAACTTTTGGGCATGCGCTGTGCATATGCAACAGATCATGTAGCAGCCCTTGTTGCAAATGGTCGATACCTTTCCCAAAACGAGCTTGAACTGCATTTCCCTCAGTACGCTCATGCTCAATCTGTATGTGATGCCTATGTATTGTCAGTGAGTGCATGTGAAAATGAACCTATTGATGGGGAGCTTGTTGCCATTCTTGATAGCCATCGCCTTCGTGCACTCTATACTTACCGTGAATCTGCACGTCGTTTTGAGGCACGTTGTGTGTTTGTAGAGGGAGTGTCTCGTGGCGATTTATAGGGTGGACAATTGTCTTGCCTCGGCGCAGGTACTGAAAGATAACGTGTGTGCGTTTGGAGTGTTTGATGGCGTTCACATCGGGCATCAGTTTCTCATTGATCAGGCTATTAGGGATGCGCGTAGACGAGGCGTTGCTGCTTGTGCGCTCACCTTCGATCAAGATCCAGATGAGCTTTTCCGTCCAAGTTCACTCAAAAAGCTTATGACAAATAATGCGCGCATCGCAGCTCTTGCTGCATCAGGTGTGGATGATGTAGTTGTGTTGTCTTTTGGGAAGCAGTTTGCGGCATTGTTGCCCGATGAGTTTTTGACTTGCATGTTTGCCGACACACCACCTGCCGCAATTCATTTGGGCTACGATGCTCATTTTGGGGCAAGGGCTGCAGGTGACGTTGAAACTTTGCAAGTATGGGCACGCAAACGATATTCAGTAGGGCGAGCTTCGTATCAAGTAGTGTCGCATGACTTACTCATCTATGATGGCATGCCGGTAACTTCGACGCGTATTCGCGCCCTGCTTGCACAAGGTCTTGTTGGTGGAGCAAATAGCTTGTTAGGGAAGCGTTATCGTCTTAAAGGTCGCATTGTTGAGGGCCGGCAGATGGGGCGTCACATGGGCTTTCGAACGGCAAATCTCAGTACCGATACAAGCTTATTTGCTATTGGGGAGGGGGTATATGCCGCATATGCCTATGTTGATGGCTCATGCTATAAAGCGGCGGTTTCTGTTGGTGTATCTCCAAGTTTTACAGAGGCGACGTCCTTTTGTGAGGCACACTTGCTTGACTTCATTGGGGATCTCTACGGTCGCACCATCGAGCTTGAGTTTTGCTCTTGGTTGCGCCCCATGAAAAAATTCGATGATATAGACAAGCTTATTGCGGTAGTTCAGAGCAATATTGCTTGGGTACGTGAGCACTTATAGCATTGTGTGAGAATGTGTGGCGCGCCCAGCAGGATTCGAACCTGCAACCGTCGGATTAGAAGTCCGATGCTCTATCCGTTGAGCCATGGGCGCGCGATGTGAAGGCATATGCAGCATTGTCTAGCATAGCCAGGTTATTATAACAAACTGCTTTTATCGGGCGCTTGGCTACATCTACTGCGAAAACTATATATGAGATGAAGATATCTACACATTCGTGTCATGCATACTTGATTTATGTGAGCAGTTCGCGTGCAGCATGTTCAAGATCATCAAGGAAGGTTTCTGCAGCAGAGCGTGAATGCGCGTTTGCAAACACGTAGGCCTTAATTTTTGGTTCGGTGCCGCTTGGCCGAATGATGAGCTTCGCTGAGCCTTCCAAACAAAACTCAAGAACATCTGCCACGGGAAGTTTATGCCGATACACATCAAAAGTTGTGCTACCCACGCAAGGCATTGCTACGCCGTCTGCATAGTCAATTACTTGTTTGACAACATATCCTGCAAGTTTGTGAGGTGCATTTGAACGTAGCTGCGTCATGAGGTTTTTCATAGTGGTCGATCCGTCTGCGCCAGGGTATGAGAGAGACAATGTACGGCTGAGATGCCAGCCATAGCGCTCATAAAGCTTATTCATAGCTCCGACCAAGTTGGTATTGTGCTTGCGGCATTCGCGTGCTAACTCACAGATCAGCATACTGGCCACCACAGCATCTTTGTCACGTACATGGGTCCCTGCAAGATATCCGTAGCTTTCCTCAAAGCCAAAGATGAATCGCTTGCTCTCACCAGCCGCCTCAAGAAGTCCAATTTGTTCCCCAATATATTTAAAGCCCGTGAGGGTGCGACGGACTTCAAATCCGTAGTTACGAGCAATTTCGTCAACCATGGTCGAGGATACAATGGTAGTCACAGCAAGCGCGCGCGAAAGATCTTCGCCACATGCTACGCGATGTCGCGCGATAAAGTCGAGCAAAAGCACACCGATCTCGTTTCCATTGAGCAAAACGTAATCATTGCCGTCTTTACACGCAACACCGACACGATCGGCATCAGGATCGGTAGCAAGCAAAAGGTCAGGAGGCAACCCTTGTGCATCGAGGCGTTTGCACAAAGCGATACCACGTTCCAGAGCGGCTCGCTCTTCGGGATTGGGATACGTACATGTGGGAAAGTTACCATCGGCTTGCGCTTGTTCAGGAACAATGCTTACCTTGCTGAGACCAATATGCTCAAAAATGGCCGATACGCATTCAAGCCCTGTTCCGTTCAGAGGCGTATAGACTATTGAAATGTCGTCATGTGTTTCACCATGCACTCTTGACCTTTCTGATCCATGGGAGCAAGACTGCATAGCCACTGCATCAATAAAGCATGTCAGTACTTCATCATCAATAGGTGCGATCAGTCCTGCTTCTACGGCCTCCTCATAGGGCATAGTGCGTGGCGAAGACTTATCTGTGGCACAGGTGTCAGGGAAATAAGATAGCTTATTGATGTGCTCGGATATTTCGTGGGCTGCTTCACTGGTAATTTGGCAACCGTTTGAGTCATAGACCTTGTAGCCGCTGTAGGCAGCTGGATTGTGGCTTGCAGTCATATTGATACCAGCTGAGCATGCCAAGTGACGTACGGCAAAGGAAAGCGCTGGCGTTGGTTCAACACGCGGATATACCAGCGAGGTGATGCCATTAGCTGCAAGTACGCAGGCGGCTGTACGGATAAAAAGCTCACCTTTATTGCGGGAATCACGCGCAAGGGCAACACAAGCTTGTTTATAGTGTGCATTGAGATAGTCTGCAAGACCCTGTGTAGCGCGGGCAACGGTATAGATATTCATGCGATTGGTGCCAGCTCCAATGATGCCGCGCAATCCAGCAGTACCAAATGCTAGATCTTGAAAGAAAGCATCAGATGCAGCTACTGCTCCTTCTTGTGCAAGGTGGGCAAGTTCTTGTGCAAGTTCAGGGTCGTCAACATTGTCAATCCAGTGCGCAAGCAATGCCTCAATATTACGTGTGGCCACAATAACTCGCCTTTCCATTTACGAAACTGAAATCTCCTAGCAGTTCCCATTCTTTCATGAAGTTCGCAGGATGCTCAATTGCCCTTAGTATAATTCATTAGGTTAGCGTGATTTTTTCGATGATACGAGCTGCGTGCTTGTTGAGATATATAGTGCAGTTCGGTGAGGATCGACCCTGTATGGAAACAAAACAATCTATCGAAGACAGATTTGCGCTTCTGATTGATGCCGACAACGTTTCAGCTCGATACATTAAGCCCATTGTGGATGAATTATCAAAATACGGAACGGTTACTTATAAACGCATTTATGGAGATTGGACAAGTACTCTTCAAGCAAAGTGGAAAGATACTTTGCTTGACAATTCACTCACTCCTATTCAACAGTTTAGCTATACGCAGGGAAAAAATGCAACGGACTCAGCAATGATTATTGATGCGATGGATATCTTATACACACATTCTGTTGAGGGTTTTTGCATTGTTTCAAGTGATAGCGATTTTACGCGCCTTGCAAGTCGCATTCGTGAAAGTGGACTGATAGTAATTGGTATGGGCGAGAAAAAGACACCAACACCATTTCGTAAGGCTTGTGATATTTTTACAACGCTTGAGCTGTTAATACAGGCTGATCGTGAATGTGCTAATGGAAATCACACAACGCCTAAAGCAGAGATTGAACAGGCGGTTGTGAACATCATTACTGACAATCAGAATAACGGAAAATCGACAGGACTTGGTGAGGTTGGAAATCGTCTGCGTAAACAGTATCCTGACTTTGACGTGCGTAGCTACGGCACCAAGTTGCTATCAAAACTACTTGGTGAGTTTTCAAGCATCAAAATCACGCGTAATGGTAATAGCATTACTGTTGGGCTTGCGAAAACCACCA
>CAZXOF010000002.1:0-32377 GCA_964642255.1 uncultured Eggerthellaceae bacterium | reverse complement strand
GTCCGTCGCAACAGCGCTCATCCCGTTCCTCGAGCACGACGACGCCAACCGCGCCCTGATGGGTTCGAACATGCAGCGTCAGGCTGTGCCGCTGCTGCGTCCCAGTGCACCACTGGTGGGCACAGGTATTGAGCATCGTATTGCGGTTGATTCTGGTGAAATACTTATTGCGCAGAATCCCGGCGTTGTGGATTACGTGGATGGGCAAACCATCATCATCTTGAACAACGATGGCGAATACGATGAGTATCTTGTGCCGAAATTCAAGCGCTCAAACCAGTCTTTCTGTGTGAATCATAAGCCACTTGTGCGCAAGGGTGATGAAGTACAGGCGGGAGATGTACTTGCTGATGGCCCAAGTTGCGATCATGCCGAGCTATCATTGGGTCAAAACCTCATGGTTGCCTACATGCCATGGGAAGGCTACAACTACGAGGACGCCATCATTATTTCCGAGCGCGTTGTCGCAGAAGACCTGCTTACATCTATTCATATTTTCGAATATGAGCTTGACGCGCGTGATACCAAGCTTGGTCCAGAAGAAATAACGCGTGAGGTTCCCAACATTTCTGAGGATATGATTGCCGATCTTGATAGCGACGGCATCATTCGTGTTGGTGCCGAAGTTGGTCCTGGCGATGTGCTTGTTGGCAAGGTTACCCCAAAGGGTGAAACCGAGCTTACGGCAGAAGAGCGCCTGTTGCGTGCAATTTTCGGTGAGAAAGCGCGTGAGGTTCGCGATACGTCCTTGAAGGTGCCGCATGGTTCAGGAGGGCGCGTTATTGGTGTGAACCGCTTTTTGCGCGAAGCAGGAGATGAGCTGGCTCCAGGTGTAAATGAACTGGTGCGTGTCTATGTGGCGCAGAAGCGCAAGATTCAACAGGGTGACAAATTGTCAGGTCGCCATGGAAACAAGGGTGTTATCTCGCGTGTGCTTCCTGTTGAAGACATGCCCTTCTTAGCTGATGGTACACCGATTGATGTCATCTTGAATCCGTTGGGTGTGCCATCTCGTATGAATGTTGGTCAGTTGTTAGAAAACCATCTTGGCTGGGCCGCAAAATGGGGTTGGTCGGATGATCCAAACGCCACCGAACCGGTAGAGGGTCCACAATATGTGGCAACCTCGGTATTTGACGGTGCAACGGAAACGGAAATTTCTGACGCTATTGAGGCAGCAAATCGTAATCTTCTTAACATCAATCATGCGCGCTATGGTGATATGGCACGCGATGAGTTTGTGCCACAGTTGTCTCGCACGGGTAAAACCTGGCTCTATGACGGGCGTACGGGCGAGAAGTTCCGTGAACCGATTACGGTTGGTCAAAGCTATATTTTGAAGCTTGGCCATCTTGTCGATGATAAAATTCACGCACGTTCAACAGGTCCATACAGTCTCATCACACAACAGCCGCTTGGTGGTAAGGCTCAGTTTGGTGGCCAACGCTTTGGTGAGATGGAAGTGTGGGCGTTGTATGCGTATGGTGCAAGCAACATTCTTCAAGAAATCCTTACCGTGAAATCTGACGATACGGCGGGGCGTGTAAAGTCTTACGAAGCCATTGTTAAGGGCGAAAATATTCCTGCCGCCGAGGTGCCAGAGAGCTTTAAGGTACTCATTAAGGAAATGAAATCACTGGGCTTAAATGTTGAGCTTGAGCGCACGCCTGAGGCTCTTGCGGAAGAGCAAAAGCGCCTTAATCACAATCTTGATGAAGAACAAGAACTCTACAATGCGCTTTCTGCCGATGCGCGTAAAACCGAGGAACAAGATACCGCAAGCTTGCTTGACGATATTGCGGCGGAGCTGGGAGACCTCATGAAAGACGCAAAGAGCACCGATACCGACACCGAAGACCTTATCGGAACGGGAGAGGAGCAGTAAATGACGACGGAATTCGACGTAAATAATTTCGACGCTTTGCGCATCTCTCTTGCGGATGCTGAAAGCATTCGTGGTTGGTCATGTGGCGAGGTAAAAAAGCCCGAGACGATTAACTATCGTACACTCAAGCCGGAAAAAGACGGTTTGTTCTGTGAGAAGATTTTTGGCCCAACGAAAGATTGGGAATGTGCCTGCGGTAAGTACAAACGTGTTCGTTTCAAGGGTATTGTATGCGAGCGTTGTGGTGTTGAAGTGACGCGTGCCCGCGTGCGTCGTGAGCGCATGGGGCATATTGAGCTTGCTGCACCGGTGAGCCATATTTGGTATTTCAAGGGCTCGCCATCGCGTTTGGGTTATCTGCTTGATATTCCACCTAAAGAGCTTGAGGAAGTGCTTTACTTCGCTGGTTCGATTATTACTTCTGTCGATAAAGAAGCGCGCGAAGAAGACCTTGAAGAGCTGCGCGACGAACTTGCCGCTGACCTTGAAGAACTTGATGCCGAACGTGATCGGCTTATCGAGTCTGTGCGTCACATGTCAACCGACTATACACCTGAAGAAGATGATTTCTTCGATGAATATGATGAGGATGAGCTTCTTTCTCCTGAAGAGGTGGAAGAAGAGATTGCTGATCTCTATGAGGAATTCAATGAGCGCAAGGCGTTGCGTCAAGACGCTTTCGATCAGTTCTTAAAGATTGAGCCAAAGCAGCTCATTACAGATGAAGAACTGTATCGCGAGATGTATACAAACTATCGCGAATACTTTACGGGTGGCATGGGTGCTGAAGCAGTGCGTGATTTGCTTGAGGCAATTGACCTAGAAGAAACAGCAGAGATGCTGCGCGACATCATTCAAAATGGCAAGGGGCAAAAGCGTGCAAAGGCTATTAAGCGTCTCAAAGTGGTTGATGCTTTCTTAAAGTCTGACAACGAACCGGTCGATATGATTCTTGATGTCATACCGGTTATTCCGCCTGATCTACGTCCAATGGTGCAGCTGGATGGCGGCAGGTTTGCCACAAGTGACCTCAACGATTTATATCGTCGTGTTATCAATCGCAACAACCGTCTCAAGCGCTTACTTGATCTTGGTGCACCCGAGATCATCGTGAATAATGAGAAGCGTATGCTGCAAGAGGCTGTCGACAGTCTGTTTGACAATGGACGGCGCGGTCGTCCTGTTACCGGCCCTGGTAATCGCCCGCTTAAGTCGCTGTCTGACATGCTTAAAGGTAAGCAAGGTCGCTTCCGTCAAAACCTGCTGGGTAAACGCGTTGATTACTCTGGGCGTTCGGTTATCGTTGTGGGACCGCAGCTTAAGCTGCACCAGTGTGGTTTGCCATCCCAAATGGCACTTGAGCTGTTCAAGCCTTTCGTGATGAAGCGTTTGGTAGAACTTGAATACGCAGCGAACATCAAGGCGGCTAAGCGTGCGGTTGATCGTGGCGCTACCTATGTATGGGACGTGCTGGAAGAGGTTATCGGCGAGCACCCAGTGCTGCTTAATCGTGCACCAACGCTTCACCGCTTGGGTATTCAAGCCTTTGAGCCGGTGCTTGTTGAGGGTAAGGCTATTAAGTTACACCCGTTAGTATGCACAGCTTTTAATGCCGATTTTGATGGTGACCAGATGGCTGTTCACGTACCGTTGGGTGCTGAAGCGCAAGCTGAGGCTCGTGTGCTAATGCTTTCTGCCAATAACATCAAATCACCTGCTCATGGCCGTCCACTCACTGTGCCTACGCAAGATATGATTATTGGTTTGTATTACCTTACGGCCGCTCGTGATGGCTTCCTAGGTGAAGGGCGTGCATTCTGCGATTTTGGGGATGCGCTGAATGCCTATGATGCTCGTGCTGATCTTGATTTGCAGGCAAAAATTCAGGTGCGTCTTACAAACGACACCACTATTGCAACAGCCTATGGTGTACTTGAAGAGCGCAAGGCGGGTGAGCGTATTGAAACAACCATTGGGCGCATCACCTTTAATAGTGTACTGCCCGATGACTATGAGTATCTTAACTATGAGATGAACAAAAGCGAGATCAGCCGTCTAGTTGAAGACGTTTGTAATCGCTACGAGCTTTCCGAAGTGCCAAGCATTCTCGATGGCCTGAAGAGCATGGGCTTTCATTATGCAACACGCGCTGGTGTCACGGTGTCGGTGTATGACGCAACGGTACCTCCAAACAAGGCTGAAATTCTTAGTCAGGCTGACGCCAAAGTTGCTGCCATTGATGAAGACTATGAAATGGGTCTTATGAGTGACGAGGAGCGTCACCGCCAAGTTGTTGATATTTGGAACGAGGCAAATGAAGAAGTTGGCGATGCAATGGCCGACAACTTCGATAAGTTCAATCCTATCTATATGATGGCTTTCTCAGGTGCTCGAGGCAACATTAAGCAGATTCGTCAACTTGCGGGTATGCGTGGCCTTATGTCTGACCCGAAGGGCGAGATTATCGATCGCCCTATCAAAGCGAACTTCCGCGAGGGCCTTTCTGTACTTGAGTACTTCATTTCAACCCATGGTGCTCGCAAGGGTTTGGCCGACACAGCTTTGCGCACAGCCGACTCGGGTTATCTTACGCGTCGTCTTGTCGATGTGGCGCAAGATGTCATCATTCGCGAAATTGATTGCGGAACTACTGAAGGCGTGAACTATTCGATTGTTGATGATAAGGGTGATGTTGATAACAATCTTATAGGCCGTTGCCTGATGGAGCCGGTTGTGAGTGCAGACGGAGAAGTGCTGCTTGAAGCGGGTGAATATCTTTCTTCGTTAACGCAGCTGCAACAACTTATCGCGACAGGTATTGCAAGTGTGACAATTCGTACGATCATGACCTGTCGAGCCGAACAGGGTGTGTGTCAGAAGTGTTACGGCTGGGATCTTGCGATTGCGCGCCCGGTTAATGTTGGCACAGCGGTTGGTATTATTGCTGCTCAGTCGATTGGCGAGCCTGGCACGCAGCTTACGATGCGCACCTTCCACACCGGTGGTGTTGCGGGTGAAGACATTACACACGGTTTGCCTCGTGTTCAGGAGCTTTTTGAAGCGCGCAAGCCCAAGGGTCAGGCAGTGCTTGCAGAGATTTCTGGCACCTTGCAAATTTCTGGTGACAAGACTTCCAAAACCCTCATGATTCACGATCAAGAGGGTAATTATCGCGAATATGTGGTATCGGCACGTGCAACCATGCTGCCCGGTATTGTGGATGGGTGTGAGGTTGAGGTTGGTCAGCAGCTCACAAAGGGTTCGGTTAACCCACATGATCTCTTGCGCCTTGCCGATCCAAACACGACCTTGCGCTATATCGTCAGTCAGGTACAAGGTGTTTATGTGTCGCAAGGTGTAGATATTAATGACAAGCACATCGAAGTCATTGCGCGTCAAATGCTGCGCAAGATTGCAGTTATTGATGCGGGTGACTCTGATTTGTTGCCGGGTCGTCAAATGAATCGCTTTGAGTTTGAGCGTATTGCTAATGAACTTATAGCAGAGGGCAAGAATCCACCGGTGGGACAGCCGCTATTGCTTGGGATCACCAAGGCTTCGCTTGCTACGGAATCGTTCTTGTCGGCGGCGTCGTTCCAGGAAACCACTAAAGTACTTACCGATGCGGCTATCGAAAGTAAGGTAGATCATCTTGCTGGCTTGAAAGAAAATGTTGTTATTGGTAAACCCATTCCCGCAGGTACTGGCTTGCACCGCTATCGTGATGTTCGTCTCACCTATAAGGGCGCACCGGTTAATAGTGAAAGGGCGAGCGAAAACATCTTGCCTGATTATGCGCCAGATGTATTGCGCGAGGTAGAAGAATTGATGCCTCAACCGCAAGATTGGTCACTTGATCCTCAAGGGTTCTTAAATTATGGTGGCTACTATGGCTCTGCTGCTCTCGGTGGGCGCGGTAACCTCTCTGATGAGGATGCACGTCTCTATGTCTACGATGATTTGGGTGTGTCCCAACGTTGGGCGAATAAGTTTTCTGAGGCTGGTATTGAAACGGTCGCCGATTTGGTAGGTCACACCGAAGATGATCTTTTGCGTATTGAAGGCATTGGTGTGAAGGCTATTGAAGAACTCAAAGAAGGTCTTGCCGAGCGCGATTTACTGCATGTGATCGAAAATGATTTGGCTGCTAGCAGTGATGATATGACGCAGTTGCTTGATATGGTGTTTTCGCCAGACGATACGATTTTAATTGGCGGAGATGAACCGGTGACCTTTAACACAGAGGGTGAAGATATGTTGGGCGAGGCTTTGCCGCCACGTTCGTATCATCGAAATATCGAGGAGCTTGATGAGCTCTTAGGGTCGGTTTCATCACTTGGCTCGTTTGGTTTTGGTCTGACGGGCAAAGATGAAGAGCAGCGCTCAACCCAAAATGATGATCTTATTGGCGGTTAGGTACTAAAATCTTGCTGTAGAGTTTTATGTGTAACGGAGGACATGGAGTGTTAGATGTCCTCCGTTGTGTGTTATGTGGGCTAAGGTCGTATATGTCTATCTCGTGCGGTGTTCTGTTTTATGGCATGCTCTGTGCTCAATCATCAAAAGCGCAAGACATGTTAGCGTACATGCCATACACTTGTGCATACCTTGCGTGCCGGGATAAACAAACGCATTGATTTGGTTGCTGTTGACCATGTGTGCTATGAGATGATTTCCGATAATGTGAGCCAAGACACCTGATAGCTTACAAAGGGGGCAATCTATGCCGAGACTGTTTGGAACCGACGGTGTGCGAGGCATTGCAAATACCGAACTAAGCTGTGATCTTGCTTTTAAGCTTGGCCAGGCAACTGCATATTTTCAGGGTCAGACAATTCTTGTGGGAAAAGATACGCGATTGTCAAGCGACATGCTTGAATCTGCTGTGGCAGCAGGCCTTATGTCAATGGGGACAACAGTGCTGTGTGCAGGAATTATTCCCACACCAGCGGTTGCCTATCTGGTGCGTGAGTTGCACTGCGATGGTGGCATCATGATCTCGGCAAGTCATAATCCGCCTGAATATAACGGCATCAAGATTTTCGATTCTCAGGGCTTTAAGCTGTCTGATGCTCTTGAAGACGAGATTGAATCCTTTGTGACATCTGGAGGCGCTGTGGCAGACAATGTGCCACGTGGTGATGCGGTTGGTGTACTTGTGCCAGTTAACAATGCATGTGAGCTTTATATCGCTCATGCAGTAGCGGCTATCGAAAGTCAAAACATACGCTTTGATGGCCTGTGCGTTGCACTTGATGCTGGTCATGGTTCGGCATCGCTTACAAGTGCTGAAGCTTTGCGCCGACTTGGTGCGAATGTAGTGGCTATCAATGATGATTTCAACGGTCTTGACATTAATGTGGCATGCGGATCGACACACCTGGATCCCTTGCGCGCACTTGTTGCGCAAAGTGGAGCCGATATCGGGATTGCGCATGATGGTGATGCTGATCGTGTCATGATGCTTGATGCACATGGCAACGAGATTGATGGCGATATGATGGCAGCTGTGTGCGCACTTGACTTGCGTGAGCGCGGAATGCTGACAGGTAATACTCTTGTGTCAACCCTCATGTGCAATTTGGGACTGGTACATGCAATGCAGAATGCTGGTATTGCGCTTGTGCAGACGCAGGTGGGAGATCGCTATGTACTTGAGGCCTTGCTTGAAGGAGGCTTTGTGCTCGGTGGCGAGCAGAGTGGCCATCTCATTTTTCTTGAGCACAACTCAACAGGAGATGGACTGATGACTGCATTGCAATTTCTTGCTGCTTGTCAGCGTGCAGGTAAGGCACCGGACGAAGCAGTGTGTGTGATGAAGCGCTTTCCCCAAGTGATAGTAAACGTACCTGTTGATGATAAACATGCACTTGAAAGCGCAACTACTGTATGGGATGCCGTGCATGCCGCAGAAGCAGAGATGGGTAGCAATGGTCGTGTAATTGTACGTCCAAGTGGCACCGAGCCTGTAGTGCGCATTATGGTTGAGACAGTCGATTACGAAACAGCAGCGTGCTACGCTCATGCTCTTGCTCAGGTGGTGGAGCGCGAATTGGCACAATAATCAAGTGAAGTTTTTTCTCAATGGGATAGTTTGTGGGACAATAACACGATTGTAGGTAAGTTGTTCGGTATCTATATTGCTTAGTGCTGAAAATAGGAAGACGCTCTTGTAGGATTGTGTTACGGGTGTATGAAGTTATGCACCATTCCTTTTGTGTCGCTGCGGACACGTAACATAAGAAGAGTGTTTTGCGCAATCAACATGCACGCAAGCAAAAGAGAAGAAAGAATCTAGGCTATGGCATCGAAGAGCACCTCTCGATTGACAACAACAAAGAAAACGAAAAACACGAGGTATAGCGGTGATCGTCGCAATATTCGGCTTCTGATTGTATCGATAGTGTTGGTCATCGTATCGGTGATTGCATTTACACCGTTGCAAGACAAAATTAACCTAGGCCTTGATTTGCAAGGTGGCTTGTCGGTAGTGCTAGAAGCAACAAGTACCGATGGTAGTGAGATTTCAAGTGAAGATATGGAGTCATCACGCGACATTATTGAGCAACGCGTGAATGCTCTTGGTGCGTCAGAGGCAACGGTGCAGTTGCAAGGAAGCAATCAAATTCTTGTACAGATTCCTGGCATTTCTGATGCCGAAGAAGCGCTTGAAGCTATTGGTCGCACGGGTTCTCTTGTATTTGCGCGTCTTGACTCGTTTACTGATGACGATGTAGTGACTGCAATTGAGTATGGCTACTACATGCAAGAAACCTATTACTACGATGACTTTGGTAATGCCTTCCCACTGGGCACAACATATACGGTCACCGTTGAAGAAGGTACGTATACACCGCTTATTACTGGCTCGAACATTACTGATGTTTCGATTAGTCGTGTATCTACAACGTCAAGTTATTATGCCGTCAACATTACGCTTGATGAGGAAGGAACGGCTGCTTTTGCCGAGGCTACAGCCGATCTGGCAGATTCTAGTGGTCAGATTGTCATCATTCTTGATGGAGAAGTGCAATCGGCACCCACCGTACAGTCGGTGATTTCTGATGGCAATATTTCCATCACAGGTGACTATACACTCGAAGAAGCACGCACGATGATGACGGTGCTTGAAAGTGGTTCACTACCTGTTAGTTTTGAATACATTCAAAGCCAGGTTGTTGGTCCCACACTGGGACAAGATGCACTTGCTGCTGGTGTAATTGTGGCGGTAATTGGCTTGATTATTGTCTTGCTGTATCTGTTCGCCTTCTATGGCGGCTTGGGTTTTATTGCTGCCATTATGATGCTTGTGTTTGGTGTATTCTACCTTGGTCTGTTGGCGCTTCTGTCACAGTTCAATTTGTTTAGCCTGTCTTTGGCGGGTATTGCAGGCATTGTGTTGACTATTGGCATGGCGGCCGACGCTTCTATTCTTGTGCTCGAGCGTTTTCGCGAGGAAATTCGTATGGGCAGAAGTATCAGGGCGGCTTCTCTTGATGGCGTGAAGCACGGTATCTTTACAGCGATTGACGCTGATGTCGTTACGCTTGTTTCGGCGCTTGCCCTGTTCTTCCTTGCGTCATCGTCAGTTCGTGGCTTTGGTCTCACACTTGCTCTTGGTGTTGCCTGCAACATCGTTGCGATGTTTATCCTTATGATGCCGCTTATCAGATTGTTAGCACCGCGTACTATCGCTAAAAATCCGTCATTGTGGAATATCAAAGATTGTCAAGAGCTTGTCGAACAACAAAAGGCTGGTACGCTACCCGAAAAGCCGAGAGGTCGCTTCATTAAGCGCGATATTAACTTTTTGGGACATCGCAAAACCTTCCTCATCATTGCGGGATGTATGATTGTTGCAGCCTTTGCCATCGTGGGTATTCGAGGCTTAAGTTTTGGTATCGAGTTTCAGGGCGGCACATCAATAACCTTTAACGATACGGGTGACGTAACAATTGAGGAAATTCGTGAAGCCTTTACCGACTTCGGCGAAGAAGATGCGGTTATACAAACAACAACATCCGATGAGGCAAATGGCTTTATTGTGCGCACAACCGAATCTGATGCTTCAACAGCAACTACTCTTGCAAATGAAGTTGCAAGCGTGTTTGAGTGGACAAGCGATTCGTATCAGGTAGAAACGATTCAGCCCAGTTGGGGTACCAGTATCGTGCAGTCGTCAGTTATTGCGCTTATCGTGTCTTTTGTTCTGATCATCATCTATATCGCAATTCGCTTCGAATACAAAATGGGCATTACGGCCATTGCGGCGCTTATCCACGACATTATTATTGTTGTAGGACTATATGCGTTGTTTGGTCGAGAAGTTACCCCGAATGCGGTTGCAGCGTTGCTCACTATTTTGGGCTTCTCGCTGTACGACAAGGTAGTTGTGTTCCACCGTATCAACGAGAATATGAAGGCGTCTTCTTCGAACTGTACTTTCATGACTATGGCAAACCGCTCGGTCAATCAAGTTATTATTCGCTCGATCAACACTTCGCTTTCAGCACTTATTCCGGTTGTGGCAATGCTACTTTTTGGTGGTGAAACGCTGCGAGATTTCGCCTTCGCTATGACGGTTGGTTTAGTATGTGGTGCGTACTCGACCATTTCGGTAGCAACGCCGCTGTATGCAATGTGGAAGACACGTGAGAAGAAATACGCGAAGCTGGCGGTGAAGTATGGCGACGAGATACAACGGTGCTTCTTGGGGTATCTGCCGAACGATCCGCAGTTAAAAGCATTTCGTGCTCATATCAATGAAGAAGATACTGTAGCAGCAGTTACAGATACAGATGCCTCCGATAAGACTGATAAGGCCAATAAGACTGATAAGATTGTGCCAAATGATGAGCCCAAAAATACTTCAAGCTAATGTGTGCGAAGCAAAATAGTCCAACAATCAGCATGTTGAGCGAACTGTCCTGTCTGTATTGTACTGTCTTGGGCGATGAAGCATACAGATCGTCCCATGAAGGTTAGCCCAAGTGTTTTTGACATTGCCTGAATCTGCGGCGATATAGGGGCAATGTGATCGAGGATAGGCCGATATGAATGGTGCGACACATGCAGCGGATGTGGTCGATATAGCGGCGCGTACTGCGTATTATGAAAAGGCTGTGTTCGAGCATAGTTTTGCCAGCTTGTGCAAAATGACACTTCCCAATGATCTAGCAGGTAAGACAGTACTTGATATTGGGTGTCGACGAGGTAAAGGGGTTGTCAAACTTGCTGATCGGGTAGGAGAAGGTGGGCGCGTCATTGGTATCGACTGGACTGCATCCTTTATTAATGAGGCACGCCGCCTAATTATACAGACTCAGCGTAGTGGAGCGCTTGTAGAAGGAGCAGTTGAGTTGTATGTCGCTCATCCAGAAGATTTGCGCATGGCCAATCTTGTAGACGAATCAGTTGATATGGTCTTTGCAAATTGCTCGCTGCATTTGGCGTATTGTCCTGAGATGACATATCGTGAGATTTTTCGTGTGCTTAAACCGGGCGGGCTGTTAGTTAATGAGACCGTTTTAGCTGACGGCAAGCGTGATGCGTGTGTTGTACAGTGGGCTCGTGCTTTAGGTAATGGTATTCAAGCGGCGCCGGCGCAAGAAGATATAGAGGCACTGCTTAGAGCACTTGGTTTTGCACTACCACAGTATTTCGAGATGCATGAGGTAAGTGCTGCCGACGATGCTCAACGTGGGCAGACAGCTCCTACGGCGCCAAGCAGTGAGCAGCTCTGTTTTTACGCCTGTGTTATGCACGTATATAAGCCAGCTTAGTAATTTGGTGGCTTATTCGGCAAGAAGGGGGTGAACCCCGCCGTACGACTTGCGTTCAGGAGACTTTTCGGACACCTCAAAATGCCGCCGAGGCGTCTTGTTGTACGTGATATACTTCACCGATTGTGCGAGAGGATTGCACAGAAAAACCGTATAGGCCCCCGAGACATGTTTGGCGCGGCGGCGCGCGCAGTGGACACCCGCTCGCACGACGAACATGGTTACTGTCAGCGATCAATCATGGCGAAGGGTCCCTGTTGTTTGAAAGGGGTCCGTGTTGACTGAAATCAAAAACACTTCTGTGATCGATTTCTCTGACATCTCTGATGAACAGATGAACGAGATGATCGACGGAACGCTCACCGAGTTTGACGAGGGAGACCTTGTTGATGGCACAATCGTAAAGATTGAGCGTGACGAAGTCTTAGTTGACATCGGTTTCAAAAGCGAAGGCGTTATTCCGTCTCGCGAGTTGTCGATTCGCAAAGATGCCGATCCTTCCGAAATAGTTGAGTTAGGTGAGCGGATTGAGGCGCTTGTACTCCAAAAAGAGGACAAGGATGGCCGCCTTATTCTTTCTAAGAAGCGTGCAGAATACGAGCGTGCGTGGAAGCGTGTTGAAGAACAGTTTAAGGCCGGACAAAGTGTTGCTGGTGAGGTTATTGAGGTTGTCAAGGGCGGTCTGATTCTCGACATTGGCCTGCGTGGCTTTTTGCCGGCATCTCTTGTTGATCTGCGTCGCGTTAAAGACCTTGATACCTATCTGGGTACCGAACTTGAGGCTCGTGTTATTGAGATGGATCGCAATCGCAACAATGTGGTGCTGTCTCGTCGCGTATTGCTTGAAGAAGGTCGCAAGAATGAGCGTGCCGAGATCCTTAGCAAACTTTCGAAAGGTATGCGTTTTAAGGGTGCGGTTTCTTCCATTGTTGATTTTGGTGCCTTTGTTGATCTTGGTGGCATTGATGGTTTGGTGCATATTTCTGAGCTGTCATGGAATCATGTCAATCATCCTTCCGAGGTTGTCAAGGTTGGTGAAGAGGTTGAAGTTGAAGTCCTTGATGTGGATACCCAGCGTGAGCGCATCTCTCTTGGTCTTAAGCAGACCACACCTGATCCATGGATCAAACTTGTTGAGCAATTCCCGGTTGGCTCCATTATTGATGGTCGCGTAACAAAGGTTGTTCCGTTTGGCGCCTTTGTTGAGTTGTGCCCCGGTGTTGAGGGTTTAATTCATATCTCCGAGATGGCCATGCGTCACATTGATACCCCAACTCAGGTCACCAAGGCTGGTGAGACCGTCAAGGTGAAAATCATGGAAGTGAATCTGGATCGTCGTCGGGTATCTCTGTCAATGAAGGCTGCTGCCGAAGAACTTGGAATTGAAATCGCCATTGACGAAAGCATTCAGGTAGATGAGCGTTCTGTGCGCAATGCTAAGAAAAGTAGCCGTGATCACAATGATAAAATTGATGAGTCATCCGAGAATGCAGCTGTAGAGAGCGAAGACAATGCATCTCAGGATGCTTCATCTACAGACAAGGTTGCTATACAGACTGACGCTGAGACTACGGGTTCTGCCGAAGGTGATGTTGGTGGTGAGGTAGCTTCTGCCGCAGAATGAGACTGGTTTGTAAGCTAGGTTGATATATATTGCGAGATAGTCGCAGCATATCGTAAGACAAACTGACACCTCTGTATGACTATAGCATACGGGGCGTATATAGACTGTAGGCGCCATAAGAGCAATATAAGCTTTGTAATACAAGAAGCAGGGTTTGACTTTGAGCCCTGCTTCTTGTTATAAGAGGTAGGTGTTATACTGCTTTGTGGCCATTGAGGGTAGACATTATGCGTCAACAATGGCTTCGCACGTGCACCGATGGGCCCTGTGCGTGCGACTTATAAGTTGCCCATAGCCCGCGACAGATTTTGGCGTGTGGCATCGAAAATCCTTCTGCGTTATCACATAATGCAGCATTCCTCGATGCGTTCTTGCCGCTATATTGGTCGTGCGGAGACAGGAATATTCCATGAAAAACAGCGATACATCTACAGCATCTGTTGTACCTAAACACAGTCGTACTTCTTCAGCTCGAATACATACGTCCTATGTTGCGCAAGCGGGGCTTATTGCAGCACTCTATACGGCATTGACATGTGTTGCCCTGATCTTGCTACAAGGTTTAGCTTGGGGGCCAATTCAGTTTCGTATATCAGAGGCGTCGTGTGTGCTTGCCGTGTTTACCCCCGCTGCCATTCCGGGACTGACGATAGGATGTGCCCTTGCAAATCTTGTGTCAATCGCTCTTAACGGTACCGGTGTGCTGGGCTTACTTGACGTGGTGTTTGGTAGCACGGCAACACTTGTGGGTGCGCTGTGGTGTTGGAGATTTCGTAGCCGTCCCGCTCTTGCTCTTGCAGGTTTTGTTGTGGCAAACGCACTCATTGTGCCGGCGTATTTGCCGCTCATGCTACAAGGTATTGGGTGGTATACCATCCCGTTTACGTCGATTTCGTTGGATGGCATTTATGTACCCATGTATCTCTTTGGCCTTGTTGCAACAGGGATTGGGGAAGCTGCAGTGTTGTATGCGTTAGGAATGCCGCTATTGCGCGCTTTACGCAAAATGCCAATTCGCGCATTCGACTATTGTGAAAACAGCACTTAAGACTTCAGGTAAAAGATGGTGGGCGATGAGGGATTTGAACCCCCGACCTTGTCCTTGTAAGGGACCTGCGCTCCCGCTGCGCCAATCGCCCATTTTATTTTGATTGCTGCTTAGGGGACGTGAACCATATACATCAAAGTGTCATGCTTCTAAAAGTTCCCAAGCAATTAAGCAGAGGCATCGTAGCACAATGAAGGTCAAGGGACAAACAATTCATAAGGTCTTGCGCCGTGCTGTGCTGTGCGTACAATAAAACGATTCAATAGACACGCTACGGCATAGGCTGTGATGAGATCGCACGCACTATACAAACGTGCAATGCGATTTACGCTTGAGCTCATAGCCTACCCATCGGAAGGAGCATCCGATTTCATGCGCAAACCATCGTATTCTATTACTACGCCTATTTATTATGTGAATGCCGCTCCGCACCTTGGAACGGCGTATTGCACCATTGCTGCTGATACACTTGCTCGCTATGAGCGTATGAATGGTTATGACGTTGCTTTCATCACTGGCCTTGACGAGCATGGGCAAAAGATTGCCGAAACAGCTGCCTTGCACGACACAACACCCCAAGCATGGTGCGATTCACTTGTGCCTGCCTTTAAGGACGCATGGAAGATGCTGGACATCTCTTATACCGATTTTGTACGCACGACAGAACAACGTCAGGCTACTACGGTGCAGCGGTTTTGGAATGACTTGTATGAGAAAGGTTATCTTTATAAAGGCTCGTATGAGGGCTGGTACTGCGTGCATGAGGAAACGTATTATGCCGAAAGTGACCTTGAGCAAGATGAGAGCGGGACTTTTATTTGCCCCGAGTGTAAGCGTCCTGTGCAGCAGTCAAGTGGCGAAGAGAACTGGTTTTTTAAGCTCTCCGAATTTCAAGATCGACTTCTTGCTTATTACGATGAGCACCCCGATTTTATTCGGCCAGAGACCCGACGTAATGAGGTTGTTTCGTTTGTAAAGAGTGGGCTTAAGGATTTATCAATCTCGCGCTCTACCTTTGACTGGGGTATTCCGCTTCCTTTTGATGAGGGGCACGTATGTTATGTGTGGGCCGATGCATTGCTCGCCTATATTACGGGTATAGGCTATGCTGATGAGAGTCGTCCTGGCGAATTTGATAAACGCTGGCCCATGCAGTATCACTTTGTTGGCAAAGATATCATTCGCTTCCACTGCGTTATCTGGCCGGCAATGCTTATGGCGGCAAAGCTGCCGATTGTGCATACGGTGTTTGGTCATGGCTTTCTACTTACCAAGGGAGAAAAGATGTCGAAGTCAAAGGGCAACGCTCTTTCTCCGGCAGATCTTGTGGATATTTTTGGTGTCGATGCATATCGCTACTACTTCATGACCGATATGGAGTTTGGTGCCGATGGGTCAATCTCTATGGAGCGCATGGTGCAAGTTTACAATGCTGATCTTGCAAACACTTGGGGTAATTTGGTAAATCGCGTGTTCAATATGGTGGCAAAGTATTGCAACGCTCGGGTTCCTGTTGTGCCATGTGATGCGCAGGCGGTTATGAACAACCCGTTGCGCGAAGTCGCTGAAGGTCTGTACGCAACATATGATACGTGCATGACTCGTGCGGATTTTAAGGGCGCTGCAGCGGCGGTTCACTCGCTTGCAAGTCGAGTCAACCTGTATGTCGAAGAAACCGAGCCATGGAAGCTTGCAAAGACTGAGGATTCAGATGGTGAACTTGCGGCAGTGATGTATAACATGCTTGAGGCTATTCGTATTATTGCGCTATATCTAGCACCGTTTGTCCCCAATACATCAGCCGAGGTATTTCGGCGTTTGTCGCTTGGCGATATCTTGACCGTTGACGATATTGAGTTAGCAAGTGTTTGGGGTAGTTTGCCGGCAGGAAATGACGTTGAAGCGGGTGATCCGCTGTTTCCGCGTCTTGATGTGGAAGAGATTGATCTATAGCAGGAGTAAAAACGCAGGTTAAGATAGTGCGTAGAGTTTTTTGAGGGTATGACATGGAGTCTTTCCAAAAGCAGGAGCACTATAGCACCCTTGAGTGGGCTTTGCTACCCGGAATAACAGATGAGGCGCTGTTTTATCGCAAGGCAAAAAAAGGGCGGTTTCGACTCATAGAGACTCCATCGCTGCCGAAAGTGCCACGGGCAGATGCTCATGCTCATCTCCATAGCCTAGCCGATCCCCCCTTAGCGCTTGTGCGTGCAGGTCGGCATCTTGTGCACTTCATCTGTACCATTGTTGACCCTACGGTAGATGGTGATGTGACCTTTCGCAAGTTAAGTGAGTGGCAGCAAAAAGCATATGCCTTGCTTACCAATGAAGTAAATGAACTGCGTGCTCAAGAAATAGACAGTGAAAAGACGGTATCTGTGCGCAATCCGCGTGTTCCACGCGTGCGTATTGCTGTTGGCTGTCATCCGCATAACGCTCGCCTCTATGATGGAGAACTTGAACAGACCATGCGTATGTGGGTGCACGATAGACGGGTATGTGCTATTGGGGAAATCGGTCTTGATTATCACTATGATTTGTCACCTCGCCCGCTTCAAGTTGAAAGCTTTCGGCGTCAGCTTACACTGGCACATGAGTTAGGGCTGCCGGTTGTGCTTCATATACGTGAGGCGCATGATGATGCACTGACTATTCTTGATGCCGAAGGTGTTCCGCAAGCAGGTGTGTTGCTGCATTGTTGCACCATTGGTTCACAAGACTTGCGTCCATGGTTGGAACGTGGCTGTGCGGTATCGTTTGGTGGAGCACTTACCTTTGCGAATGCCGATGCTGTACGGGAAGCTGCGGCATGTACACCTGATGATCGCCTGCTTATTGAGACAGATACGCCTTATATGGCACCTGTACCCTTGCGAGGTTTGCCGTGCGAGCCGGCGCAGATGCTCTTTACGCTTGAGAAGCTGTTCGAAGTGCGAGGGTGTAATACTGCAGGTACTCAAGAAGCGCTTATGCAAAGGGTTTTCACTACCACCTGTAATTTACTTGATCGCGATTCGCTACCATGGCAACAGTCTCGATGAAAGACGCGATCGTAGCACTTGTATTAAAGGTGAGCGTGTGGGTACATCGTATAAGCTAAAAGAAAGGGGGGAGAGGGTGGAGCGCCTGATTATTGCCGGTTCGTCACGGGCAAAAGGGCGCAGTGTGGCACTTGCAGCGGAGATCTTTGATGCTTGTGTGGAGGACTGCCCTGATGATGGAGCGACCATTGTGCCGCTTGCAATGCTGTCGATAGCGCCCTGCACAGGATGTGACATGTGTGCATATATTCCCGATGCAACGCATGGTGTGCAACCGCAGAGTAAATCGAAAAAGGAACCTGATGCCATACACGCTGAGACCCTAGGAGATAAGGTTGCGTCATCAAAACAAAAAAGCATGTCGCGAACACAAAATACGGTAGTAAAAACAGCCCCTTGTTCCATTCATGATGACATGTCTGATCTGTTTGAGCTCCTTGATGCGGCTGATGAGTTGATTGTCGTATCACCGGTGTATTTTTCCGGGCCACCAGCGCAATTTAAGGCGTTGTTAGATCGTTTGCAGCCCTATTTTTGGGCGCGACGGAGTATGCGTGAGCATGGTATGCGTTTTCCGAAAAAGCGCCCTTTAACGCTTCATGTGGTAGGAGAAGGAGGCGATCCGCATGGATTTGATCCGTTAGTTGGGATCGTTCGTTCTGCTTTTGCCTGCGTTGGTTTTCGGCTTGCGGCGGTGTATGACTGGGTGGGTAGCATCGATACATCAGGTATCATTACTGATGATGCACGGGATGTAACAATGCGTTTTATAGATACTATCGATAGTTGTACCAGTTCTCGCAGTACGAATGAAAAGCACACACATGGTTGAGTGCAGTTCTTTCTCACCGCTTGCAACGCCATCTGCTACAGCTGCGGTTCTGACTTCACATGGTCTTGTGACAAAGCGTGCACTAGGGCAAAACTTTCTTGTGAATGATGGGGTGATTCGCAAAACACTTGCCCTGTCTGAGCTTGATATAAAGGATGTTGTGCTTGAAGTGGGTCCAGGTATTGGTACGCTTACCATCGCTTTGCTTAAAACAGCACGTGCGGTTATTTCGATTGAGCGTGATAAAAATTTGTCTGTTGTACTTGCACAGACCTGTGCACCGTGGGTATCACACTTTGCTTTGATAGAAAAAGATGCACTTGATCTATCACTCGATGACCTTGTTGGGGTATGTCAACAGCTTGATTGCTCGCTACCAAATGCTTTTATTGCAAACCTGCCCTATGCTGTTGCAGCGACTGTTGTACTGGATTATTTCGAGCATTTTCCACAGCTAGATCGTGCGACAGTCATGGTGCAAAAAGAAGTGGCTGACCGCATGGCAGCTCGTCCAGGAACCAAAGACTACGGTGCCTATACTGTAAAGCTTGCGTTGCACGCGCGTGTTGCTGGGCGCTTTCTTGTGGGGCCAAACAATTTTTTTCCACCGCCACACGTTGAATCTGTTGTCATTCGTCTTGATCGATGGGCGCCTATCGATGCCGATAACTGTCCACTAGACAAACAAACTGTGCGTGCTGCTGCCCTCATGGCGGATGCTGCTTTCGCACACCGTCGTAAAACACTTGCGAATTCATGCCGTACTTTTTTTGCTGGTCGAGGGGATGAAGGTGCTCGCATTGCAGCAGCTTTGCCTGATATATGTGCTGCTGCGGGTATTGATACACGTCGGCGAGGCGAAAGTTTATCTCTTGAGGAATTTATTGCGCTCGGACACGTTGTAGTATCAGAATTAAAATTCGTGGCACAGTAGAGTGGTGCAATAGGGCGATGTCGTTATAGAAGAGTGGTAAGTCGTGTCTGTTCTGTTGCGTGGGTGCGTCATCTCCTCAAATAGTTATCTTAGTAATATCCTGCATAACTGCTTATAAGGATAAGCTTGACGGCGGTGGTAAAATACTTAGTTAGGCATAGTTTTTTATTTTACGAGAGTAGGGTATACAACATTATGGATTTGGTAAAGCAAGCTGGAATCATCAATTCCATTCACGATACATTACACGATTTCGTTGGTCAGCGTGTTAAGGTGCGCGCAAATATGGGACGTTCAAAAATTGTTGAGAGCGAAGGCGTGCTTACGCAAGTGCACCCCCAGTTGTTTATCATGGAAGTGGAAAGAAAACGCGGTCGCACGGCACGTCAATCTTATCAATATGTCGATGTTCTTACTGGCATGGTTGAACTATCTCAAAATGGTGAGCCACTCTTTACAGAGCCATTCATTGAAGAAGATGAAAGCGAACAAGAGGCACTGCTTGCACAGTGCTAGCACGGGTATTCTTGGCACGATGGTGCGACCCCACTGCTGAATAAGCGACCGGCAGCGCACAAGCTCGGGTAAGAATGCTTTTGACCTTAATGGGGCGCCAATAAGCACTGTTCATTCTAAATCGAAGCTGAAACCTAAAGATAGAAACGGCATGTTATGGTATGAGCGAGGCGATATCGATTGGTTGCAAATGCGATCAATCGAGTATCCATATAGTCTGCACTCTTCAAATTGCTCGTTGACTTTCTTTTTTATGCGCGCGAAAATGCAGAAGTTCGCTTTCAAAAGCCCCGTGAACGCAGAAGGTCGGAAACGCACAAGCGAGAGTCCAGGATCGCAGAGGCGTGTTGGCGTGGGAAGTCAACGTCCGGGTGAACTGCACTTTTGAAAAACGACAGCCCTGTATCCGCCTGCTTCAGCGGAAATGCAGGAACAACTTAATGGAGGACAAAGAGTGAAAACATATCACGCAAAGCCCAATGAGGTTGAGCGCGAGTGGTTTGTCATTGATGCTACCGATCAAGTGCTTGGGCGTTTAGCGAGCAAAGCTGCCCATATGCTGCGGGGTAAGCACAAACCACACTACACCCCTCATGTTGATACTGGCGACTACATTATTGTTATCAATGCTGAAAAGGTGCAGCTTTCAGGTGCAAAGGCTTCTCAGAAAATCTACTACCACCACAGTGGATATCCGGGTGGCTTGAAATCAGAAACCTTCGAAGAGGCCATTAAAAAGCATCCTGAACGTGTTATTGAGTATGCTGTTAAGGGCATGTTACCGAAAGGGACACTTGGCCGCAAAATGGGTATGAAGCTCAAGGTGTACGCCGGTTCCGACCATCCGCATGCGGCTCAGAAGCCCCGCGAGATCAAGCTGGAGGGATAGTAGATGGCAGATAAGGCTCTATATTACGGTACTGGTCGGCGCAAAAATGCTGTAGCACGGGTTCGCCTTGTGCCTGGTACCGGTAAAGTAACGGTTAATGGTCGTGAGGCTGCTGAATATTTCGGTCGCGAGGCTCTTGTTGATTACGCGAAAGCTCCGTTTAAAGTGACCGATACCGTAGGGCATTTTGATGTGATCGCTCGCTTGAATGGCGGTGGTATTGCAGGGCAGGCAGGCGCGTTGCGTCACGGTATTGCTCGTGCGTTGCTTGAGGCGGGTGAGTATCGTCCTGAGCTCAAGAAAGCAGGCTATCTGACGCGAGATGCTCGTGTGGTCGAGCGTAAGAAGTACGGTCTGAAAAAGGCTCGCAAGCGTCCGCAATTCTCGAAGCGCTAAAAGAGGCATACTGCTGCTGATGGAATACGACATGGCGGCAGGGTATTTATGTGGATTGCGCTATAGTGTGCACCATATCAGCGAGACCCGTCGATAAGCTCGGCGGGTCTTGTGTGTTTATAAGGGCATCATACGTGTAATAGTGTTACGAAATAGATTGATAACGTTATGCTGCAATAGCATGGTGTTAGTAAAAGGCTTATTTTAATAACAGATTTGTATATCTGTTAACAAATGCAGGGTGACAAGGTAGTAGCTACTGCAGGCGGCATGTGAGGGAGAAGGAGATTCAAACAATGGCGCAGGTGTCTGAAATTTATGGTTCGATGGTATTTAATGAACATACAATGCAGGAGCGACTTCCCTCTGCAACCTATAAGAAGCTACTCAAAACGATTCACGATGGCGAGCCGCTGGATCCAGAGGTTGCAAACATTGTTGCTCATGCCATGAAGGAGTGGGCCATCGAAAAGGGTGCCACGCATTATGCTCACTGGTTTCAACCACTTTCAAGCGTAACCTCAGAGAAGCATGACGGCTTTATTGATCCTACATCCGATGGTCGCGCAATTATGAGCTTTTCGGGCAAGGAGCTCATTCAAGGTGAGCCAGATGCATCAAGTTTCCCTTCGGGCGGTTTGCGTGCAACCTTTGAGGCGCGTGGCTACACCGCATGGGATCCAACGAGTTTTGCCTTCATTAAAGATGAAGTACTGTGTATTCCCACGGCGTTTTGTAGCTATACTGGTGAGGCGCTTGACAAGAAAACACCGCTTTTGCGTTCGATGAATGCTATTGGAGAGCAGACGAATCGCGTACTTGCGCTGTTTGGTGAGGAACGTCAGCATATAATGACGACAGTTGGTGCCGAACAGGAGTTTTTTCTTATTCCTGAAAAAGAGTATGAACGTCGCGAAGACCTAGTACTAACGGGGCGCACCTTGTTTGGGTATGCACCATGCAAGGGTCAAGAGCTTGAAGAGCATTATTTCGGTGCGATTCGTCCAACAGTTAACGAGTTTATGAAAGAGCTTGATAGCGAGCTGTGGAAGCTTGGTGTGCCGGCCAAAACGAAGCACAACGAAGTTGCGCCTGCTCAGCATGAGCTAGCGCCTATTTTTGAAACGGCTAATCGAGCTGTTGATGAAAATCTGCTGACCATGGAAGCGATGCGTCTGCTTGCTTCACACTATAAACTGGTGTGTCTGCTGCATGAAAAGCCTTTTGAAGGAATTAACGGTTCGGGCAAGCATAATAATTGGTCTATTTCAGCGGGTAAAAAGAATCTACTTGATCCCGGTGATGATCCGGTCGATAATCTGCGCTTTTTAGTGTTTTTGACTGCGGTTATTGAAGCGGTTGACAACTACCAAGGACTACTACGCGCATCGGTTGCTTCTGCAGGCAATGATCATCGCCTTGGCGCAAACGAGGCACCACCAGCTATTATCTCTATCTTTTTGGGCGATGAACTGGGCGCCATTGTGGATGCACTTGTAGGAGATAGCGACTATCACAGTGCTGCGCGTGTGTCTATGGATTTAGGTGTTGATGTGCTGCCGAACTTCTTAAAGGACAACACCGACCGCAATCGTACAAGTCCCTTTGCTTTTACAGGCAATAAATTTGAGTTCCGTATGCCGGGTTCTAACGTGAACCTTTCAGATGCCAATATGATTTTGAACACCGCTGTTGCCAAGAGTCTCAAAAGCTTTGCTGATGCTATGGAAGGTAAAACAGGTTCCGAATTTGAATCGGCTACTATTACCTACATCAAGCAAACCTTACATGATCATCGGCGTATTATCTTTAACGGTAACGGCTATGCCGAAGAGTGGACCGTAGAAGCACAAAGGCGGGGGCTTGAAAACCATCGTACTACTGCTGACGCACTGCCAAGCTTCATTGAGCAAAAAAGCATTGATTTGTTTGAGGAAATGGGCGTGCTGTCAGAAACCGAGGTGCACAGCCGCTACGAAGTTGAGGTTGAAAAATATAACAAGCTCATCAATATTGAGGGTCGTGTTATGCGTCGTATGGTACGTCGCACATATTTGCCGGCTATTAATGCGTATGCGTCTGCAATTGCTGAAGGGGTTGTGTCCTGTAAGAGTGCTCTTTCCGATGCTAATACTTCTGTACAAGAAGAGCTGCTTGCAAAATTGCTTGATGGTATGACCGAGATTAAACAACAACTTGATAAACTTGAGAAGCTTAGTCATGAAGCCGAGGCCATGAACGATGAACAGCAACGTGCAAGTTATAACGCACATACCATAATTCCGGTCATGGATGCTCTTCGTGCTGCGGTTGATGCAATGGAGGTTATTACTAGTCGCGATTATTGGCCGGTACCAAGTTATAATAACCTGCTCTTTTACGTGTAATGTTTTTAGTGGAAGCAATTGTTTAGTTCCGCGTGTATTTTTGAGCGAAACGTAAAACAGATCAGAACGTATCCCTTGATTGTAAGTTAAATGTAAGCCCTCTGTTCTCGATGATCCGGAACGGAGGGCTTTGCCATCAGAGTAGATGAGCATATGGTACAAAGACGGTTAATCTATTACGACACTCGTAACGTGAACAACGCATGTTTCTATAACAGAGTAAAGATTACTTGTGATTAACGACTCTGTCCGATCATCCAAAGAGCTTTCGAGAATACCTCGATATAGCCGTCTGCTTTGGCAGCAACCAAGTCACGACCAGATTCTTCTGCCGCACGTTTGATCTCGATGGACTCGGTCAGCAGTGAGCGGTAGTCACTCAGCACTGTTTCAAACACTGCTTGCGAGGTCTCAAATGTGCCGGAGGCCTCTTGTATCTGGGTTAGTGCTAAAAACTCGCTCAGTTTCGATACAGGATGTAGCCCTTCCATTAGCATGAGTTCGGCTACATCGTCAATCATGTCACGAATTTCGTCGTAATATTCTTCAAGTTTAGCATGTGCCTGGAAGAAATCACTTCCTTTGACGTACCAATGAAAACTTTGTAGTTTATGGTACTCAACAACTAGATTAGAAAGAAATGAATTTAGCTTGCTCTCCATGGGTAAGCTCCTTCTCTTGTGGGCGATTCCTCTCGTCATTCCTGACATTTTGTACTATATTATAATAAAGGTTATATTACTATCACTTTTATGTCATCTTTTAGCACTATCTTATCATAAAGACAATGTCAACCTACAAAAGGAATTGTCATGGTAGACGCTACGATCAAGCAATCTGCTGTTGCCTTGCCTGTTGTCGTAGAGCAAAAAGACTCTACTCACCCCTTTTCTGCAAGTGAATTGACTCACTGGCATGATGCCATTGAGGTGGTCAGCGTGACCCATGGGCAATTGTGTTGCCAAGCAAACCATCGTATATTTACCTTGGGAAAAGGTGATCTTTGCTTCATCAACTGCCAACAACTGCACCGTTTAGCAGGATCGGTGACATGCGAAGAAGAAGGCAGAGGACTGACTTTGGTTATGTATGCCGATAAACTTGTGTCAGATCCAGTGCTCTTTAACGCATATGTGTATCCCGTACTACAGGATCCCTCCTTCAGGCATGTTATACTTCCTGGTTATCATATGAATACAGTGCGTATTCGTGAAGCTATTGATGAGATCGACCGACTAATATGTGATCAGCCACGAGCCTTTGAACTAGAAGTTGTATCGCTCTGTTTACGGATTCTTCGAGAGTTGTATTGCGCTTTAGAAGAGCGTGGGGCAGGCGTTGATCCTATTAGTGCTGATGTTGAGTTGGTCAAGCACATGATCAGCTTTATTCGTCAACATTATTCTGAGAACATTCAGCTTAAAGATATTGCGCATGGAGGTAGCGTAAGTAAAAGTACCTGTGCGCGACTCTTTAAGCGCTATACAGGACACTCACCGGTTAGCTATCTTATTGATTATCGACTTGAATGTGCTGCTACCTTGTTGCGTACTACATCGGATTCTGTGGCAAGCATTGCACAAGCTTGCGGTTTTGCTCAGCAAAGTTATTTTAGTCGTGTATTTCAGCGTGCCTACGGCATAACCCCACGCGCTTATCGCAACAACGGAGGAACTTTGGCGGATACCTTAATGGCCCAAAGTATTAGTGTTTGATGTGTGTCGTCTAGGACTACTTGTACAAATAAGCGTGATGTTAGGTGTTTGGACAAAGTGTGCCAGTAGCCACTCATGCAGTATGGACCAATAAGGCGTCTCAATACAATGAGAAGCTACTTACAGCTAACAGTCAGTGCTGCTTGCTGCGAGGAGCTTCTCTGAATAAAAACATCGTTTCTTTGTGTCGTGTAGTTGGTGTATTAGCGGTGGTAGAGTGAATCACAAGGTTCTGCAAGTCACTCTACCGTAGACGTGGAGAAATGTGGTGACATAGTAGTGTTAGGTTGCTGCGACAACCATGGTAATAGGCAGTGCGGCGACTACAATAAGGTAGCGAAGCAAGAAGCCGCCTATAAGGACCCCTACATCAGAGACAAGGCTAATGGTATGTGCTTTGTGACTTTCTTCAAATTCCTTTGGGCTGAAGAACAGCAACCATGTTTCAAACGCAGTTGGCAGCACAAGACCTATAACAATTAAACCTATCCAGAACAGCGGGGCATAGTCACCCACAAGTAAGCTCATCACTGAATTATAGCCAGCTGTCGAGTTGGACGCAGTAATGAACAGCAAGGATGCTACCAATACAATCTCGATAATAGGGAGGCAGAAGTGAAACTTCTTAAACACGCTAACGCGATTGAACTCCTCGGGATGACGAATGATAGATACAAGTAACACACTCGACATGCCTGCAGACATTGCCGAAACAAGAAAGAGGATAGGCAAAAGTGCGGTATTCCACAAGGGGAAGGTTTTGCAAACCCCCAAGAGGGCACCCGTATACATTGCAACACATAGTGCAAAGAGCACGCCTGCTATATCAAGCCATATAGGTACAGGACGCTTCGTGGAATTGAGTATCACCACAACAAGCGCCACAATCACAAAACCGGCAAGAAATACCACACCCCAAGTCATAACGGAACCGAAGTTTGTAAGCAGTAACGCAAAGCGCAAGGGGTTATGCAAACCAGCCTCGGCGTCGAACATAAGCAGCACCAAGCCAATGATGACGACAATGGGAGCTATAAGATGTCCAATTTTGCGCATGCACACGGCTTCGGGATGTCTCCACTTCAAAAACGCGGAGGCTGTGAATGCACCACCGCCCAAGCCTGCTAAAAATAAGTACCACGCGATGATGGCACCCCAGATGGGTTCGAAAGACATCGCCGCTCACCTCACATAATAGACTTTTGCTTTGGTTAAATCGCCCTTCAGCGGTTGGGCGCCTGTTGCGATAATCTCGCGAGAGATTTCGCTGTCAGGATCATCGAGGTCGCCGAAGAGTCGGGCACCGGTGAGGCAAGCCTCGACGCACGTGCACATCTTCGTGCCTGTTTGCTCGGCAGAAACCGTGCAGAAGCGACATTTATCCACCGTGCCTGTTTCGGAGTTCTGAACGCGTACCTGATAGGGGCAAGCTGCCATGCAGTACTTGCATCCTATACAGCGCCCTTCATCTACGCCCACAATGCCGTCTGTTCCGAAGAAGGCGGCTCCGGTGGGGCATACTGCAACACACGGGGCATCTTCACAATGCATGCATTGGATGGGAACCACCTCATAGCTCACTGTTGGGTAGGTACCCGTTTCTGTTTCTTCATAGCGGATAAAATCTTGAGTGGGTAACAGGTTATTCTGCCGTTGGCACGCCGTACGACAGGCATAACACCCCACGCATTTCTTTGTGTTTATAAGCATTCCGTATCGCGCCATCACGCACCTGCTTTCTTCACCGTGACGGTCGTTTCCTGTGTACAGGCACCGCCGTAACCCGGTTCGATGCGGAAGGGAACGTAGTCCATTTGACGCAGACCAATGCCGTACGCATTTGTTTGTTCAGGTACGGTGCAACCGTAATGGCTGGGTATAAATAGTGCTGTTGGATTGATGCGTTGCGTCACTTTTGCACAAATTGTTCCCTCATGGTAGTCGTTTGAGACCTCTATTTCGTCGCCGTCAGAGATGCCAAGTTCTTCAGCGACATCTGCGTTTATCCATACGCGCTCAAGGTCGTATTGCTCGGTAATTGCCATAAGCTCGGCAATATTTGCTGTCATAGTGTGACTATGGATGGCTTGCTTTCCGCCAATAAGCCGCAATTGATTGCCATCAGGCATAACCGTCGGCTCAACCCATGTAGGCGTAGCGGTATAACCTGCGCTTTCGCATGCCGCGCTTGTAAACTGAATCTTGCCACTGGATGTATTCCACGTAGGCGTAGTGCCGTACGTGAATGCATGATCGGAAAAATACACAGTTCCTGTTTGTGCTACAGCATCAACCGATAGCCCCACGCTTTCAAGCTGAGCTTCTGCCAACTCTTCAATTGTGAAGGGGAAGTATTCACCTACATCACAAGCCTCAGCTAAATCGGTAAATATTTCAGCGCAGGTGCGCGTGTTTGAATGGATGCGGTCAAGCACTTGGTTACGTAGCGTTACGCTTGGAATCTTTCCGCTTATAAATTCGGGTAGCTCCGATCTTTCAAGATAGCTGCACTCGGGCAATACATAGTCAGCTACTTGACCAGTCTCAGTAAGCTGTACATCAATTACTACACATAGATCCAAATTGCTAAGCGCTTCAGCTAAATACTCGGGATTTGAATACCCCGCTACCATGTTTGAGTTGTAAAAGAACATAGCCTTGAGCGTACCTTCAGCAGCTGCTTGAGCTGCTGCCAGATTTACACCCATACTTGATGATGCAAGTGGGTATTCTGTTGCGCCAATCTTGGTGCCTTTTGGAGTTGGTACACTAGGAAATGCCGTTGCATCAAGTGTTCCGGCTGACACGCTGGGCAAAAATAGTGCGCCGCCTTTTTGATTCCAGCATCCCAGCAGGCTATTGAAGCATCCTATAGCACGTGCTGTTTCGCCTGAATTTGAGTATGCGCATCCAAATGCACCACGCCAACTTGGGTCAATGGAAGCTGCAGGAGCTGCGTTCCACATCTCCAAGGCTAAGCGCTCAATGGTGGTTGACTCAATACCTGTGATACTTTCTGCCCAATCAGGCGTATACGACGAAATAGCCTCGGCCCATTCTTCGAAACCGACGGCATTTTCGGCAAGATAGGTTGCATCATAACGATTGCTTTTGATAAGCACGTTGGCCATTGCCAAAACAAAGGCAAGGTCGGTGCCGGGGTTGATCGGAATCCACTCATCGGCAAAGCGTGATGTATTGTTGCAGCGTGGATCGACAATTACAATTTTCGATCCGTTTTCGTGTGCACGTTGTATTTCGGCCAGTGCACTGGGGCGTATCCCGTCGGCATAGCTGCGACCAATAAACATAGTCATCTGTGAGTTTTCGACGTCGCTGTAATAGTCACCTGTGCCAATGACTTGTGTAAGACCAGAAACTTTCGACAGATTACACGCCGCGCCATGTGTATAGAAGTTGGGCGACCCGATGGCGTTCATGAAACGCTGAGTGTAGTACGAACCTGCGGGTCGTGGATCTTGTACTAGCGCTACCGCATCGGCTCCGTCTGAATTAATGATGGAGGTAAGGCGCTCGGCAATCTCAGAAATTGCCTCTTCCCAGGTAATGGCCTCAAATTCTCCCTGATCATTTTTGCGAAGCGGATCGGTCAAGCGATCTTCGGAATAAGCGATCTGAGAATATCCGTATCCGCGCGCACACAGCTTTCCTTGTGCGTATGGATGGTTCTCATCGCCAATCAATTTACCAAGTTTGCCATTCACGACATATGCCGTGAATCCGCATTTATTGGAGCATGCATTGCAGGTTGTGTGGATACTCTTCGTCTCAGAAGATGTTTTCTCATCTTCTGCGTGCGCTTCGTTCCACGCCCCGAAACCGACATAGCCTGCTGCTGCGGCAGCAGCAGTGACGCCTGTAGCGCCCGCTATGAAGCTTCTCCTTGTGAGAGCATTATCCAACATTGCTCTTTCCTCTCTGATATGTGCCGCTCGTGGCGACGACGTTCGCTGCGAGCCGGGTCGATTCATCAAGTTCTCCCGCCTGCTGTTCGCGAACAGCGATAAGCACATCAACAAGGGCTATGTAAAAGCTTGCATCGTCATGGAGTGAGAGTAGCTTCATACGATAGGCGGTCAGCCATGCAAGACGTTCAACAATGAACTGCTGAGCTTCTGCCACCAAAAACGACCGCAATAAAACAGCCGCAAAATCAAGCTCGAGGGAAAGGTGATCCGGACAGGCAGAAAAGGCAGACGGTATGCTGCCACCAACCGCTTCTATCATGTCGGCCATGTATGTCGCTGTATTGGCAAGGTAGAACCCTTTTGCTCGAGAAAACAAGGTCTCTCCATGTATATCGGGTTGCCATTCCACATAAAGCGACTCCACAGGCATAGCTGATTCCGGTAGTCCCCCAGTAAAATGTCGCGCTGCAAAACTACATTTCTCCTCGTAAGTAGGTGGCGTAAAAAGTGCGCCAACCTCTTGATTGGAAAGTGCATCTTGTAGCGGACGTTGAGGTTTTAATCGTTCGATAGGGCGTTCGATATCACCAAGCCTGCGTCCTGTTTGGGTAAGACCACGCACGTCATCTAGGAAGTCTGCCCACATAAAACCAGTTGTTAGCTGTTCCCATTCCTCGCGACTTGTGTTTGTGAAACATCGAGAAATAATTGAGAACACTGCTGCATCACCGGTTGTGCTACATGTTTTCTCACCTGTATATATGACTGTGCTTTGTCCCATGTCCTCTCATGCCTCTCATCAACATGCTTGTGCTTTCGCTGTGTCGCTGCTTAGGTAGACACGAGCGTTGTTGTGCGCACCACACCCTGGTCAATAACCGTTTGGGCGATATCCTGCCAGTCGATGAATTGAATGGCACCGTTGGGACATTGTGCAGCGCAACGACCGCAGGAAATACACTTGGTTGAAACGCCTGTTTCGGTATCGATGCGTGGCATGTTCCACGGGCAGGCCTGCGAGCACATGCCGCAGCCAATGCATCGGTCGGTATCAACTGTGCGGGCACCGGATTTCTCATCGGCATAAATTGCATGTACTGGGCAGTAGTTCATACACCACGGATCGGCGCACTGCTTGCAATGCTCAACGGTAAACTCACAACTGCCAAACACGCCGTCACCGGTATCAGCGCTTACACCAAAAGCGTAGTTATCACGTACTCGCACACGAGCAATATGTTGGCATACACGGCCATCGTTTTTTAGTGTGCAGGCCATTTCGCAGCGCTGACAGCCTGAGCAGCGCGCGCGATCGGTGACGATCATGTGCGATGGAGTTGTTCGTATCTCGATACGCCCAGAGGCGATAGAGGCCTGGGTAACACCCCATGTGGATACTAAGCCGCCAACAACAAGTCCAGACACGCCGCACCCAGCTAAAGCTAATACATGGCGGCGTGTGATCGTGCTCTTTTTTTGCGGTAACCTTCTTGGCTCTGGCGCAAATGAATTTGTTTCGCCGGAGGAAGCGGTCGCAACGTCGTCGGTTGTAGATGTATAAGTCTGTGTGGACGGATTCGCTGCAGAAGCGTTGTTTATAGGCTTCTCGACAGGAATGTCGCCGTTTACATTTTTGTCCGACATGTTCTTAAACCCCCCTCAACAGATCGGTGAGCTTGCTTGTCCTGTATAGAGCCACTCTCGCGACATGTCTCGTGCTCATTTAGGTTGTGTGTAACCCCATACCTCCAATGACGTGCGTTACAAACGCGTGTCGCGATTCTCCTTCCGATCAGTTCCCTCAATGTAGGTGATGCGCAATAGTCGCAGTGTGCGTGTATCTATATAAAAGGCGTACCCTCTTTCGGGGGTATCACGCGCTCACCAGCGATTTTTCGGAGATTCCCTCAAAACAAGGTAGGGTGGTGAAGCCTTGAATAGCCATACTAATTGTCACAAAAGCCACCCACATTCCCGGTTGTTCCCGTGATGTGCAATTCCGTGAAAGACGAGAGAATGTGGAGAAAGAGCTATGGCTGATACAACGTCATACGGTTGGGCAGGAAAGATGCTGCGCGTCAATTTGACAAGCGGCTCTATCACCACCGAAGCGACTGAGCCTTACAAAGAATATATTGGCGGCATGGGTATCGCGAATAAGATTATGTATGATGAGGTACCCGCAGGAACTGATCCTCTCTCCGAGGAAAATAAGGTTGTCTTTGCAGTTGGTCCGCTTACTGCATCAGGTGTTCCTTTGGCGGGTCGTACAACCATCTGTTCCCTCTCTACCTATACAACTGACCATTTAGTAGTGGATGCACACTGTGGTGGTATGTTTGGGGCGCAGTTGAAGCAGGCCGGTTATGACGCGTTGATTGTGGAGGGTGCAAGCGATACGCCGGTTTATATCAATATCAAAGACGATGATGTTCAAATTAAAGATGCAAGCTTTGTATGGGGCAGCGGTACCCGTGCAACTTCTGAAACACTTTCGCGCATTGAAGGCGTGCGCGCTTGTGTAGCAACCATAGGTCCAGCAGGTGAAAATCAGGTTCCTTATGCCTGTATCATCAATTCGCGTAATCATTCTGCTGGTGCTGGCGTGGGTGCTGTGTTGGGCTCAAAAAAGTGCAAAGCCATTGTCGTTGAAGGTAACGGTAGCGTAAATGTTGCCGACCCCGATGCGGTGGCCGAACTTTCCGACTACATGCTGCGCGAAATTATTGGCTCAAACAACAATCATGTAGTTCCGTCAACGCAGCAGGAATGGGCTGAATACTATGACTCATCTTCGCGTTGGACAGCGCAAAGCGGATTGTATTGGGCTGCGGCGGAAGGCGGAGCTATTGAAACTGGCGAGCCGAAGCCCGGCGAGCTCAATACTGTAGGCTATCGATGCATGAAGTCCACCAAGGATAACGGTCCTGAAGCTGAAAAGTACACTATTAAAATGAATGGCTGCCACGGTTGCCCCATTCACTGTCATGCTGATCTCAAAGTTGCGGCAAGTGCTGAAAACGGCGGTTTTGAGACAACGGGTAATACGTGTGTTGGAAATTTCCCCTTTAGATATGCAAAAAACGTCCTTGGGTCTTTGGTTCCTTTTGAGAACAATACCGAAGACGACCTGATATGGAATCAAGTAACGGGATCTACCGTGGATGATCTGGGGCTATGGTGCAATTACGGCCAGCTCTATCGTGACATTGCTCGCTGTATTGTAAATGGCAATTTCGAACGTTTTTTGCCGGCCGAAGAATATGCACTTTTTGATTGGGATGCTTTTGCTAATAATGATCCTACCATCATGCCAACGCTGTTGCGTCATATTTCTGAAGGCGTCAACGAGATGTCTTATGTTGCGCACGGGCCTATTGTGTGGTGCGAGCGTTGGGA
>CAZXOF010000001.1:30485-32450 GCA_964642255.1 uncultured Eggerthellaceae bacterium | reverse complement strand
TTTAATGCATTATATATCTCTTACTAGATTTATTTTCGAAAAGTAATGCCAAGCCGAAGGGAGCGTCGAGTCTGCAAAGTTGCGGTTAGTTTAAGAAATTACCTCATCTGATTGTCGTCATCTAATTATCCTTGCCCGATTGCTACTTGCTCTGCAATGCACCCTTGCCTATCGCAATGCTTACCTCTTACAGCTAACTTTTCAAACCACGCTATACTGACCAGCACGTTTGTGCGCATCAAAGACACAAGGCATCTACAAAGTATGACACTTTTAAGCAACAAACTCAACAAAGAGAACAACGGTGACGAAACCGATAGCTGCGACGCGATCGACATCAATACTGCTTTTGATCGCTTTCTTGAGTGGACACTTGATGAAGGTTTTGAACTGTGGCCACACCAAGAAGATGCCCTTATTAGCATTGCTGCAGGTAATCACGTTATTCTTGGTACACCAACAGGATCGGGAAAGTCTCTTGTCGCACTTGGTATGCACTTCATGGCATTTGCCACCAATAAGCGCTCCTATTACACCGCACCTATTAAAGCGCTGGTGAGCGAAAAGTTCTTCTCTTTGTGCGAAATATTTGGCCGCGACAAAGTAGGCATGCTTACCGGGGATGCGCATATTAACGCTGAAGCACCTATTATCTGTTGCACACAAGAAATTCTTGCAAATCGCGCACTACGCGAGGGCGCAGATATTGACGCAGGCTGCGTTATTGTTGATGAGTTTCATTACTTTGGCGATCGTGACCGTGGTTGGGCATGGCAGGTACCACTGCTCATTATGGAAAACACGCAGTTCTTGCTTATGAGCGCTACTCTTGGCGATGTCACACGCATTGTTGATCTTATGCGCACACTCACCAAGCACAATGTCGATGTGGTGAAAAACGCCCCACGCCCTGTACCGCTCACCTACGAATATGCAAAGACACCACTTGAAGGCACCGTTGAACTTGCCCTGCGCAACGGTGCAGCACCACTGTATCTTGTACACTTCACTCAAGATGCTGCCGTTGCGTCCGCTCAGTCCTTTGCAAGCTATGGCGTTACAACACAGGCTCAGCGTGCAGCCATTAAAGACACTCTTGCAACTACGCGCTTTAGTACCAGCTTTGGTGTTACCTTAAAACGCCTGCTTGGTTGTGGAGTTGGCGTACATCACGCCGGTATGCTGCCGCGGTATCGTCTGCTTGTTGAAAAACTTGCTCAACAAGGGCTTCTTCCTGTTATTTGCGGCACCGATACATTGGGTGTCGGCATCAACGTGCCCATTCATACCGTTGTACTCACCACACTTACAAAGTTTGACGGCTATCGCACACGTCGGCTGCGAGCGCGCGAGTTTCATCAAATTGCTGGTCGCGCAGGGCGAGCAGGATTTGATACTGAAGGGTTGGTGATAGCCGAAGCGCCCGATTATGAGATCGAAAATGAGCGCGCACGTCTCAAAACAGGCGGAGATGAGAAAAAACTTCGCAAGATTAAAAAGAAAAAGCCACCCGAGGGTTTTGTGGGATGGAGTGACAAGACCTTCAAGCGCCTCATTGACGCACAACCTGAACCATTAGTACCTCATTTACGCATCACGCATTCAATGATACTCTCGATTGTTGGACAAGGCGGAGATACTCCGACATACGTGCGTGAGCTGATTGACCGCTCACTGCAAACATCCGAGGAAAAAACAGCGCTGAATACACGTGCCGCTGAAATCTTTGCAACGCTTATGGATGCAGGTGTTGTTGAATCTTTTGTAGATGACAAGGGCAAAACATCGTATGCCTGTACAGTTAGTCTCCCCGATGACTTCGCACTTGATCAGCCGCTCTCCCCTTTTTTTTTTTTTTTTCTTGATTTACTCGATCCAGAATCACCTGACTATGCGCTTGATGTGATATCGCTTGTTGAAGCAACGCTCGAAGACCCCTGGCAGGTACTGCGCGCCCAACAACGT
>CAZXOF010000001.1:0-30475 GCA_964642255.1 uncultured Eggerthellaceae bacterium | reverse complement strand
AAAGGGTTTGCATTAAAAATAAAAAGCTCAAGGCGGCGATGGCAGCAATGAAAACAGAAGGTATTGACTATGAAGAACGGCTTGAACGACTCGCCGATATTACCTACCCTAAGCCACTCGATGAGCTTATAGGCTTTGCATTTGCTACATACTGCGAATCAGTACCATGGGCTCGCGATTACGAACCACACCCAAAATCAGTTGTACGTGACATGGTGGAAACGGCTTCAGGCTTCAAAGATTACATAAATCGCTATCATATAGCTCGGTCGGAAGGTACGCTTTTGCGTTATTTGTCTGATGCATTTCGCGTGCTTGACCGCACTGTGCCAGCTGAATGCTACGATGAGCGCCTTGAAGATATTATTGCTTGGCTTAATATTACTGTTCATTCAATTGATTCAAGCCTTGTGGATGAATGGGAGCACTCGGGTATCTCCAAACGTAGCGATAACGATACAACCCCGCCACAAAGCGGCAACCTTGTACACAATCGGCGGGCATTGACTGTACTGGTGCGCAATGCTCTTATGCGACGTGTCATTCTTGCAGCACAGGATGACTCAGAAACACTTGGTGAACTTGATGCCACATTCGGCTGGTCTACGCACCGTTGGCGTACCTCACTGGATACCTTTTATGACGCACACGAAGATATTCTTATTGATGCAGATGCACGATCAATGAACTATCTAGTAATTGATGAGTGTGATGAGAACTCAGGTGTGTGGCATGTGGTTCAAACCTTCAAAGATACCGATGAGGCACGCGACTTTTGTATTGCCGCCGATGTTGACTTAAATAGCACCCAGGATGTTGGCGAGGTTGTGTTTTTACAGTATCGCGTTGGTTTTATCGAAGAGCTAGCATAACATACACGCTCGCAATACGTGCAGATAACTATTCAATAGTTCCACTAGGATACAACACCATAAGCGCAATAAGACACACCATAAATACAATCGCAAGCACAATGGTAATACGATCGAGATTCTTCTCAACAATACTTGTGCCGGTTTGCGTTGAATACACCGAGCTGGCAATCATGTCAGATACACCGGTGCCCTTCCCAGAATGCAAAAGAATAAACACAATCAGACCAATACCCGAAATAATAAACGCAATCAGTACAATAATGAGAAGAGGACTCACGGTAACACTATCCTTTGCATAGGTTGTGATACATATACATAAACACGCAACTCTGGAAGTTTAACTAACAAACACCTCCTGTGCAAGCTTCTTGAGCCCTATTACTTAAGCAAGCAATGAGCGACCAGTCATTTCAGAAGGTGATTCAAGCCCTATCATTGCAAGCAATGTGGGTGCTATATCACACAGAGCTGCATTTTTATCATCAGCAAAGCGAAAACCTGTGCCGGAAAAATCTAGAATAGCAAGTGGTACCTGCGCAGTGGTGTGCGCTGTATGAGGTGTACCATCATCGGCAATCATCTTGTCGGCATTACCGTGATCAGCCGTGAGCAATCCAACTCCACCCTTGTCCCGTAATGCATCAAGTACTGCACCAACACCAGCATCAACTGCTTCAACTGCGCGTATTGCAGCAGGAATTACGCCGGTGTGACCTACCATGTCGCAGTTCGCAAAGTTAACAATGTAGACATCCGCTTCATCAGAGCGAATAGCATCAACCAAGCACTGTGTTACTTCAGGTGCGCTCATTTCAGGCTGAAGATCATAGGTTGCCACCTTTGGACTGGGTATCAACACGCGGCGCTCCCTCGATTTCGCCTGCTCAATGCCTCCATTGAGAAAGAAAGTTACATGCGCATACTTCTCCGTCTCAGCAATGTGATACTGCGCAAGTCCAGCTTCTGCCACCACATCGGCAAGTACGTGGCAAGGAAACTCCTTGGCAAAAGCAATAGGAGTCGAAAGCGTTGCATCATATTCCGTAAGGCATACATAAGACACATTGGGAGCTACTTTTCGCACAAAGCCGTCAAAGTGTTCATCTACAAAGGCATAGGTAAGCTCGCGCGCACGATCGGGGCGAAAATTGAAAAACACCACTGCATCGCCATCACGCACGCCACGACTATCAAATGCACATGGTTCAATAAACTCATCGGTCACGCCAACTCCATATGAAGCTTCAATTACCTCATTGGGCGAGCTTTCATGCAATGGTTCGGCGCACACAATTGCATGATATGCTCGTTCAACGCGATCCCAACGTCTATCACGATCCATGGCGTAATAGCGTCCCGAAATCGAAGCAATACGAGCCATATTCTCCATGCCTTCAGCTGCAAGAAAAATCTCAAGCTCGCGAATATAGCCTTTTCCACTTGACGGAGACACATCACGCCCATCAAGAAAACAATGGATACGAATGTCTGATACTCCCTGATCGCGCGCCATACGCAGCAATGCATACAGATGTTCATTGCTTGAATGGACACCGCCGTCAGATACCAAACCCATAAGATGCAATGCTGCACCGGACACGCGTGCAGCTGCCATGGCATCTTGTAGCACAAGATTTTCAGCAAGCGATCCGTCTAAGCAAGCGCGATTGATGCGCGTGAGTTCTTGATATACAACGCGCCCCGCCCCAATATTGAGATGCCCCACTTCGGAATTACCCATTTGTCCTTCGGGTAAGCCAACAGCCTCACCCGAAGCCTCAAGAGAAATACACGGGTAGTGTTCAAAGATGGTATCAAGGTAAGGTGTTTTTGCTCGTGTAATGGCATTGCCTTCATCATCGGGTGCAAGACCAAAACCGTCCATAATAATAAGACAGGCGGGCAAACGAAGAGCGCTGCATACTGGCACTTGAGGTGCGTACGTTGTGCTGCTCATTGGACACACGCCTGTATCATAGACACAAAACTTGCAGCATCAAGACTTGCGCCACCTACCAAGCCACCATCTATGTTAGGCTGTGCAAGCAGCGCACTCACATTGCCCGGGTTCATTGAGCCTCCGTAGAGCACACGCATTGTATTAGCAGTAGTGATTTCAAAGAGCTCTGCAATTTCAGAACGGATCGCAGCGCATACCTCGTCAGCCTGTTCAGGACTTGCCGTCTTGCCCGTACCAATAGCCCACAGTGGCTCATAGGCAACGGTACACAAAGGTGCTTGTGTTTCGTCAATACCTGCAAAGGCAGCACGTACCTGAGCGCATACAAAATCGCATGTAGTACCTGCTTCTCGCACAGCAAGCGATTCGCCTACACACACAATAGGCTTCATTTTTGCCGCAACCAAGGCATGTACCTTGCGATTTACATCCTCGTTCGTTTCACCAAAAAGCAAGCGACGCTCGGAATGCCCCACGATGCACCAGCAGCAGCCAACCTCGCGAATCATAGGAACCGAAACCTCACCAGTAAACGCACCACTCTGTTCCCAGTGTACATTTTGTGCACCCACTTCAAAGGGTACTCTGTCGAAGTCAAAGACCGTCCATACTGCTTTCAGATCAGGAAACGGCGGAAACACCACAATATCAACGGCTTCACGCCAAGATTTTTCATAAGCATTCGAAAGTTCTTGAGCAAGCATGACTGCCTGACCTATACCGTTATTCATTTTCCAATTTCCCGCCATCACGGGAGTTCGCGTCATAGGATCATTCCTCTCACCTTTACGCGCTGTGTTTTTGCCGCAGCGCCTCAACACCCGGCAAAGTTTCACCTTGTACCAGCGTCATAGATGCCCCACCGCCAGTGGAAATAAAGGTCACCTTATCGACAAGGTCAAAGGCATTAAGTGCAGCCACCGAATCACCACCACCAATAATGGTGTCGGCTGAAGTATTGTTCGTTACCGCTTCAGCAACACCACGTGTTCCAGCTTCGAAAGCAGGCATTTCAAACACGCCCATCGGCCCGTTCCAAAACACCGTTTCAGCCTGGGCAATGGCTTGCATATAATGCGCCACCGTGGCACTACCAATATCGAGACCCATCATGTTGTCTGGAATAGCATCAACAGCAACCTGTTTAATAGTAGCATCTTGGGCAAACCGATCAGCGCACACTATATCAGTAGGCAACAAGAGCGACATCCCACACTCTTTAGCCTTTGCAAGCATTCTGGCTGCACGATCAATCCAGTCGTCCTCTCTCAATGACATACCAACCGAAAAACCCTGCGCTGCCAAGAAGGTAAAGCACATACCGCCGCCAATAATAAGTGTGTCGCATTTATCGATCAATGCATCAATAACTCGAATCTTATCCGAAACTTTTGAGCCACCTAAGATAGCCACAAACGGCCGCCGTGGGTTCTCAAGCATACTCAATAATGTTGAAGTCTCATGCGCAAGTAAATATCCTGCATAGGACGGTAATAAGGCTGCAACCCCTACAACCGAAGCATGCTTGCGATGTGCTACTCCAAAGGCATCATTTACATACACGTCACCCAATGAGGCTAGCTGCTTACAGAAGGTAGGATCATTTTGCTTTTCCCGCTTATCGAAACGAAGATTTTCAATCAGCAGTACTTCGCCATCGGTAAGAGTTGCTGCCTTTGCTTGCGCCTCATCACCTGCCACATCAGAAGCAAATAAAACAGGCACCCCAAGTAATTTGGATAAGCACGGTGCAACCGGTTTGAGCGAGAAAGCCTCTTCGTAACCCTCGCCTGCCGGGCGCCCCATATGACTCGCTACAATCACACGGGCACCATCGGCTAGCAATTTCTTTATAGTTGGTAATGCAGCTCGAATACGATTGTCGTCGGTAACAACTCCATCTTTCACCGGCACGTTGAAATCAACCCGTACCAACACGCGCTTGCCACGCGCATTAAGCGCGTCGACGGTTTGAACCTCGGTCATCAAACCCCCTCACGCACACAACAAACGACATCTCTGCCGCCTACTGTGCAATTTTGTGTTACAGAAGAATTTTGACAAGATCCTTAATTCTGCAGGAATAACCCCATTCGTTGTCATACCAGCTGACGCACTTTACCATAGTACCGCGTTCTCCTAACACCATAGTAAGCAAGCTATCAAAAACAGCAGAATGACTATTACCCACAACATCAATTGAAACAATTGGATCGGTTTGATATTCAAGGATACCAGCAAGTGAGCCGTGCGCAGCGCTTTGCATGGCGGCATTTACCTCTTCAGCCGTTACTTCACGTCCAAGCTCAACGGTAAGATCAACCATAGAACCATCTGGTGTGGGAACACGTGTAGCAAAGCCATCAAGTTTGCCCTTGAGTTCCGGTAAAACCAACGACACCGCGCGAGCAGCACCTGTTGTAGTAGGAATCATTGACATAGCTGCAGCACGCGCTCGACGCAAATCCTTGTGCGTATGGTCTAGAAGATACTGATCGCCCGTATAAGCGTGGATGGTATTGATATACCCACGTTTGATACCAAAGTTTTCCATGAGCACTTTTGCCATCGGTGCAAGACAATTAGTAGTACATGATGCGTTTGAAATGATATGGTGCTTATCCTTGTTATACACATGCTCGTTAACACCCATAACAATGGTGACATCTTCGCCTTTTGCAGGGCAGGCTACGACAACCTTTTTCGCACCCATCTTGAGATGAATACCTGCCGCTTCACCCGTTTTGAAAGCACCAGTTGACTCTACAACCACATCAACGCCCATATCGCCCCAGGAAATATCGGCGGGATTGCGTGTGGAAAATACCTTGACCGCCACTCCGTCTACTACAAGACCTTCATCAGTCACTTCAACATTATCGTAAACTCTCCCATGTACAGAGTCGTACTTAATCAGGTGTGCTATTGCATCAATGGAGCCAGGACCATTCACTGCGACAAGCTCGATATCGGGATCTTGCGCCATTGCCCGATATACAAGACGTCCAATACGCCCAAATCCGTTGATGCCCACTTTTAGTGCCATGCATGCCCCTTTCGAAAGGCTTGTCATTTCTCACCAACACAACTGCGCTAACGCACATTGCCCCAGCGCAATCGTGCTTACCGCACGCTTTCCCTTAGTATTCTAGCGCCTGAGTTCTTTCGCCATCTGTTCTATTCGACGAACGCGATGATATACCGCAGACTTCGAAAGCGGTGGCTTGGCTCTATCCCCTAACTCTTTCAGCGACGCGTTTGGATACATTACACGCAGTTTGATAAAGTCCCTCAGTGCTGGGGATAGCTCGTCAAGTGTATAAGCATCAAGCAGCTTTTTTATGGCGAATAACTGATCAACTGCCGCATTTGCACTTTTAGCTTGATTGGCAACCTCAGCATTGGTAATACGGTTTACATCATTACGTACACTTTTAATTACTCGTTCGTTTTCCATGACCAGAGCACATCGGTGTGCTCCCACAAAGGCTAAAAACTCTACGATTGCACTGCCGCTTTTTAAATACACCATATACGAATTGCGTCGCTGCATCACCTTTGCTTTGATATTTTTATCTGCCATAAGTGCAACCAAACCGTCGGCTAACGCTTTAGTTTCCACGGTGATTTCAAAATGAAAGTCTCCTCGCGGATTAGCAATAAAACCGCTTCCTAAAAATGCACCGCGCAGATACGCCGCCGCACAACAGCACTTTTCAACCAACGAAGGTTTAATACCAAGCTCTAAGCCTCCGTTTGCGGCAAGCACACCAAGATCGACCAAAGCTTCGGTCAAATGCGACTGCGAGGGTACCTCTATAAGATAATTGGGTGTTTTATGTAAAACACTACGGCGTACCGTAAAGTTAGTCTCTAAACGATAGATACCATGAATCAGCTTGATAAACAATCGCGCTACATTGCTTGTGTCGGTTGCAAGTTCTAAGCAATAGCGATCCTGTCCGCTCACATGCAGTGTTCCTTCAATACGCATCAAGGCGGCAAGGCTTGCCTTTTCGCAGTGCGAACAGTTAGGCTCTACATGGGCAAGCTCTTCTTTCACCTCCGTCGTAAACGACATGCCTCTAACACCTCCCCTAATGCCTGATGCAGCGCCTGCGCATTATGCCAGGTGGGATGATCTCTATCAACAAAATCACGCACAATAAGCTGTGTTCCTCGCTTTGCAATCGAACTCAGATCCTCATCGGAGATACGCACTAAAGGTACATCAAGCCCGCTACTCTGTGACATATCCTGTGAAACTCGATTGACTAACATGTAATCAATACGACCTGCCATCCCATGTGCACATAGTGCCCCATAGTGATCGCGCGCCGACATACCGCTTGTTTCGCCTTGGATATCAGCAAGCGAACAGACAAACACTACCGTTGCCTTTGAAGCCAGCACCGCATCTCCAATACCTGGCACAAGTAAGTTCGGAATGATAGAAGTAAACAGTGAGCCTGGACCTAATACAATAAGATCAGCATTGTGCAGTACCTCAATTGCAGGTGGATAGGCCGCGATTGTTTCATCAGCCTCAAGAGTCACACGATGCAGCGCTGCTGCCGAATGACTAGCAAAGGCCTGCCCTTCAATACGCCGCCCATCACAGACACGTGCCACAAGACGCACGGGCGTTAAAGTGGAGGGCAGAACCTGTCCTTGCGCATGCAATAAACTCTCGCAAATACGAATGGCCTCGGGAAATGAACCCGTTACATCTTCTAAGGCAGAAAGCATAAGATTGCCTAGTGTGTGATTATCAGCGAAGCTAAAGCGAGATCGAAACGCACGCACCAGCGCATCATCAGCATCTTGCGCAAAAGCCGACAAACACTTGCGCACATCACCTGGTGGCATTACTCCTGCCTCATTACGTAAAATACCTGTTGAACCGCCATCATCTGCCATGGCAACCACAGCAGATGTTGAGGCTCCCAAATTCACCAGCGTACGAATAGATACTGGCGCCCCAGTACCACCGCCGACCACAACAGCACGCAACGGTGTAGCTGTTCGCGCCGAATCCGTGTGCGATATTTCGCCTAATGCACGAAAGGATCCTGTTGCAGATGCATCATAGACAAAGGGCGCTTCGGCCTGTTTTCGTCGAAACGGTCGCATAGGCATCACATTCGCCCTGCTACTGCAAGTGCTAAATCACGATGAGCAATACTAACGCGAAAGCCCTTTGTTTTTAAGTAATCACCCGTCGCTTCAGCAACAGCTACACTACGATGTTGTCCACCTGTACAACCAATTGCAATGGCAAGCTGTTGCTTTCCTTCGGACACATAGCCAGGCATGATACTGTCAAGTAGCTCTTTCCAACGCTTCATGAAATCCTCGGTTATATCGCGCACCATCACATAATCGCGCACCGGTGCATCTAGGCCGCTCAAGGGTCTCAGTTCAGGATCATAATAGGGATTAGGCAAGAAGCGCACGTCCATCACAATGTCGGCATCAACAGCAGCTCCATGCTTAAAGCCAAAGGAATACACCGTTACCGCAAGTCCTTTATGCTCTTCCCCTGATGAAAAATGATCACGAATGCGCACGCGCAACTGTTGAGGCAACATATCGGTGGTATCAATAACCACATTTGCGGTCTCACGCAAGGAAAACAGCATGTTTCGCTCGCGCTGAATACCCTGCCCAATACTGCTACCATCCTCACAGAGCGGATGACGTCGTCGCGAAGATTTATAGCGCGCAATCAGCTTTTCGTCTGATGCAGTAAGAAAAATAACTTGATAATCAACGCCACTGCATGCCAGCTTGACTAACTCATCGGTGAGGTTCACAAAAAACCCTCTGTTGCGCGCATCACATACCACCGCAATACGCTGCAAGCTATCTTCTTGCTCAGAACAAGGCGTAAGCGCTAGGACATCGCCAATCAAACTAACTGGCAAATTATCAATACAAAAATAGCCTAAATCTTCCAGGATGTGCATTGCTTCAGTACGACCTGCGCCGCTCATCCCAGTCACTACCACAAGCCGTGGCATTGTAGTGACATCACGTTTTGTTTCACGTTCAGGATCGTTCACCTTGCACCCCCTTTGCAGATTATGCTCACCACATTGTTAGCCACGCGCCGATGTGCACGTTGGAGCTTTTGATATGGTGTAACTCTTTACCGTACAACTGCGCTTCATCACACATACACCACATTTGACCTTGAACTTAGCCATTATGCGCGCGAAGCCGCCTTATCTGCTACCTCGTTATTATACTGTCTCAGCACGCGATAAACCTCAACAGCAACCTCACGAGGTACCACCTGAGCCGCTTCAAGCTCTTCAAGGGAAGCAGCACGCAACCGAGTAAACGAACGAAAGTGTTTCAGAAGTGCTTTTTTACGAACCGGCCCTAAACCTGCTACCTCATCTAAAATGCTTACGGTCATACCTTTATCACGCAGGTTTCGATGAAATGAAATAGCGAAACGATGCGCTTCATCACGTATCTGCTTTACCAAATAAAGCGATGCCGAGCCACCCGGCAAGACCACCGGCCCGCTATCTTGCCATGGAACAAATAGTTCTTCGTCACGTTTAGCAAGTCCCGCAAGTGCTATATCAGCAATGCCAAGCTGTGCAAAGAGCGAAAGTGCTGCCGAAAGCTGAGGTTTTCCTCCATCAAGAATGATCAGATTAGGCTTCTTACCAAAACGCTCATCTGTCATACGTTTAGGTGCATAACGACGAGATAGCACCTCTTGCATTGATACAAAGTCGTTTGCCTCAGTAAGCGGAGTTTTTATCCTAAAGCGGCGATACTGGCTTTTGTCAGGTCGTCCGTTAGTGAATACCACCATTGAAGCCACAGTATAGGAACCATGAATAGTTGAAATGTCAAAACATTCAATACGCAAAGGCGGCTCATCAAGAGCAAGTGCACTTTCAAGCTGCAATAAAGCATCGTTGATACGCTTATCCTCGTATCCCGTACGTGCTTTATACCGCGATAAGGCATGCTGGGCGTTAGCTTCAGCCATATCTATCAAGTCGGCTTTTTCGCCTCGAATAGGAGCTATAAAGCGCACCTTTGCACCATGTGGATTTGCTAGCTTATCAGTAAGCCAGGCTTCCATTACCTCTTGATCTTCTGGCACCACACGCACTATAACCTCGCGAGGAATAGAGGTAGTGGTGTCGTAGTAGCGCAGCAGAAACATGTGGAGCAAATCGTCATCGGGAATATCGGTTCCGCGATTCAAAATAAACTCACTACTATTGATGATGCACCCTTCGCGTACCTGCAATACGCGAACTCCGGCAACTGTTTCTTCTCGATACACACCCACCACATCGGCATCGAGAACATGAGAAGAAACCACATGCTGCTTATCAGTCAACGACGCAATGGTGTCGATACACTTCTTGACACGAGCCGCACGTTCAAAATCCAACTCGGCAGCCGCAGTACGCATTTCCTTGTCAAGCTCGCGCACAAACTCACGACGCTCTCCCGCTAAGAAGCGCTCAATACGTTGCACGTTTTCTTTATAGGCTTGTACATCAATACGCCCACAGCATGCCCCAGGTCCTAAGCCCACATGAGCATCGAAACACGGGCGATTACCGTCCCCTTGAAATCCCGCAGCGTTTTCATCACAAGATTTGAGTCTACGCATGAGGCGACGCCAGTCAGCACACGAAGCCGAACAAATAGGCACTACCTTACGCGCAATATCAACCATACGCCGTGCTGCACGACTATCGGTATAAGGTCCAAAATAACGTGTGTCAGGTCGATGCTTTTCGCGAGTGTATTTCAGGGCTGGAAACACATCGCCTTTCGTTACCGCAATGAACGGATAACTTTTGTCATCTTTGAAGTCAGCATTGAAAAAGGGTGCGTACTGGTTGATAAGGTTTTTTTCGAGCACAAGTGATTCATGCTCGTTTTCAGTAACGAAGTAATCGAAGCTATTAATCATATCAACCAACAAAGGAATCTTTGCGCGATCATCTTGAAAATTGACGTATTGACGCATACGAGCGCGAAGCTGTTTAGCTTTACCAACATAGATAACCTCACCCGATGCATCTTTCCACAGGTATACCCCTGGGCTTGTCGGAACTGATGCAAGCTCACCTTTAATACGCGTTATTTTTTCCTCAAGAACATCTGATTCAACACGCTGACCCCAATCGGCCGGAACAGCGCGCGTTGTATGCCCACCTGTACTTAAGGCGCCAGGTGCCTTTTGTGATGCGTGAACATCATCTACTAAACACACCCCATGTGCATGTTGTGATGGATGGATTACAAATAAGTTATCGCAAGCAGTATCTTGCAAAGTCTGCATAGTAGCACCAACATCATCACCTACTGTAGCGCAAGCATGAGGATCATGCGAAGGTAGTGACAGTGTTTCATATTCGTCATTCATGCGTTCAGTATAAACCTGCTACTATGCAACACAGTTTGTCTACACGATAGGAGATACTTATGGCAAACAAAAGCCTTGCGCTTGATCCTACACACACTACTATTTTGGTAACGGATGGCGCCGGCTTTATTGGCAGTCATACCTGCGTTGAACTTCTAAATCAGAACTATCGCGTTATTATCGTTGATGACTTAAGCAATTCAAGTGAGTGTGCCATTGACCGCGTGCGACACATCACGAAAGTACACAATGACCGTCTTGTTTTTTATCAGGCAAATGTTCTTGATCGATCGGCACTTACCACTATTTTTTGTACGCACGACATCAATGCCATCATTCACTTTGCCGGATTCAAGGCTGTTGGCGAAAGCGTTGTAAAACCTCTCGAATACTACTGGAACAACATTGCTGGCACACTGACACTATGCGATATTGCACGTGCTCACGGCGTAAAAAACATGGTGTTTTCATCAAGTGCCACGGTATATGGCGAACCAGAATACATACCCATTACCGAGGCATGCCCCAAACATACTCCCACCAACCCTTATGGGCAGACCAAAAGCATGCTTGAACAGATTCTCAGTGATCTCTACAGTGGAGATGAGGAATGGAATATTGTGTTGTTGCGCTATTTTAATCCCATTGGTGCACATGAAAGCGGCTTGATTGGCGAAGACCCAAAGGGTATTCCTAATAATTTAGTACCCTACGTAGCTCAAGTTGCCGTTGGAACCTTGGAAAGGGTTGGTGTATTTGGCAACGACTATCCCACTCATGACGGCACAGGTGTGCGCGACTATATCCACGTAGTTGATCTAGCGCGTGGACACATAGCGGCACTCGAATGGATGGGCGGCAAGGTTGGCACAGGAAAAGCCTTGGATGTCGGGTCGCGCGCAGGAAAACCCGCTACTGATGGCACACGAAGCGGTGTTGGGGTTTTTAATCTTGGCACAGGAAAAGGCTCAAGTGTATTTGATGTGATTCATGCTTTCGAGCACGCCTGCGGAAAAACCCTACCCTATGAAATTAAGCCACGACGCGCCGGTGACATTGCAGAAAATTACGCAGCTTGCGATAAAGCGCGCAAAGAACTTAACTGGGTTGCTGAATACGACCTTGACCGCATGTGCACCGACAGTTGGCGCTGGCAACGTATGAACCCTCACGGCTACGAGCTTACGTAAGTGTAAGTCTTGCCAAGACTAGTTCATCTAAGTTAACCTAAACTAATCGAGTTCATCTAGTCAACTTAACCCGCTCGATTTTTGGCCTATAGCTCCGATTTTCCCAATACGCTTATGCTCACTTAGTTCTCCTAGCCTCAATAGACCTCACCTAGGCTCACCCTTGCACTTCATTACCCTGGTGGTGAGCCGTATGAAGTATCTAAGCCAGATTCGTCTGATTCATCTTCATCATCTAAATCAGACGAAGAAGTGTTGTAACTCTCAAGCGTTGAGTTCGTTGCGCCATAGGTTGACACCGTTGACGGATCGCCTCCCGCCTCGATGACCTCCATGATCTCTGCAAGTCCTTCTTCATCGGTAAAGACATAGGATATGTTACCAATATAGCCTGTGGTTGACGGAACCATGCAAGAATAAATAGTTAGATCGCCCATATCTTGCAGTTGCACAGCAAGACTTAAGATTTCAGTAGCAGTCATGTCCGTTGTCACTGAGTTAGCAGCAGCAGTAATAACACTTGGTAGCTCGGTCACTGAAAGCGACAATACCTGCTCGATAATCGCCTGAATAAGTATTCGCTGATTTGCTGTGCGTGTGAAGTCGCCGTCAACATAGGCACGACTTCGTGCAAACACCAAGGCTGCCTCTCCATCAAGATGCTGCAAGCCCTCTTCTATTACAATGTTACCCGCATCCGAATCATCAATGCGTTCAAGTACCTCAACATCAACACCACCAATTGCATCAATTAACTGCACTAGTTTCTCAAAATCAACCATCGCAAAGTGCGAAATCTCAATGCCTAACAGTTCGTTTGCGGCCTCAATAACACCCGACACACCGCCAAAGGTATAGGCTGCATTAAACTTTTGTGTACCGTAGCCCTCTATCTCAATGGCTGTATCTCGAGGAATCGATATTAAGGTTACCGTGCTGTTCGGCACATCAACACGTACAACAATGTTGGTATCGGTGCGTGCACTCGATTCGTCTGAATTCTCGCGTTCATCAGAACCAACGAGCAGTATGTAAAAGGGCTCGTCATAGTCTACTGATTCCAGCGCATCGTTGATAAGCTCCCATTCGCTTTCGGAAACACCCTCTTTTAAGCTACTATTAACCGAATCTATAAACAATGCAAATGCTGTTCCACAGCCAATAAGCGCCAGCACAAGCACACAAGCAACCCCAAGAGCAATTCTCTTGCCACGCCCCATCCGTTTTCTCGATTTAAGCGAATAGTTTGGGTTCGCACGCGAATATTGCATTGGGGTTCCTGCGGCATAGGTATCGAAATCCGGTGTTGCCGCATGCGCACCCCGCTGGGTTTCCCTACCGCGCCAACGGCGCTTTGAAGATGTGTTTTGCCGTGCGTGACTACTGCCCGCAATATCTCCGTAACGTTTTCGTGAATAGCGCTCAAGTGCGTCGTCATGCGACGCATCAGCAAAACGATGCGACCCGTTGTCGGATCGTGAATATCGTGCCGCCATGCGTTTTTTCTCCTATCGTTATACACGCCCACCCAATTTCACGGACGCGCCTCGACCCGCATACGACACCGGCCTCAATGCCTAGCACCGACAAGTCGACCGTACACATTCTAGCATCGTCACTTTTTCGAACCGTTTTTATCACACATCACGTGATAAAACGGCATCGGATGAAAACACTTCATTCATAGAAAGCACAGAGCATAAATTACCCCTTGATGTGACTTACTGCACTAAGGGGCTTAAAGAATAAATGAGGTATTACGACTAGGAACGTCTGTTATCTGACAAGTTATAAAACGCTATAACACCTACAACACCAGCAAGCACTATGACAAGCACAAGCCCCGCAATAAGAAAAATAGTAGCATCACCTGTCTGAGCAAAGCTTACCGATGCAGATCTGCTTGATGTAGGACTATCAGAATCAGAATTGGTAGCGTCTGCAGAGTCTGAAGCAGTGCTCACCAAGCTTGCATCAACGGTGTTGTCACGAGAAGAGTTGCCATCTATAGTATCACTGCTAGCACCTTCAGTAGTGTTGTTGCCAGAAGTGTCTTCGGTGATATTAGTTCCCTCGCTTACCTGAGCAACAATAGTGAACATCCAGCTGGGATCGGTTACTAGCGCTGATGCGTAATTAGTGCCCGTCTCAACTAGCACTCCGACTTGATAGGTTCCCGCATCGGTAGGTGCATTTTTGGTCCATGTGGTTCCACTATCTATACTGTAGATCACTATGAAGGAACCCATACCTTCAATATCACTGTTCACACTTACGCTGGCAACTTTAGCTTCTCCGTCATAGATTAGATTGCTAGAGGCAGTAAAGGTAAAGCAGGAAGCGCTTGGCTACTGTATCGCTTCGGATGACTCCGTATCTTTTGTAGAGTCTGAGTCATCTGTAGAATCAGTGTCACCTGTAGAGCCTGTAGAATCTGCACTGTCGGAAGTGGTATCAGATTCACTAGAGTCTGTGAAACCCGTATTGTCCGTGCCGCCAGAAGAGTCACTAGATCCCGTGGAATCCGTCGATCCAGTTGTATTGTCAGTTTCAGATCCTCCCGGCGATCCCCCCCCTTGAGAGTCTGCCGACGAGTCGGATGCTTCCTCAGAATCGAGATCTTCCTCAAAACTTGCATTCTCAACTTCTGCCACAGCAAAGACACCATCGTGATACGTTATAGCATAGGTAGTACTACCTGCTACGATTGTATGATCCATTGCAGTCAGATAGAAGTAGAAGGTTCCCTCATCATCATCATCATCAGGATGACTACCAGATCGAGTAGAAGACATCTCGTCAATCACTACCGTATCTACATCAGGAAGATCAATGGTACACAGATAAACAGTGGTGCCATTTTTATCTGTTGGATCTGGATTAATAGATGAAGCTTTTACGCTTCCGCCACTGATGATGATACTGTTGCTTTCTGCACCCTCATCACCACCAATACCATCTGAGTCCGTGTCTGCTATGGCAGTGACTGCTCCGCCCGAGATAACAATGCCATCTCCCGAGCCGCCGTTTCCACCGCCTATACCGTCAGCATAGTCACCTCCCGTAGCAACAACCGCTCCACCCGAAATGGTGATGTCACTTCCCGATTGAATATAGCCACCACCAATACCAGCTCCCGATGCACCTCCGGTAGCAGCAACCACTTCACCCAAGATTGTGATAGCAGTTCCAGCACCTCTGCTGCCACCACCAATACCGGCTGCATAGTTGCCACCAAGAGCTGTCACTGTGCCGTTTGTGATGGTAATGTGTTTCCCTCAGCTTGTGATCCACTACCAATACCGGCTCCTAATGAACCTCCCTCAGCAGCGACCTTTCCACCTGAGATTGTGATAGCAGTTCCGGCACCACCATATCCTCCGCCGCCAATACCAGCTGCGCTTTGACCTCCAGTAGCGATGACTTCTCCACCTTTAATAGCAATGTTGCTTCCTGTGCCGCTCTTTCCACCACCGATACCAGCTCCATATTTGCCACCTCGAGCAGTAACTGTACCACCTGTGATGGTAATGTTTCTTCCTGTAGTATCGTAGGTGGTACTCATAACTCTAGATTTGCACCCATAATGTTTGCAATAGCAGAATGTTTCTTCCTGTAGTATCGTAGGTGGTACTCATAGCGCTTACACCATAACCGCCACCAATACCGGCCACATTCGCACCTGCCGTAGTATCCACTTTCCCACCTGAAATAACGATATCTTCTCCACCACCATGATAGCCACCACCAATGCCAGCCCCATAAACGCCGCCTTGAGCAGTAATGGTTCCGCCTTCAATAGTGATCTTTTCTCCCGAGGCATACGCCCCACCACCAATACCCGATGCATAACTGCCACCTTGAGCAGTGATACTCCCACTTTTAATGGTGATGTTTGCTCCCGAGATATTCTTTCCGCCACCAATGCCAGCTCCATATTTGCCTCCAGTTACACTGAGAGAACCATTGTCGTCAGATGACGTAATAGTCAGCGAGCTTTCAGTGTCAGCAAGTTGCAATCCAGCATACGTTTCTGCCGTTGAAATAAGACTATTTTCCCCTGTCAGATTCAAAGTAACCGTTGCCCCACTACCTATGAGCATCGGAGTAGTGGAAGGGTTGCTTATCGATACATTTTCAAGTGTTAGGGTAACTTTTATGCCTGCTGTAATTGCTATTTGATAGCCAGAATGATCTTCACTGTCCCCGGTGATGGTGTAGATACCAGAATCAGCAATGGAAATAACGCTGCCATCATATGTCCAACCCGAAGAGTTATCGCTTGTTACCGTGAAATATGTGCTTACATCAGCGTCGTCAACCCCACCATCACTAAGTGTAACAATCTGCGCCAAAGCGCCAGAAATCGTGCTGTCATCTTGGGCAAAAGCAGCAATGCTTAGCTGACCAATCGCTACAACCGCAAGAAGCATCAAGATGGTCAGTTTCTTTAGATTGCCTCCCAGTATCCCCACTCCCCTTTCCGCATTGCACAAAAAAGAAACTCTTGCCTTTTACTTGGAGCATGCCAACATTTTGCGTGCCGTTACGCCTGCGCCATCTGTTGCTTGAAGTCGATGATCTTTTGACGCATAAGGTCGTCTCCTGCACCAAGCATTTGCACCGCAAGAATGGCTGCGTTTTTTGCACCGTTAATCGCCACACAAGCAACTGGAACACCAGAAGGCATTTGTACCATTGAAAGAAGCGAGTCCAAACCACCCAGATCGCTTGTTTTCATAGGAACACATACAACCGGATTGGGTGTATAAGCTGCAACAACCCCACCAAGATGAGCAGCCTTGCCCGCCGCAGCAATTATGACACGAATACCTCGCTTGTGTGCACCAGATGCCCACGCATGCACCTCTTCAGGTTTACGATGAGCGCTGGCAATCTTTACTTCGTATGAAATGCCAAACTCATCGAGTGTCTCCATACACGACTCCATAGCAGACATATCCGATGTTGAACCCATGATGATACCGATAATTGGAGCAGAGCCTTCGGTAGTCTGACCTACACTTTGTTTATTTGTCATGCATCTTTCCTTTCGTGCTATCACTATTGTTCAAACGCAGTGAGTTTATGGTACGGCTTTCTTTATGTTGTAGTATTTACAAGCTCCATCATCCTAACTTATACACCTAACTTATGAGAATGACGATGACACAAAGGCGATAAAGGTTGTGCTTCAGTTGTCATCCTAGTGCATAAGGTACAAGCACGGTATGTAGCGATGTCACCACTCTAGCGCATAAGTACTCAATGTAGAGATGTAGGACACTATGCAGAAGGTATAAGGCTGTCTTAAGGGCTTCTATATTCACAAGATGGTTTACAATTTTAATGTGCGTTTACTTGTATGAGAAAGAGGCCGCCATGCGCGATCATTCCAAGCATATTACCAAATCACGACATGAAGCTGTCGAATCGCTTATGGAGCACTGGCATTTTGAGCGTCGTTTTGAAACAGTGACAGTATCTGATGCCTGCGGGCGCATTGCTGCCCGTACTATGAAGGCCCTACATCAACTACCCAACGCACGCAGTGCCAAGATGGATGGTATTTGTGTACACTTTGATGACTTTGTAAAAGGCATGCCCGACATTTGGTCGTGGAAGTGTGGTCAGCAGTGGCAATTCTGCGACATGGGTACTGCCCTACCAGAAGGCTTCGATACGGTTATTGCCATCGAGAAGGTTGATATTTCAGATGATGATAACATACTGCGTTCGCTTGATGCGCCTACAGAGCGCTTTGAAAACACAGTGGTCGCGGGAACAAACCTTCAGGTAGACGACGTATTAGTACAAGCAGGCGAAGAGTTAACTCCGACACTGCTTTCCGTGTTACACATGGGAGGTCATAATCACATCGAAGTCGTGGCGCGACCTCGGGTGTCTTTCATACCCTCCGGCAACGAGCTGGTAAGTCCAGAGGATTCCTTATCTGCGGGCAAAAACATTGATTCTAATTCTGTGATGGCACACACGAAACTAACCCAATGGGGCGCACAAGTCATACCCTTCCCTATTGTAGAAGATAAACAACATAAGATGCTTGATACCTTAATAGAAGCCAAGGTAAGATCCGACATCGTTGTTGTAAACGCCGGATTTTCTAAAGGTAACGACGATTGTACTTGTGAGCTTCTTGATAGATACGGGAAAATTATTTGCCACGAGCTTACCCAGGTGCCAGCACGACACTGCTCTTTTTCTCTGTTCGAAGGTACGCCTGTTATTGGCATTGCTGGCCCGCCCGTTGGAGCCGAGTTTGCCCTTGATCTCTTTGTAAAGCCTTTTATTGATCTATATTTAAGCAGACCTCTGTATTTTCCACCTGTAGTAAATGCCCGTATGCTTGATGCTAGTAAACCCGGACCGCCAAATCTGACGGTCATCAAGCGAGCAATACTGCGACGCACGCCCGAAGATGAGTTCGTTGCATGGACAGCCCCCCTTGATGGCCGACCGATTCTGCGAAACTGCACATACGCAAACGCCTTTATTTCTTTAACACCCAATCTACCCGGGTGGAACATAGGTGATTTCGTAAATGTTGAACTTCGTTGGCCCTACGAACTTCCTCCCATAATTGATCTTGAGACTACTGCACCTTAACAAATAGCTTCGCGCCACCAATCTGTACATCACCTTCTCCTCGAGGTAGCTGATCTGAACAATCATCACGTTAGAGAAGAAGACACCTCATTGCGCGACATCGAATATCACCCACCCGAACAGCGAATGGGTGCTCTCTTGCGCAGGTCAACACAGTACAGACTAAAGCCTACAAAAAACAAAGGCATCGAGCGCTATACTCGATGCCTTTGTTTTACGCGGTACATCTTACTTCGACATACATGCTATATACAGAAATGCTACTCGCCTGTTTTCGGGTTCTTCTCATTCTGCAGGGGAGCAATGGGTGACTTCCCAGCATAACTACCCCCAAAAGATTCTGCCGTGCCACCCACAAAACGCTCATTTACGCGATCTGTTTCAGAATGAACAGCAGGGGCTTGTGGTGCGCGACCGAAGCTACCAAACAGACCATTTGACCTATTGATTACGTTATCGCTCACATGAGTATCACCTGTATGATCGTCATGGATTTCTGGTCTGCCTGCAAAACGCTCGTCTGTGCGAGCTTCTTCAGGGCGAAAACCACGAGGCTCTGGCCTGCCTGCAAAACGCTCGCCCGGACGAGCATCAAAGCGGCCATTATAAGCTCTTGGCCTACTCGTAAAGCGCTCGTCTGCATGACCTACATCAAGATGACCACTATGAGAATCTACATGACCAAATTCACTATCAGAATCACCCTGCTCACCTTCCGCGTGATCACCTGTAGTTTCATCACAAGGACGATCGCTTTGTCCCTCAAAACCCGAACCAGGCACGCGTCGTGAACCAGGATAGCCACCAAAAAAGCCACCAGGTGGCATTCCGCCAGGACCGAAACCAGGGCCAGAACCTTCTGTTCCATCGAAGGGCCTGTCAAAATCGGGACAAGGTGCATTGGGAGGTGGAGGTGGAAATTCGTTTGCCGGCACAGGATAGGGGATGTAGACATACACCACCTGTTGACCCTGCGGATACAAACCATAGGGCGACATCGGAGGTGGAGGCGGGGGTGGATAAGAACCGAACTGTTGCGGATACGAAGACATGACAAACCACCTTTCTTTGGCTGTGTCAAGGAGTATCTCTACCTACCTCCTTGGCACCATTGTACCAACAACGCCCCTGCGTGACGCCACCTACTCTTGTATCGTAAGACAAACACCCATAGCGCCCAAATCAACCATTAAGCAGCATAAAGCGCGTACCTGCTTCGCAGTGTTGTGTAAAGAGCTTAAAGACTCAAACACTGAGCACCACAAGAGCAAGCAGCGACTCGTGTTGAGCGGATAACTTATGAATGCGCTTCCCCCTGACCACGCACCAACGACCACGCAGCACGAGTTACCGCGAAGCATACATGTAGATTATTATACCCTATCCTTCATCTGTATATACGCGCGTCTCTCATTACGCGTCGATTTATACGCAGGTCGGATAATACGCTTCCCAGATTCAATCTCCTCAAAACGATGAGCAGCCCAACCCGCCATACGCGCACAGGCAAACAACGGCGTGTAGAGACTTTCGGGAATACCCATCATGGAGTATACGAAGCCCGAATACATATCAATATTTGCGCATATATCTTTTTTCGATCCTTTTACACGCGCAATCACCTCGGGTGCAAGACGCTCAATCGAACGCAGTAATTCAAATTCCGCCTCATAGTCACTATTCTTTGCAAGCTTTTCCGCAAAACGCTTACAGATAACAGCACGCGGATCACTGATGGTATACACCGCATGACCCATGCCATAGATAAGACCGGTTTTATCGAAAGCTTCCTTGCGTACGATCTTGGTTATGTATTCGGCAATCTCATCATCGTTTTCCCAATTGGAAACGTGCTCTTTGATGTCGTTTTGCATGGCGAGTACCTGATGATTCGCTCCACCATGCTTATAGCCCTTAAGCGACCCAATGGCTGCCGCATACGTTGAATACGGGTCGGTATCGGAAGAGGACAAAACACGTGCCGTGAAGCTTGAATTATTACCACCACCGTGTTCAGCATGAAGACACAACATAATATCAAGCATGCGTGCTTCGTCTACACTAAAAGAGCGATCAGGACGAAGCATCGACAAAATGGTTTCGGCAGTTGATTGCCCAGGGATGAAGCGATGCATGATCATTGAGTCATTGTGATAGCGCGCGCGCTGAGCATAATAGGCAAGCACCATGATCCGTGGTACCCGCGAAATAAGAGAGATTGCCGTGCGAATTTCATGTTTAATACTGCGATCTTCAGCGTGTTGATCATAGGCATACAGCAGCAACATGGAACGAGCAAGTACGTTCATAATATCGGGCGGCGTATCACGCATGATCATTGATGCGGTAAAGCCATTAGGGAGTTCTCGCTCTTCGTCAAGCACACTAATAAAGCGATCGAGCTCACTGTTGCTTGGTAGTTCACCAAGCAACAGTAAATAGACAATTTCTTCGAAACGAAAGCGCTTATCTGCAGGAGGTGTGTCAAGCAGATCATATATGTCATAACCACGATAGAGAAGACGACCTTCATCAGCACGCTTTTCATTGTCATCAATAATATAACCGTGTACGTTTGAAATATTGGTGACTCCTGCTACAACGCCTGTTCCATCAGCATTGCGTAGACCGCGCTTTACATCAAAACGGTCGAAAAGTGTCGCATCAACCGAATTGATGACTTTGAATTGCTCGTACAGCGCGATGTTTTGCAGTGCGGCATCGGACATATCGGCCTCCTTCGCCTTCGCACAATGGATGATTTTTCGTTGCCACGCTATAACATGCACCACACAGCCTAGCGCATGTCACAAGCCTTACCCCTTTGCGTTTAATCACGCTTACAAACACAAAGGGCTAGACCTAATCGCCACTTGCGTTTAAATCCGTGGTACTTACATCTGACGAGCTAGACCCGGTATCACCGGATGAGCCCGCATCACCGTCCACAACACCATCTGTTGTTGAGCCTCCATCAGTTGATCCGCTTGAATCACCTGTGGCACCTGAACCATCTGTGGCACTCGAAGCTCCTATATCAGAGGAATCACCTGTTTGCCCTTCGTTTGATCCAGAGTCGCTATCAGATGAGCCTTCTGCTTTGCCCAATTCATCTGATGTTTCAGAGTCGCTTGTGTCGCTTGAAGTACCTGTGGTATCGGTAGTTCCTGATGTTCCCGATGTGTTGGACGTAGCCCCGCTGCTTGTATTAGATGAAGAGCCATCTTGAGACCAATCACTATTTGTTGTGCCGCTTGAACTGGTTGATGAAGAGCTATCACTGCTGCTTGCTGAGCTTGAAGTTGAAGCGGTAGGAGAAGCGGTAAAGCCACTTGGGTCCCCACCTGCTTCAACTACTTCCATCATTTCTGCAAGCGTTTCTTCATCAGTAAACACATACGAAATGCCGTTTACGGTTCCTGTAGTTGACGGCACCATGGCTGAATAGATAGTAAGCTCGCCATCGGCCTCTTTAAACTCATAAGCAAGCGCAATGATATCAGTAATGGTAAGATCGGTAGTAACACACTGAGCAGCAGCTTCGATTACGGTAGGCATTTCAGTAATTGAAAGCGAAAGCACTTTTTCAACGATGGCTGCCACAAGCAAACGCTGGTTATACGTGCGCGTAAAGTCACCGTCAACATAGGCACGACTGCGAGCAAATACCAGTGATGCTTCTCCGTCAAGCTGCTGCAAACCAGCTTCGATAACAACATCGCCTGCGTTGGAGTCATTAATGGTGCTTTCTACTTCCACATCAACACCACCAATGGCATCCACTAAGGCTTCTAACATCTCGAAATTCACTTCAACATAGTGAGAAATTTCAACGCCAAGTAGCGTGCTTGCCTCACGAACTGCTCCTACAGCGCCCTCATAAGCATATGCCGCATTGAATTTTGCCTGTGAGCCGTTTAAGGTGATCATTGTGTCACGGGGAATAGAAATAAGCGTGATCTGGTTATTTTGAGGGTCAACACGTACAACAATATTAGTATCAGAGCGCGCACCCATAGATGAGTCATCTGAACGAGCATCTGAACCAATAAGCATCATATAAAAAGCCTCGGAGCCTTCTCGTTCTACTAAAATATCCTCAACCAAAGCGGTATCTTCTCCACGAAGCTGGTTATTCACAGACGATACCCACATTGCAAACGCAACACCTGCAGCAACCAAAACACCGACAAAAGCTGTTAGGGTAATGACAAGAATGCGTTTTTTGTTTTGAAGCAAACTCACAAAAACTCCCTTGCTTGGGGGTACTTGCTAGCACTTCTGTGCGAGACATGCGTAGGTAACCATAGCAGACACAAAAGGCATCATTTCTATTTATACTCACAAAACACGAGACTTACCATATATTTTATGAGTGTTATACTGCTTGTTTCGTACGGGTTGTTGGGTACATCCGCAGAATCGGCAGATACAGGAAGGCTGGAATGAACGTCACCGAACTTTACCACTTTCTGTTTGAAACGCCTACAGGTGTAGGCATTCTTGTTTTTGCCGTTATTGTCATTTGCATTGTTGTAAGTGCACTTTTGGAACTTCGAACACGACGTCTTTTTGTTGACCGTACGGGAACAGACGATGACTGGTCTTTTTTCGATGACAACGAGGACGAAACGAAAAACAATTCTTAGACAATACTTCCGCCTTCGTCGTTTGAAGTGCTCACATATGGAAATCCTTTAAGCGTGCGGGTAGTAGTCTTGCCTATATCTACTGAATATGGTTTATGTTCGTGTTACTTATATAGCTCATCAATCACGTGAGGAGACGACAGTTCTATGACATCAGATACTTCATGCAATACCGCATCAACACACACTGCAAGTCTTTATACGCGCGATGGAGCTTATATCCCTCGCATTGCAGCGGTTCATGACTTGTGCGGTTATGGCAAATGCTCATTGGGTGTTGCAATACCGGTGTTATCTGCTGCAGGTTGTGATGTATGCCCTGTTCCCACAGGGATTTTTTCGTCTCATACAGCATTTCCGGGCTGGTATATGCACGACATTACTGAAGTTCTTCCCGACTACCTTGCCGCTTGGAAAAACATTGGTGTTGGAATTGACGCCATATATTCAGGCTTTCTTGGAGCGCCCGATCAAGTAACTCGCATTCGTGATTTGTATGAAGCATACCCGAAAGCACTCCGCGTGGTTGACCCCGTCATGGCCGATCATGGCAAGGTGTATCCCACATATACACCCGAACTATGCGATGCCATGGCTGAACTTTCCGCAAGCGCAGATATTCTTACGCCTAACCTTACTGAAGCATCGATTATCCTTGGTAGAGACTGGCCAGGAACCGATATTCCCGACGATGAAGCAAAAGAGATTATTGAAGCTTTGCTTGAGCGCGGCGCACGCAATGTTGTGCTCAAAGGTATACAGCGTGATGGCGAAACCGTGATTCGTAATTTTGTAGGTGGCGTACATAACAATGTAATTGAAGTATCAAATGAATACCTTCCCTATATGCTGCACGGAACAGGCGATCTGTACTGCTCATGCCTTCTTGCAGCTATTATGACAGGTCACTCACTTGTTGATGCAGCAGCCTTTGCTGGAGATTTAGTACACGATGCAATGATTGTGTCATCCCATCAGCCAGACTTCCAAAATCGTGGGGTTAGCTTTGAACCCTTGCTCAAGAAAGTATGCGAGTTGCTGTAGTACCACTGCAAGCTTAGCCTGCCTGCTTATTTAACGTCTTGCAGGCAGGCCACAAATTCTTACGAGCACACAAATTACTGCAGCACCCCCTACGGCCGATAGCGTTGGCGCAATCAATACTGTGTAATCAAGCTCATTTGTGGGAAATACGTACGCACACACAATAAGTAATGTATATTCAACAGTAACAAGGACTGACGCACCCACGCATGCACCAATAGAAGCAAACAGGCGTGATTGTCGCGAAAAAGCTGCTGAAACAACAGCACACGCAACACACCATGCCGCAAACGCAGCCCACGTTGCCGGTTGTATAAGCAACTCAATAGCACGCTGCTGCACTTCGGATACGTCTTCACCCAATATAGCAAGTTCTGGATTAGCCACCGCATCTACTGTCACACTCAAGTCAGCACATAAACCCTTTGCCCACAGTGATACTGCATCAAAGCCGCATACGTCCCCACCTGCAAGGCTTGCCAGAGCAAACATAAGCACACAACCAATAGCACTACTTGCGACAGCAGCACGAAGACGCAACATACAACCACTTACCAGTGCACCTATCGGCGCAAAACCCGAAATACCTCCTGCCACCATCGGGATTCCAAAAGCACCAAGCACCGGAAAAGCAAGCAAGACTCCTGCGGCTGCTCGCGAACAACGACCACATGACAGCCACCACACAACTGTCGCTGCCGCAAGCACACAACCTAGAAGTAGCAAGCGCGCAACAAGACACGCTCCGGCAAAGCAGAGTAGTACCACTAACACCCCAAGGTTTGGTGCAATACCAGCAAGCAGCGCTACACCACCAATCAATGCAGGTATAACATACGTTGGTAATGTAGATACCTCCGCCACACCACTTGCTGCTGATGCCGCAATAATCGCGGCTCCCCCTGCACACAGCAACCGATACGCACCAGCCTTGACCCTTGGCGTTATTCGTTCAGACAACAATTGGTGCACTTTCGCGCGCTCTGGCTGAGCTATTTGTGCAGATTCTTCTCCATCGGTCTCATGCGACACAAGCGATACTCCGTTGACTATTGCTGCAAGCTCTCGGTATCCTTGCTTGATGCTTCCTAAATACGGCAAATGTTCTTCAACAAACTCCGCAACTGTTTCATAGCGCTCATCAGGATCGGGATCAAGTGCATAAAACACCACGTCATCAGCTTCAGAAGCAAGGGCATCCCAGCACTGTGATGGCACTACAAGTTCCGCATCAGCAATAAGTTCTTCTGCACGCTCAAGCGTTGGCGCAAGAAACGGATTTTTACCCGAAAGCATTTCATATATCACACTTGCAAGTGCCCACTCATCAGTACGAGCATCAAGCAGCTCTTGTTGCATTTGTTCAAGTGGCATGTAACCAATAGTGCCACTTCCCGTTGTTGCCCTACCACTAGCATCAGCAAGCGTTGCAAGTCCGAAGTCTGTTACCTTGGCTCGGCCTTGTCGATCAATGAGAATATTAGCGGGCTTTACGTCAAGATGAAGTACACCATTTTCATGCGCTCTTGCAAGTGCATGTCCCACATCAAAGAGCACCGCTGCTACCGTATTAAGAGTAATGCTGTCTCCGTAAGTACACAGAAGCTGCTCGAGAGTAAGCCCATCAACATATTCCATAATAAGATAGGCTGTTGCATCCTGAATCTCAAAATCGTAAACAGTAACAATATTTAGATCAGACAGCAGTGCTGCCGTACGTGCTTCTTCAAGCCCAGGAATAGACGCAAGCCACTCCGGTTCAGAACCGCTCGCATCAATACAGGGTGCTTCCGAAAGATCAAGACATTTAATAGCAACCTTGCGACGAATGCGCGTATCCCACGCAACCTGCACGGTACTAAAACCGCCCGTCCAGGCATTTCCCATAGGGCGATACCGATCAAGTATGAGTTGTTGTGCCACGTTGATCACCTCGTATGGCATGCGTGCTGTCGGGCAACTGCCCGTATACGCCATCCCACACCAATAACCCCCAATGCTGCAGCTCCTGTATCGACTAGCCAGTCAACAGGATCAGATGTTCTCCCTGGTACGAACCACTGATGAAACTCATCACTGACACCATACATACTTGCAATCACTACGGCAAACACACAAGCATACTGCAATGAAATATGCCAGTGCAAAGCATTGACAAGTAGCGCCCCTAATACCGCATATTCACAAAAGTGCCCTAAAACCGATGCCACTTCGTATTCATATCCAAAAAGCTGAGACACACTTTCATTGATAAGCAAAAACAGCTGAGACACCACGCTATTGCCACTTGATAATGTCTCACCCGTTTTAGAGGACATAAGAACAATAAACCCGGCCCACACGCCAACTAGCATCCATGACAACACCATATACAGCAGGGTGCCTTCATGCGCAGATGTCGCCTTGCATCTTGTCGATACATTCATGCCGTTCACCTCTTTTCTTGCACCCGTATGTCTATAGCTATGTTTCGCATAGAATCACACATTCCATCACAGCACCTTGTTACCCACGACACATCCTTTTAACCTTATAACGCGCCCCTCACATACAACCCCACCGTTTTACCACCTATCACGTGGTTTTATGACCGCTTGACCTGACGCTCATCACATACATCCCACAGCCCTATGCTAAGATGCAAACCCTCATTTCCGTCTCTAAGCAACACGTTGAGGCTGCCAAATAAACGGACACTCGCCGACAGAAAGCAGCACGTATGGCACTGAATTTCCACAATGTCTCGTTTAAGGCGGCTTACGGTACCGCATCTCAATTACCGCCCTCAACGCTGCCCGAAGTGTCGTTTGCCGGTCGCTCAAATGTTGGTAAGTCATCCCTACTCAATAAACTCATGTATCGCAAAGGACTTGCAAAGGTGTCAGCAACACCTGGCAAAACGGCTACCATCAATTTCTACGATGTTGATGGCACTGTTGACGGCGCCAACTTTGTTGATCTTCCCGGTTACGGTTATGCAAGAGTATCAAAATCGGAGAAAAATCGTTGGTCGCAACTCATTGAGGGCTATTTCAATCAAGAACGTATTTTTGCACTTATTGTGTCGCTTATTGATATTCGGCATGATCCATCCGCGCTTGATCTTACGATGGTCAACTTTCTAAAAAACAGTAACTTACCGTTTGTAATCGTACTCACCAAGGCCGATAAGCTTTCAAAACAACAGCAGGCTCGTCATGCAGCATCTATCCGAAAACAACTTGATCTATCTGCAGAAACTGCCATGCTTATAACATCAGCTGAAAAGGATCTCGGCATACGCGAGCTGCGTACAGCTATTCTTGAAGCAATTAAGGAGTGCTAAATGGCACAGGTATCGGTGTTTGACATCTTAGGGCCTGTGATGGTTGGACCATCAAGCTCGCATACCGCAGGAGCCTTGCGCTGCGCATCGGTTGCGGCATCACTTCTGGAAACTCCTATCAAGCACGTCGAATTTTCCCTGTTCAACAGTTTTTCTTACACATATCAAGGACACGGCACTGATCGAGCGCTTCTTGCCGGCATTATGGGACTTGCAACCGATGATAAACGCATTAGAACCGCCTTTGACTTAGCGAAGGAGCGCGGAATTTCGTATCGTTTCATCGCGGCAGGAGATGATGCCTCGCTCCACCCAAACACCGTTGATATTGCTATGGAAGGAAATGGTGGCGAGCAACTTGTAGTGCGTGCTGTGAGCTTAGGTGGCGGGCGAGTACGTGCCTCACGCATTGATGGAGTAGATGTTGATATCACTGGCGAATATGACACGCTGTTTATTTCGCACGACGATCAGCCGGGCGTACTTTCGCAACTTACTAGCCTTCTTGCAGAAATTAAGATCAATATCGCCTTTATGCGTTCATATCGCACCGTGCGTGGTGCGGGAGCCTATACCGTATTCGAGATGGATAACCTACCCAACCCTGATGCACTTAAACTTGTTCGCAATCTTCCCTTCGTGCGTACAGCAACACTAATCAATATTCCCGGATCGGGCAGACCCGCAACGGGTGAGGCCGAAGAAGCTGAAATCTCCTCGGGTAGGCGTTTGCTTGAACTGTGCAGCGAAATGAACTGCAGCATCGGCACACTCGCACGCTTACGCGAAGAGCTACTTGAAGGCCCGCACGTAGCAGCTGCTTCTATGGATCGCATTATTGAGGTTATGCGCGATGAAACAACACAACCTATCGAGCACCCTATCAAATCAATTGGTGGGCTCATTGGTGGAGAAGCAAAGATGGTTGCCAACGCAAACAAGAGCTTTGCATGCGGGCTTATGGGCACAGTGCAGACCGATGCTGTAACGCGTGCAATGGCAGTGCTTGAACGTAGTGCCTCAATGGGTGTTATTGTTGCAGCGCCAACAGCAGGATCGGCTGGAGTTGTACCTGGATGTCTGTTTGCGGTGGCAAACCACCTTAATGCAAGTGAGAATGATATTGCTCACGCCTTGTACACATCAGCCCAGATAGGCATGCTTATCGAACGCAATGCAAGCATATCAGGAGCCGAAGGAGGGTGTCAGGCAGAAGTTGGATCGGCTTCAGCCATGGCAGCTGCCGCACTAGTAGAGCTCTTTGGAGGAAGTCCCGCTACCGCACTCGGAGCTGCATCAATCGCAATTGGTAATATGTTAGGCCTTGTATGTGACCCTGTCGGCGGTCTTGTTGAAGTACCCTGTCAACAGCGCAATGCTATTGGAGTTGCCAATGCGCTTTCGGCAGCTCAACTCGCCTTATCAGGCATGAAACCACTTATCCCCTTTGATGAAGCCGTACATGCACTTTTGACTGTGGGGCTTTCACTACCTCCTGCTCTGCGTGAAACCGCCTTGGGAGGATTTGCTGCTGAACCATCTGCCCAGACCGCATGTAGACGATGCAACGCCTGCGCATAACTCACATCCACAACGCACATGACACTAATGCTTCCCGAAATGCGGACTGTGTCGCACTTGCTCGCGCACAAGCGCTAGCGCATCAAGCAGGTCTTGAGTTGCGCAGCACCGATGATGGGCTTGTACTTGCAAGCGATTCTCTTGAACTTCGCGTTGATTTCAGTGACCAACGCGCACGCCTAGCACCCAACAACCGTTCACAAGAACTCCTCCTGCGAGCCGCTAAGATTCGCCATAACGCAAGCGTTCCTACGGCAATTGATTGCACAGCAGGCTTAGGCAAAGATGCACTGTTACTTGCCGCCACAGGCTTTTCTGTTGTCTTATTGGAGCGAAATCCTGTGATTGCAGCACTACTGCGCGATGCGCTTCAACGAGCTGCATATATCTCTGATCTTGCAGAGACAGTTAGTCGTATAACCTTTATTGAGGCAGACAGCATCGAAGTACTCCCTCACCTAACATACACCCCCGATGTTGTCTATCTTGACCCAATGTTTCCCGCACGTCGCAAAAGTGCTGCCGTTAAGAAAGCCTTTCAGTTACTGCACCGCCTTGAGCAACCCTGCAAAGATCAAGAAACTCTTCTTGCGACTGCCCTTGCTACGCACCCGCACAAGACCATTATTAAACGCCCCGCTAAAGGCCCATTCCTAGCCGGGGTTACACCAAGCTATTCCCTTTCCGGCAAAACCGTACGCTATGACTGCATTGTTCAAGCTAGCTAATAGCATAAGTATATATACGCCTTGTCTTGCATGTCTTAATATACGTCTTTAGCGTATGTTGCTCACGTAGGTGTTTTTGT